>NZ_LZII01000005.1:0-299944 GCF_001667425.1 Mycobacterium sp. 852002-51613_SCH5001154 | reverse complement strand
ACCGTGGCTGCTCGGCCCCGGGCTGCGACGTGGCCGGCTACTACTGCGAAGTCCACCACGTCCAGGACTGGGCCAGCGCCCACCGCACCGACATCGATCAACTCACCCTGGCCTGCGGACCCCACCACCGCCTCCTCGACAACGGCTGGACCACCCGAAAACACGCCAACGGCGACACCGAATGGATCCCACCACCGCACCTGGATCGCGGCCAGCCCCGCACCAACACCTTCCACCATCCCGAAAGGACGATGGGGCAAAACGACGAGGACGACGCGCCGTAGCGGACAGGCTATTGATCCCCTCCCTCGCCAGCGGGTAGCGTAGTGCTGCCAATTACGACACGGTTAGTAGCGTAATTGGGGACCCCCGTTCACCGAGAGGATCGGCTCGATGCGCAGCGCCTATGCCGGCGATCCCTTCACCACGTCCACGGCGGAGATCGAGGCCGCCCTCGCCGATGTCAGCATCCCGACACTCTTGCTTTCACTCGTGCACATCACCGCCGACCCGCGCTTCATCCGCGACTTCAAGCAGATGGGTGTGTTCCTCAACGAGATTCAGGGCTTCATGTCCGAGGAGGACAAGGCGCGGGCCCGCGCGGCCGCCCTGCCGGTGATCACCGAGTATCGGGACCGCGGTTGTCCCGAGCCGAAGCCGCTGAGCCTCGACCTCATTCGCGAAATGATGGACTGGGCGGCCTGCGAGCACGTGACCGACGACTACCTGCCCCTGGTGCTGGAAGAGATGGACCTCGACGGGGTCGATCCACGCCGCCCGCCGACCCTGCCGGCCGACAGCGCGGCCGATATTCCGGTCCTCGTCGTCGGCTGCGGCGAATCGGGCATCCTGGCCGGAATCCGGCTCAAGCAGGCCAACATTCCCTTCACCATCGTGGAGAAGAACCCCGGTCCGGGCGGAACCTGGTGGGAGAACAGCTATCCCGGCGCCCGCGTCGACGTGGCCAACCACTTCTATTGCTACAGTTTCGAACCCAACAACGACTGGACCCATTTCTTCGCCGAACAGCACGAGCTGCAGGACTACTTCACCCAGGTCATGGCGAAGCACGACCTGGCCGAGCACGTGCTGTGGAATACGGAGGTTCTCGCCGCCGAATGGGTCGACGACGACGACGCCTGGAGCATCCGGCTGCGTGGTGTCGACGGCCAGACGAGCACAGTGCGCGCCCGTGCCCTGATCACCGCGGTCGGTCAATTGAACCGGCCCAACATTCCCGACTTCGACGGCGCCGAGAGCTTCGCGGGCCCGTCGTTCCACTCCGCGGCCTGGGACCACTCCGTCGACATCAGCGGCAAGCGAGTCGCGCTCGTCGGCGCCGGCGCCAGCGGTTTCCAGATCGCACCCGCCATCGCCCCGGGTGTCGAGCACCTCACCGTGTTTCAGCGGACCGCGCAGTGGATGTTCCCAAACCCGATGTATCACGACGAGGTCGGCGACGGCATGCGCTGGGCCATGCGCCACCTGCCGTTCTACGGGCGGTGGTACCGCTTTCTCGTCCTCTGGCCGGGGTCCGACAAGGGACTCGACGCCGCGGAAGGCGACCCGGACTACGCCGACCAGGAGCATGCGGTCAGCGACATCAACGCCGCCGCCCAAATGATGTTCTCCCAGTGGATCACCAGCCAGGTCGGAGAAGGGCACGACCTGCTGGCCAAGGTGATGCCCGACTATCCCGCCTGCGGCAAACGGACCCTGCAGGACAACGGCAGCTGGCTGCAGACACTGCAGCGAGACAACGTCGAACTGGTGCGCACGCCCATCCGGCGGATCACCCCGCGCGGCATCGTCACCGAAGACGGTGTGGCGCATGACGTCGACGTCATCGTCTACGCCACCGGCTTCCGGCACACCGAAGTGCTGTGGCCGCTGAAGATCACCGGCCGCGACGGGGTGGACCTGCGCGAGATGTGGGGGAGCCGGCCGTACGCCTACCTCGGCATCACCGTTCCAAAGTTCCCCAACCTGTTCATCATCTACGGGCCCGGAACCCACCTCGCCCACGGCGGCAGCCTGATTTTCCAGTCCGAGTTGCAGATGCGCTACATAGACCAGTGTCTGGCTCGGCTGGCCGACCAAGAGGTGCATTCGCTGGAGCCGAAGCCCGATGCCGCCACCGATTGGCATGACCGGACGCAGACCCAGATCAAGAAGATGGTGTGGGCGCACCCCGCGGTCAAACACTCCTACTTCAAGAACGCCGACGGCGAGATCCACACCGTCAGTCCGTGGCGCCTCAACGAGTACTGGGCGGCGGTGCGTGAGCCCGACTGGTCAAAATTTGTTGTGCGGCAAAGGAAGTGAGCAGGCCACTATGCGTACGGTAGTCGTCGACGGACCCCACAGCATCCGGGTCGACACCCGGCCAGATCCCGCCCTCCCCGGACCAGACGGAGCTATCGTCGAGGTCGCCGCCGCCGGCATCTGCGGATCCGACCTGCACTTCTACGAGGCCGATTTCCCGATGCCCGACCCGATCGCGCTGGGCCACGAGGCGATCGGCACCGTCGTGGACGCGGGACCGGAGGTACGCACCGTCAAGGTCGGCGACCTCGTCATGGTGTCCTCGGTGACCGGGTGCGGCGCCTGCGCCGGCTGTGCCACCCGCGATCCCGTCATGTGCCACAAGGGCTTTCAGATCTTCGGCGGGGGTTTGCTCGGGGGAGCGCAGGCCGACCTGCTGGCCGTGCCCGCGGCCGACTTCCAGCTGCTCAAGGTGCCGGAAGGCATCAGCACCGAACAGGCGCTACTCCTCACCGACAACCTCGCCACGGGCTGGGCGGCGGCGCAACGCGCCGATATTCCGTTCGGCGGCACCGTGGCGGTCATCGGTCTGGGCGCCGTGGGGCTGTGCTCGCTGCGCAGCGCGCTGTTTCAAGGAGCCGCAACGGTTTTCGCGGTCGATCAGGTGCAAGGCCGGCTGGATCGGGCCGCCCAGTGGGGCGCGACGCCCCTCAAGGCGCCGGCGGTCGAGGCCATCCTCGCCGCCACCGGGGGACGTGGCGCCGACGCGGTGATCGATGCCGTCGCCACGGATGCGTCCCTGACCGATGCACTCAATGCGGTGCGGCCGGGCGGCACGGTCTCGGTTGTCGGTGTGCACGATATGAATCCGTTCCCGCTCAACGCCCTGGGTTGCCTGATCCGCAGCATCACGCTGCGGATGACGACGGCGCCGGTGCAGCGCACCTGGCCGGAATTGATCCCGCTGCTGCAATCCGGGCGGCTCGACGTCGACGGCATCTTCACCACCACGCTGCCGTTGGAGGAGGCGTCCAAGGGCTACGCGACCGCGGCGTCGCGCTCGGGCGACGACGTGAAAATCCTGTTGACGCCCTAGGTCTGTTACCGCGTTGCCGTGATGTATTGGGACCGCATGAAACTGTCGATTTTGACGTCGACATCGGGCGGGGTCATCCCGTAACCGGCCTGCAGGTCGAGCGTGTTGCGGACGGGCTCGACGGTCCACCCGTGCGCGGCCAGCCGTTCCGCGGGGTCGGTCTGGGGTTCGTAGGTAAGCGCCGAGAAGTCGACGTCGCCGGACATGTTGACGCCGGGGTGCGCCGTCTCCAGAGCCTCGAGCTGATCGTGGTCCAAACGGGATCCCAACGCGCCGATGGCAATCCGGCTGCCGGGCGCACTGAGTCCACTGATCCGGGTGAAGAGCGTGTTCTGGGCCTCGTCGGTCAGGTAGGGCAGCACCCCCTCCACCGACCAGGCGCTGGGGCGTTCCACGTCGAAGCCGGCGGCCTCCAGAGCCCGCGACCAGTCGGCGCGCAGATCGGCGGCAACCTCTACCCTGGGGGCCTTGGGTTTGGCGCCGTGCTGCGCGAGCACGTGCGCCTTGAACTCCAGCACCTTCGGCAGGTCGACCTCGAAAACCCTTGTGCCCTGTGTCCATTCGAGCCGATATGCGCGAGAGTCCAGGCCGGCGGCCACGATCACCGCCTGTCGTATGCCGGCGGCGCCGGCGGCAACGAAGAAGTCGTCGAAGAACCGGGTCTGTACGCCGTAGAGACGGGGGAAGGCCATCTCGTCCTCGGAGGTCCCCGGGTTGGCGAGCACCCCCGCCAAATACGGGTCTTTCGAGGCCTCGATGAATGCCTTGGCATAGTCGTCGCGGACCAGCGGCTGCGGGCTCACGGCATGCAGCGCACGCCATCCGGCCACCAGCAAGGCGGTGTAGCCCACGCTGCTGACGATGTCCCAATGGTCATCGTCGGAACGGAGCGAGCCAAACTCGGGCGTCGCGGTCATGGTCGCCCCTCCCGTCAACGATCGGTCACGAAAAATCGGCCTGTCCCAACGTACCTGCAATCGCGGGTCAGAGCTCCAGTAGCACCGTGACCGGGCCGTCATTGACCAATTCGACCTGCATGTTGGCGCCGAACACCCCGCTGTGGACCTCAGCGCCCAGCCGTTGCAACGCGTCGGCGAATGCCGCCACCAAGGACTCGGCGACCGCGCCCGGAGCGGCCGCATTCCAGGATGGTCGTCGGCCCTTGGCGGTGTTCGCGTACAGGGTGAACTGGCTGACGACCAAGATCGGCGCGTTGACGTCGGCGGCCGACCGCTCGTCGCTGAGAATCCGTAGATTCCAGAGCTTTTCGGCGAGCCGTCGCGCCTTGTCGGCATCGTCGCTGTGGGTGACGCCGACGAAGGCCAGCAGGCCCTGACCGGCGGGCCGGATGGCGCCCACCACCTCGCCGCCGACCGACACCGTCGCCGAAGCGACCCGTTGCACCAAAACCCGCATGGGCCTTGATGCTGCCAGGCCGACACTCAAATGGTTGGGTAGGCTCGTTGAGTGTCTGTGCTTGTCGCGTTCTCCGTCACGCCCATGGGTGTGGGCGAGGGTGTCGGCGAGATCGTCGCCGAAGCGGTTCGGGTAGTGCGCGATTCCGGCCTGCCGAATAAGACCGATTCGATGTTCACCGTGATCGAGGGTGAAAGCTGGGAAGAAGTCATGGCGGTCGTGCAGCGAGCGGTCGAGGCGGTGGCCGCTCGCGCGCCCCGGGTCAGCACGGTGATCAAGGCGGACTGGCGGGCCGGTGTCAGCGACGCGATGACGCAGAAGGTCGCCTCCGTCGAGCGTTACCTCGAAGAGGATTAGCCGGCAACGGCGTCCCGGAACGCGCGCCCGGCCGCGTCGCCGTGAACGGCGAACACCACCTTCTCCAACGATTTCGCCTCGTGTCGCCGGACGGCGTCGACCATCAGCCTCGCCGCCTCATCCAGCGGGAAGCCGCCGACGCCGGTGCCGAAGGCCACCAGGCCGAGGGTGCGGCAGCCGAGCTCGTCGGCCTTCCGCAGCGTGGAAGCGGTGGCCCGCGCGATGATCTCCGCCGACGTCGGGCCGCCGAGCTCCATGGTCGCGGCGTGGATTACGTAGCGCGCCGGCATGTCGCCGGCCGTCGTCTCGACGGCATCCCCGAGCCCGATGGGCGCCTTCTCGGTCGATTCCCGCTGCAGGTCCGGGCCGCCGGCGCGGGCAATGGCCGCGGCGACACCGCCACCGTGCCGCAGTTGCGTGTTGGCCGCATTGGCGATCGCGTCGACTTCGAGCTTGGTGACGTCGGCCTGCAAGACCTCTAGCTCGGTCATCGGCCCATTGTCTCTCAGCCCTGCCAGTAGGCTCATGGCGGTGAGCGCACGCGCAGGAATCGTCGTCACCGGAACCGAAGTCCTCACCGGGCGCGTCCAGGACGCGAACGGACCCTGGATCGCCGACCGCCTGCTGGAGCTGGGCGTCGAGCTGGCGCACATCACGATCTGTGGCGACCGCCCGGAAGACATCGAGGCGCAGCTGCGCTTCATGGCGGACCAGGGCATGGACCTGATCGTCACCAGTGGTGGCCTTGGACCGACGGCCGACGACATGACCGTGGAGGTGGTGGCCCGGTTCTGCAACCGCGAGCTGGTGTTGGACGACGAGACCGAGAACAAGATCGCGAACATCCTCAAGAAGCTGATGGCGCGATTCGAGGGCGTGGACTTCGAGGCGGTGCGCGCCGCCAACCGCAAGCAGGCGATGATTCCCGCCGGATCGCAGGTGCTCGACCCGGTCGGCACCGCGCCCGGCGTGGTCGTGCCCGGCAAGCCGACGGTCATCGTGCTCCCGGGGCCGCCCCGCGAGCTGCAGCCGATGTGGCACCGGGCCATCGAGACGCCCGCCGCCCAGCAGGCGATCGCCGGCCGAACGCTCTATCGGCAGGAAACCGTGCGCATGTTCGGGCTGCCCGAGTCGGGCCTGGCCGAGACCCTGCGCGACGCCGAGGCGTCGGTGCCGGGCTTCGAGTCGCTCGAGATCACCACCTGCTTGCGGCGGGGCGAGGTCGAGATGGTCACGCGCTACGAGTCGGACGCCGCCGCCAGTTACGCGAAGCTGATCCAGCTGGTGCGTGACCGACACGCACAGCAGCTGTTCTCCGAAGATGGTTCGACCGTGGACGATCTGGTCGGCCAAGCGCTGGCCGGTCGTCGGATCGCGACGGCCGAATCCTGCACCGCGGGGCTGGTGGCGGCGCGACTGACCGACCGGCCCGGATCGTCGGAGTATGTGGCCGGCGGGGTGGTGGCCTATTCGAACGATGCGAAAGCGGAACTGCTGGGCGTCGATCCGGCGCTGATCGAGGCCCACGGCGCGGTGTCCGAGCCGGTGGCCGAGGCGATGGCGGCCGGGGCGCTACGCCGTTTCGGCGCCGACACCGCCGTCGCGATCACCGGGATCGCCGGCCCCGGCGGAGGCTCTCCCGAAAAGCCGGTTGGAACGGTGTGTTTCACGGTGGAGCTCTCAAACGGCCGCACGGACACCCGCACGTTGCGGCTGCCCGGCAACCGCTCGGACATCCGGGAGCGCTCGACGACAGTGGCGATGCACCTGCTGCTGCGCCTGCTGAACCATTCGGACTGACTCACGTCACTTCGGTTGGCAGGAAAGCGCTTTCGGCGGTGCCGAAACGAATTCCGGTGGCGTCCTTGCCGATCAGCGTCAGGAACGCCACCGCGATCAGCACCGGCACGATCGTCGCCGCCAGGGCAAAGGGATAGCCGTGCGACTCGGCCAGCCGTTCCTGGATGGGGAGGTTGAACGCGGCCAGCAGGTTTCCGAGCTGGTAGGTGACGCCGGGGTACAGGCCGCGGATGGCGTCCGGCGACATCTCGGTCAGGTGGGCGGGAATCACCCCCCATGCGCCCTGCACGAACAGCTGCATGAGGAACGAGCCGAGGCACAGCATCGCGGCGGCGCGCGAGTAGGCGAACAGCGGAACGATCGGCAGCGCCAGCAGCGCGCAGAAGATAATGGTGTAGCGACGGCTGAATCGCTGCGACAGCGTGCCGAAGAACAGGCCGCCGATGATGGCACCGAGGTTGTAGACGATGACGATCCACTTGACCGTCGCGCTGGACAGTGCGGCGCCGTGGTTGGCGGTCGACGTCAGGAAGGTCGGGTAGACGTCCTGGGTGCCGTGGCTCATCCAGTTGAAGGCCGTCATCAGCAGCACCAGGTAAATGAACCGGCGGATGATCACCCCGTCGCGCAGCACGTCGCGGATCCCGGTGCTGGTGAGCTTCATCTGGTCCTGCGCGGCCTCCCAGACTTCGGACTCCTCCACCCGGTAGCGAATGATCAGGCTGACCAGCGCCGGAACGATGCTCAGCGCGAATAGCCACCGCCAGGACAGCCCCAGCCAGTTCATCACCACCAGCGAGGCGACGCTCGCCAACAGGTAGCCGAACGCGTAACCCTCCTGCAGCAACCCCGAGAAGAACCCGCGTCGCTCGACGGGCACCTTCTCCATGGCGAGCGCGGCCCCAAGACCCCACTCGCCGCCCATGCCGATGCCGTACAGCAGGCGCAGGATCACCAGCACGGTGAAGTTGGGGGCGAACGCGCACAGGAAGCCGACCACGGAGTAGAACATCACGTCGACCATCAGCGGCAGCCGCCGGCCGACGCGGTCGGCCCACAACCCGAACAGCAGCGCGCCGACGGGACGCATGATCAGGGTGGCCGTGGTGACGAAGGCGACCTCCGCCTTGCTGTGGTGGAAAGTCTTTGCGATGTCGGCGTAGACAAGCACGACGATGAAGTAGTCGAAGGCGTCCATCGTCCAGCCCAACAACGCCGCGATGAATGAGTTTCGCTGATCGGCGGTCAACCGTTGAGTTGTCACGTCAGCATCGTGCAGTACCGAGCGCGATGGCGCGAGAGTAAGTTGCGAATACATGCGCATCATCGACGCGGACGGACACGTTGCCGAGAACCCCTCGTTGGCAATCGAAGCGATCAAACGCTGGCCGCAGCACGTCAAGCCCAGCACCGACGGGCGGCTGCGGCTGACGTTCGAAGGCCGCAACTATCCGGAGGATCAGGGCCCGGGCGCCGGCTGTCCGCCCGAGCACGGCATCAGCAAGGCGCCGGACATCAACTGCCGGTCGACCGAAGGCGTGCTGGGGGATGCCGACCGCGACCACATCGACACCATGGTGTTGTACCCCAGCCTGGGGCTGTGCGCCCCGACGCTCGAGGATCCCGAGTTCGGGGCGGGATTCTCCCGGCTCTATAACCAGTGGATCGCGGATTATTGCGCCCCGTCGGGTGGACGGCTGCGCGGCGTCGCGGTAACCCCCATCGAGCACGGCCAGGCGGCGATCGACGTCATGACCGAAGCGAAAGAGCTTGGGCTGGTGGCAACTCTGGTTCCGCCGGCACTCAAGACGCGTAATCTCGACCATCCCGACCTGGACCCCTTTTACGCCGCCGCGGTCGACCTCGACATGCCGCTGGGCATTCACGGCGCCCCGGGCATCCACCTGCCGAAGATCGGTGTTGACCGCTTCACCAATTACATTCAGGTGCATTGCATCAGTTTCCCGTTCGATCAGATGACGGCCATGACGGCGCTGGTCTCCGGCGGCGTCTTCGAGCGGCACCCGCGGTTGCGGGTCGCCTTCCTCGAGGCCGGTGCGGGCTGGGTCCCCTTCTTCATGGATCGCCTGCACGAGCACTACGAGAAGCGCGGCGACTGGGTCGAACGCGGCTGGCGGCGCGACCCGCACGAGTACCTGTCCGCGGGCAACATCTGGGTGACGTGCGAGCCGGAGGAACCGATCCTGCCCGGGGTGATCGACGTGCTCGGCGCCGACTTCATCATGTTCGCCAGCGATTACCCGCACTGGGACGGTGAATGGCCGGAGAGCACCAAGCACCTGCGGACCCGTCCGGACATCACCGAAATGGCCCGCGAAAAGATCGGCGGGCTAAACGCCCAGCGCTTCTACAATTTGAATTGAGCGGCCGCGCAATCCTCGTGGCAGTCGGCCCGATAGCCTGAGGAGAAAGCGGGGATTTTTGAGAGGCGACGATCCGAAGATGACTGACAAATGGTTCTCCGATAGCAGCGCGCCGGGGCAGTTGACCCTCGCCGATCTGTGCGACCAGATCGAGCAGAAAATGCACCTCAACGCCGACAACCACAAAGCCCCGCAGGAGTTCCCCGATTGGCAATCGTGTGTGGCGGATCGGGACGCCACCATTTATAAGTTGAGCGCGGCCGTCGTCAACCTGTGCCAGATGGTGAAGTACCTGGCGTCGCAGCGCGGCGACGCTTAGCGAGGAATATCGGCAGTCAACTCAACAGGCTGCCTTTCGCGCACGCCTGGTGAGAGGATCTTGGGCATGGGCCCTTTCCTGCTTCGCGCCGCACTGACCGGTTTCGCGCTATGGCTGGTCACCAAGTTCGTCCATGGGATCACGTTCGTCGGCGGTGACACGAAGCTGGAACGGGTCGGCATCATCTTCGTCGTCGCCGTCATCTTCGGTCTGGTCAACGCGTTCATCAAGCCGATCGTCCAGTTCTTGTCGATCCCGCTGTACATCCTGACCCTGGGGCTGTTCCACGTCGTCGTCAACGCGCTGATGTTGTGGATCACCGCCCGGATCACCGAGCACACCACACATTGGGGTTTGCAGATCGACCATTTCTGGTGGACGGCGATCTGGGCGGCGATCGTGTTGTCCATCGTGAGCTGGGTGCTGTCGCTGATCATTCGGGACGTCAGCCGGCGTTAGCGGCCCTGCCACCGCGGCGGACGCTTCTCGGCAAAGGCCCGCGGCCCCTCCTTGGCATCCTGCGTCTCGAAAATGCGGTCGCTGTGCCGGGTTTCGTTGTCGTACGCCGACGCGAGGTCGAGCGCCAGACCCTCGACGGCCGACTGCTTCGTCGCGAACACCGCGAGCGGCGCGTTCGCCGCGATGCGCTCGGCGTAGTCGTACGCGGTATCCATCAGCCGTTCCGGCGGGACCACGCGGTTGATCAGCCCCATCGCCAGCGCGCGGTCCGCGTCGACCATGTCGGCGGTCAGCAGTAGCTCCATCGCCAGCGGATAGGGCATCTGACGCGGCAGCCGCACGGTGCTTCCGCCGCCGGCGAAAAGGCCCCGCTTGGGCTCCATCACCGCGAATCGCGCGGCGGGCACGGCGACGCGGATGTCGGTGGAACTCAACATCTCGAAGCCGCCCGCGACGCAAGTGCCGTTGACCGCGGCGATGATCGGTTTGTAGACGGGGAAGTGGTGCAGGACGGCGTGGATGGCGTCGTCCTTGTTCCAGCCTTCGGGCTGCGGCAGGTCGCCGGTGAGTTCGGGGATGAACTTCTTGAGGTCGGCGCCGGTGCAAAAGTCTTGCGCGACACCGGTGATCACCGCCACCCAGGCGCCGGCGTCGTCGCGGAACGCCGCCCACGCGTGGGCCAGGTCGCGGAAGTGTTCCATGTCCAACGAGTTGCGGGTCTCGGGACGGTTGATCGTGATGGTGGCGATGTGGGCGTCCAGCGCGTAGTCGATGCTCACCGCGCCTCCCGCTGACCGGCGAGGCGGACCACGTCGCGCGCGCAACCCCATGACAAGGTCACGCCGTTGCCGCCGTGGCCGTAGTTGTGGATGCACCGGGCCCGGCCCAGCGGCTCGGCCTGCACCCGCACCGAGGGGCGGTCGGGACGCAGCCCGGTGATGATCTCTATCACCTCGGCTTCGGCGAGCCGTGGCTCGATCTGGCGGCAGCGGTGCAGGATTCGTTCGGTCACGTCGGGGTCCGGGGTGGTGTCCCGGCGGCCGGGGATGCTGATGCCGCCGCAAACGACGCGCTGTGGGTGGGGGAAGTAGCAGGTCCATTCCGGCCCGCCGTTGATTTCCAGAAAGAGTTGCCGCAGGCCGGGATTGGTGAGCACGACGTGCTGGCCGAACAGCGGGCGCAGCGTGTCGTCACCGGTCAGGGATCCCGCGGCCAGACCGGCGCAGTTGACTACGGTCGGCGCGGCGTCGGCGACCTCGGCCAGTGACCGCACCGGTTGCTCCTCGATTGCGCAGCCGGCCGCGGCCAGCCGGCGGGTCAGGTAGTCGAGATAGTGCGGCATGTCGATCATCGGCAACGTGGCGCGAAATCCGTTGTCAAAGCCGGCCGGAAGGTCGGTGGGGTCGGCGGGGCGCAGGTCGGGAATCAACGCCGCGGCGGACGACATCGCCTCGGCCGCAGTCAGTTCACCGACCGCCATCGCGGGCGACAGTTGAACGCCGGAGTCGGCGTCGTCCGCGAGTTCGCGGAAGACCCGCAGGGAGTGCTCGGTCCAATCCAGCGTGCCGCTTGCACGCTCCGCCGGCCGCGGCGGCAGCCATACCGCGCCCGCCACCTTGGAGGTCGTGTGTTGTGGCGTGGCGGCCGTCCAGACTCGCACCGACCAGCCGGCCTCGGCCAGGCACACGGCCGACGTCAGACCGCTGACACCGGCGCCGACGACGACAGCTCGTTGCGCACTGGCCACGGCCCGTCAGGAACCGTCAGTTGTGGGGAGCGGGCGAGGACGGCTGTTGTCCGCCCTGGCCGCCGCCGAGCAGGCCGTTGAGGAGGCCGAGCGTGCTCTGCACACCGGCCGGCGGTGTAGTCGGCGGCAGGGCGGCGTCCGGGGTCAGCTGCCACGGCTGGCAACCCGAGGTCTTGAACGCCTTGTCGGTCGGGTCGATCTGCACCACCTGGGGCTTCTTGCTCATCGAATTGTCGATGATGTTGCCGTCCGGATTGCTCATCCGCTTCCAGTAGCAGGTGCCGTTGTCGAGCGGCCCCCCGGAGCTGTAGATGCCCGGCACAATGTCGGACCCGACGTTGTAGATGCCGTCCTTGTCGATGCTCGTCTTCGGTCCCGGTGCCGGTGAGGCGGCCGGCGAGGCCCCAGCGGACGGCGAGGGGGAGGCGGCCGGTGCGGGCGCCGACGAGGCGGCGGGAGAAGGTGCCGGTGAGGCCGACGACGGTGGCGGTCCGGGTGCGGGTCCCGTCGGGTCCGGGTCGGCCCCCGCGACGCCCACCGACGCTGCCCAGCCCGCGATCATCAACCCCGCGACGGCCAACCGTCCGGCCGTAAATACACCAGCCTCAATCCCCATAGCACGTCAGCGTACCGGGCTGAGCAGCCGAATTCACGTAAAGCGGCATCCGCCGGCCGGCGCCCCGGGATGCGTAACCCATGGTCACGGCGCCCAACGAACCCCTTAGGGGAGCCGTCGCACGCGGCCGGCGTAGCCGAGCGCGTGCTCGTACGTGTCGAGGTTGTCCCGGGAAATCTTCGCGTGCACCGGGCGTTCGAGGAAGAACCGCAGCAGCGGGTTGTAGGCGTGATAGGTCTCGTGGAAGGTCAGCACGGTGGTGCCGTCGGGCTGCTCCTCAAGCCGGTGATAGCCCTCGGCCCGGGACCACAGCGGCGCGCCGACGGCCACATAGCGTGACAGCTTGTTGGTTTCGGCTTCGGTGACCGTCTCCCACGACCGCGCCCGGCCCCCAGACAGCAGGTACTTGGGCACCGGGTAGACGCAGGTGCGGACCAGGCCCTCGCCGGCCTCGTTGCCCTCGTTGAGGATCTCCATGCTGCCGGTGGGCCATTTGAGGACTCGGGGGCGCGGCGCGTTGGGCGGCGCGGGCGGATGCAGCACCCGCCACACCTTCGCCGGCGGTGCGTCGACGTGAAATCGCACGGTGTAGGACTGCATCAGCCGTCTCCCCAGCGATCCCAGAACGTCACGGTTTCCGCGGGCGGGCGGGTGGCCGGCCGGAAGTCGGTGCCGATCGTGTAGGCCACCGGAAACAGCGCGGCCTGCGTCACCGTGTCCGGGATACCGAGCAATTCGGCCACTTCCCGTTCCTTGGCCAGATGCATCGTCGTCCACACCGATCCCAGCCCCCGCGACCGCAGGGCGAGCAGGAAACTCCAGCCGGCCGGGATGATCGACGCCCAGGCCGACGCGGCGGTCAGCAGAGTCGAGTTGTCGATGCGGTTCGCCAGGCACGGGATCACGTGCACGGGGACTTTATCCAGCGTGTCGGTCAGGGCCAGCGCGCCGGCGTACACGCGCTGGGTCTGCGGATCGGACGCCTGTTTGGTCGCGTAAGCAAGGTATTCGGCGCCGATGGTGCGATAGATCTCGCCGATAGCGGCGCGCTTGTCGGGGTCGGTGATCACCAGCCAGCGCCAGTCCTGCGCGTTGCTCGCCGTGGGCGCCTGCATCGCCAGCCGAATGCACTCGAGGATCACCTCGCGGCCGACCGGCCGGTCCAAGTCGAGGCGCTTTCGCACCGACCGCGTCGTCGTCAGTAGTTCGTCGACGGTCGCCAGGTCCATTCGGTTCCTTACTAGAGATCGATTGCGCAGGACTGCTCGACGCCCAGCACGGTCAACGAGCGTCCCAAGCCCAGAAATACCGCGACGCAGAGGGTGAGATCGAGGATCTCGGGGTCGGAGAACGACTCGCGGAGCCGCTCGAAGAAGGCGTCGTCCAGGGAGGCATGGTCGGTGGCGAAGCGCTCGGCGTACTCGATGGCAAGCCGTTGGCGCGGCGTGTAGCCGGGGTAGCTGGCGTAGGCCGCGACGTTCTCGTAGAGCTCCGCCGTGACGCCGGCGTCCAGCACCGACTGGGCCCGAAAGCCCGAGCATGCGACGCAGTCGTTGATCTGGGCGATGCGCATCCTGGCCAGCTCGCGCTCGTCGGCCGGCAGAACGCTCTGCTGGTATGCGCCGCGGATCATCCGCTCCACCATGTCGCCGAGCTGCGGCCGCAGCGTCCAGATCATGGCGGCTTCGCCGCCGGGGCCATCCGGCACGTTGAGACGGGCCATCGGCGACTCCTGCCCGGTGAGTTAATTACTGAGTCGAGCAAACCAGTTCGCAACTCGGCTGTCCAGGGCGTAATCGCGCAGCTGTAGACCCGACAACGCGTTCGGAGTTACCGTCTCGGCGTGCTGTTCATGCACGAGGTGCACAAGGTGCGCGGCCGCTGCGAAGACGATTTCGAGGCCGCGTTCCGACAGGGCTGGATGCCCATGCTCGCCGCCGGTGACGATGCCCGGTTGCTCTGGTACGCCGACCACGCCCAGGGCAGCGGACCGTCCTACACCGTCGTGACCATCACCGCCGTTCGGGACGGGGCGGCGTGGGAGCGCCTCGCGATCCGGGTGCAACAGGGTGATTTGCAGGCGTGGATGCGCGAGCTGGACGACCTGCGCTACGACGTCGAGGCCAAACTGCTTGCGCCGCTGCCGTGGTCGCCGCTGCAGGAGATCACGTCGCGCGAGGTGCCGGTCGACGGCCGGGAGCACGAACTCAGCCTCTACATGGAAGACACCATGTGGCCCTACCCGGACAAGTTCGAGGAATACATCGATCGCAGCGGCGACGTGTACGCCCAAAGCCTGCAGCGGCCGTCGTCAATGCTGGTGATCCAGGCGGCTTTTCAGCCCGCGCTGGGCAGCCACCTGCGCCGGGAGGTCGTCCTGATGCAGCGCATCCAGCGGCCCGACCAGCTGCTCGGGCTGCTCCAGTCGCGGATTCCCGCCGAATACCGCGCCCCGGGCACCTGGATGCACGACGCGCTCGACCTGCGCGACCAGTGGACCAGCCGGCTGCTGCGCACCTCCCCATGGTCACCCCTGTACTGAGCCGCCCATGAATATCGGAACCATGCTCGAGGCCGCCGCCGAGGGCGATCCCGCCCGCGTTGCGCTCATCGTCGACGGGCGCTCGATCGGCTACGGCGAGCTGGCGACCATCGTGAACCGGTGCGCCGCCGGCCTGGCCGCCCGCGGCGTGGCGGCCGGCCAACGCGTCGCCGTCGTCGACGGCGGAAGCGTGCTCTCGATCGCGACCGTGCTGGGGGCGGCCCGCGTCGGCGCCGCGGCGGCGCTGATGAACCCCGCGCTGACCCCGCCCGAACTGCACGGGCTCTTGACGAGCGCGGGCTGTGCCGAGGTGGCGGTAGCGGGGGAGCCGTACGGGCAGCGGCTCCGCGAGGCCGGTGCGCCGACGGTGGTCACGAGCAGCGATCTGCTGGACGGCGCCGGCGGGTCAGCGCCGCCGTCCGGCGACGACGCCGACCGCGACGCCTTGGTCTTGTTCACCAGCGGGACAACGGGACTCCCGAAGGCCGTCGGTATCAGCGGCCGGCAACTGACAAGGCGGATCAAGGGGATGGCGGCACCGTTCCGGGCCGACGCCAGACCCTCGGTGGGGATGATGTGCGTCCCGTTCTTCCACGTCGGGGGCGCGCTGGGCACGCTCGGCAGTTTGTACTCGGGCAATACGTCGGTGGTACAGCGACGATTTGACGCGGGCGAGTGGTTGCGCCTGGTGTCCGAGCATCGGGTGAGCACCACGTTCCTGGTTCCAGCGATGCTTCAGCGCATCCTCGACCATCCCGACTTCGCCGCCGCCGACTTGTCGTCGCTGGTCGCCGTCGCCTACGGCGCCGCCGCCGCGCCCATCAGTTTGGTGCGCCGGGCGATGGACGCCCTCCCACATGTGGCGTTCGCCAACGTATTCGGGCAGACGGAGACCCTCGGCGCCTACACGACGCTGCTGCCCGCCGATCACCGCGATCCGGCCCGCGCGGGATCGGTCGGCCGGCCGCTGCCCGGTGTCGACGTGCGAGTGGTGGACCCCGAGACGGGGAAGGACGTCGAGCCGGGAACGGTCGGCGAACTGTGGGTCAACACCGCCCAGAACGTCACCGAAGGTTGGCTGCGCACCGGGGACCTCGCCCGCCAAGACCCCGACGGCTACCTCTTCCCGAGCGGGCGGCTCAGCGACACCATAAACCGCGGCGGCGAGAAGTTCGGGCCGATCGAGGTGGAGGAAGCGCTTCGTTCCCACCCGGCGGTGCGCGACGTCGCGGTCGCCGGAATCCCCGACGACGAGCTCGGCCAACGTGTGGGGGTGGCCGTGACGGCTTGCGCGCCGGTGACCCTCGAACAGCTGCGAGCGCACTGTCGCGAGTTGATCGCCTACTTCAAACTGCCCGAACGGCTGGCGATCGTCGAGCAGATCCCGTACAGCTCGACCGGCAAGGTGAACCGCCGCGAGCTCGCCGCGCTGATCGCCAAAGACGCTTGACAGCAAGGAGTTCCGATGCTGTTCCTACACGAAACCCACCAAGTGGTCGGCGCGCGGCAGGACGAATTCGAGGCCGCATACCGCGAGGGCTGGATGCCCACGCTGGCCCAGGGGGACGAGGCCCGGCTGCTCTGGTACACCAATCACGCCCACGGCTCGGGGCTGTCCTACAACGTGGTCACCATCACCGGCATCGCCGACGGCGCGGCCTGGGAAAGGCTGGCGCGCCGGACCCAGAGTGGTGACCTGCGCCCGTGGATGCGTGAACTGGACGACCTGCGCCACGAGGTAACGGGCAAGCTGCTGCTGCCGGTTAGCTGGTCACCGCTGCAGACCCTCGACCTGGCCGGCGTGCCGACCACGGGCGAGACGCACCCGCTGACGATGTTCATGGAGGACACCGGCTGGCCGTACGCGCCGCTCGACGACTACATCCGGTCCTGGGACGAGATCTACTACCGGCCGCTGTCCCAGGCGCCGGCCCGAATGCGCATCCTCGACATCCAGGCGTGCTTCCAGGTGGCGCATGGGAGCAATCGGCGCCGAGAGGCCATGCTCTGGCAGAAGATCGATGACTCCAACAACTACGCGGCGCTGGTCCATCTGCTGACCAAGGAGATCCCGCCGGAGCACCGGGCGCCGGGCAGCTACATGTTCGACGCCCTGCAGTACCGCGACCAGTGGCAGAGCCGCCTGCTGCGGACCTCGGACTGGTCACCGCTGTACTGAGTCCGGCCCGGTCGCGCGATTCAGGATGCGGCCGGCCTGCTCGACCATGTCGGCCACGATGTCGGCCGCGGGCCGAACTCGCCGGACGAGCCCCACCCCCTCACCGACCAGTATGGCGGCACTGTCGAAATCCTCTGCCGCGACGGCCTTTTCGTAGTCGATTATCGCTTCGGGCAGCGACGCGGCCAGTTCATCCTCGTTGCCGTGCCAGGTGTCGAGGAAGGCGTTGCCGAGCGCCCGCGCGTTGTATCCGGCCGGCCAATCCAGCCGCCGCACCAGGTCGTAGGCGCGCGTGCGAACGGTGTCGTCACCGCCGGCCGTCAGCGCCCGCTCGTGCGCGCGGGGCGACACCAACGCCTCCGGCGACGCCCAGAACCGGGTGCCCACGAGCACGCCGTCGGCGCCGAGCGCCAGCGCGGCGGCCAGGCCACGCCCGTCGGTCACCCCGCCCGCGGCCAGCACCAGCGTGTCCGGTGCGCGTTCGGCGGCCAGGTCGACGACGTCGGGCACCAGCGTGAAGGTGGACCGGACGGTCATGCCGTGGCCGCCGGCCTCCCCGCCCTGCGCCACCACCACGTCGGCGCCGGCGTCCAGGGCCTGGCGTGCGTGGTCGAGCGTCTGCGCCTGCGCGATCAGGGGGACGCCGGCGGCGCGGATGCGGTCGGCGAAGGGCTGCAGGTCACCGAAGGACAGCATGATCGCGGCGGGCCGCCGGGCCAGGGCCTCGTCGAGCAGCTCAGGTTGGCGGGCCAGGCTCCAGGTGATGAACCCGCAGCCGACGTCAGCCCCGTCGGCCCGGTCGAATTCGCGCCGCAGCCATTCCGCGTCGCCGTAGCCGCCGCCGATGAGGCCCAGGCCGCCGGCCGACGTCACCGCCGCCGCGAGCCGGCCACCGGAGATCATCGCCATCGGGGCCAGCACGATGGGGTGTTGGATGCCGAAGGACTCCGTGAGCCGGGTGTCGAGGCTCATGGCAGCTCGCCGGTGAGAAACTGTGCCCGGCCGTAGCCGAAAGACCAATCCTCGTCGCCATTTTCGGTGATCGAGACGATCAGGTCGGCCGGGTCGAGACCGCACCGCTCGGCCAGGTTGGTCGCCAGCAGCTCGTAGAATTTCTCCTTCATCGCCCGCGTGCGCCGCCGGCTCACCACGTTGACGATCACCTGGTGCGACGAGCGGCTGATGCCGAGACCGGTATCTAAAGCGACGATTTCGTGGGCGGGATGGGTGCGCACCACTTGATAGCGGTCGCGCGGCGGCACCCCGAACGCTTCGACGACGGATTCGTGAACCGCGTCGAGCAGGGCCCCGACCTCCGACGGCGTGCGGCCCTCGATGAGGTCGATGTATAGCAGCGGCATTTCGGCTCCTTAAGATCTCTGTCCTGGCAACGACGTTAGGTCCGTCGAGACGGCCTGTGAAATGCCTGCTGTAATCGATCTATGCTTGTCAGGCATGGGCGCATTGGCGGGCGGTCGAATCGAGTTGCGCCACCTCCGGGCGTTCGAGGCGGTGGCGCGACTGCAGTCGTTCACCGGGGCCGCCGACGAACTCCGCATCACCCAACCGGCGCTCAGCCGCACCATTCGCCAACTGGAAGATGCGCTCGGCGTGACCCTGGTGGATCGCACCTCGCGACACGTCGAGACCACCCAGGCCGGGCGGACGTTCCTCGACCACGTCGCGCGGATCCTCGCCGAGCTCGACCAGGCGTTCGGCGCCGTACGCCGGCAGGCGAGCGTCGGCCTCGGATTCAGCTGGTTGCTGCCCGATCCGTGGGCGCAGGACACCGTTGCCCGCTTCGAGCGGGCCACCGGGACCACGGTCAGGCTGGTCCGCACCGACGATGCGCTGAGCGCCGTACAGCAGGGCAGGGTCGACGTCGCCGTCGTCCGCGGCCAGGTGACGGCCGCTCAGGTGCGGATGGTGCACCTGTTCGACGAGGCCCGCGTGGCCGTGTGTTCGGTCCACTCGCCGCTGGCCACCAGATCCGAACTGGACTGGGCCGAGGTCCCGCAGTGGCCGCTGGTCGTCAACACCGCCAGCGGGACCACCGGGCCCTGGTCATGGCCGGCGGGCGAGGGACCGAAAACGGTCGTTGAGACAACCAACTTCGACGAATGGCTCGAATCCGTCGCGGCCGATCGCGGCATCGGTGTGATCCCCGACGTCGCGGTACGGCGCAACATCCACCCCGGCGTCCGGTTCGTCGCGCTGCGCGGAGCCCCCGCGAGCTCGGTCTCGATAGCGTTCTTGCCGCGCGCCCGCAACGCCGTGCTGCGCCGCTTCGTCGAGGCGGCCGTGGAGAGCGCGCAAAGTGTTTGAGCCCACGGCGGGGTTATCCGGCGTGTCGTCGCCCTCGACGCACACTCAAGCAGGGAAAACGAAGCCCGAGCGCAGCAGCTCCAGGCTGGCCGCGACGAGTTCGCCGAGGTCGCCCCTGCAGCCGTTGCGGCCCCAATTCTCCACTGCGACAACGAGCGCGGCGGCCAGGGCGGAGCCGGTTACCTCGGCGAGCAGATCGATGTTCGCCACACCCGGGTTTCGATCCCTGACGAAATCGGTCAGCACCTGGGCGAACGACGACTGCACGACGCGCAGGTGGCTCGCGATGCGCTCCGCGCTGATCAACTCCGCGCGGGCCGTCGCGGCCTGGCGGACCACTTCGAGGTCGTGCGGGAAGGCCGCGACGCTCGCCAGCACCGCATCGAACAGCGACTCGGACGCGGGACGGTCGGCTAGCGCCTCGGCCAGCCACGCCAGCTGCGTCTCGTAATCCTGGAAGAGCACCGCCTCCTTGGTGGGGAAGTGGCGAAAGAAAGTCCGCTCGGTTACGCCGGCCTCCCGGGCCAGCTCGGTCACGGTGACGTTGGTAAACCCTTTGCGCGCAAAGCTTTTCAATGCCGCTTGGCGCAGCGCCTCGTGCGTCGATCGTCGGCGTAGCTCATGACGGTTCGTCGGCGCGTTCATCCCCCCGGAATGGTATCCCAGCCGGCCAGAATTTGTCAGAACTGACATCTTCCAATCATGTCAGTACTGACATATCCTTGTCACGCGCCAATCGAGGGAGGAACGCCATGTCTGACTACGACGCGATCGTCGTGGGAGCGGGCCACAACGGACTTACCGCGGCCGCCGTACTGCAGCGCGCAGGCCTGCGGACGCTGTGCCTGGAAGGCAATACCTATGCGGGGGGCATGGCGGCGACCGTCGAACTGATCGACGGCTTCCGGTACGAGATCGCCGGCTCCGTCCAGTTTCCGACCGCGAGCCAGATCACCAAGGATCTCGGGCTGGACACCCTGCCCACGGTGGAGCCGGACGTGATGTCGACCAACATCGGCGACCACGGCGAGGAGCCGATGATCTTCTACCGCGACCCGATGCGGCTGATGACGCACCTGGCCGAGAAGCACGGCATGGAGGCCGTCACCGGCATGGCCGAACTGATCGGGTGGAGCCAGGGACCCGCAAAGGCACTGGGCCGCTTCGACGTTCGCACACCGCCCAAGACCCTCGACGAGATGTACGCCTGCGCGGCAAACGACGCCGAACGACGGGCCATTCACGAGATGTTGTTCGGGTCGGCGATGGACGTCATCGACCGCTACCTGCCCGACAAAGACAAGCACACGGTCATGCGGGGGATGCTCGCGTTCCTGGCCGTCAACTCCACCTACCGCGGCCCCTACACGCCGGGCAGTGCCACCTGCCTGGCATTCGCTCTGGCGGTGCCGGACGACAGCACGGCGATGATGACCAAACTCAAGGGCGGCATCGGCGCGCTCACCGAACACCTGCGGGAGCTCTTCGTCTCCCACGGCGGTGAGATCCGCTTCCGCAGCAAGGTGGAGCAAATCCTCGTCGACCACGGCACCGTGACCGGCGTGCGGTTACGCGACGGCTCGACGATCACCGCCCCGATCGTGGTCTCCAACCTCGCGCCGGACGTCACCCTCACCGAGCTGATCGCCCCCGAACATGTGCCGGGGGAGCTCATTTCACGTCTTGTCGGACGAGACCACCGTGCCTCCTTCGTGCAGATCCACTTCGCCCTCGACGGGCTGCCCGAATTCGCGCCGCCCTACGAGTTTTTGAACGAGGAAGGCATGCAGCAGTCGGTCGGGATCTTCGGCGATCCCGAAGAACAACAGCTGCATTGGGAGAACTGCCGTCGGGGCATCGTCCCGGACAACCCGTCGATGGGGATGCAAATACCGTCCGTGCATGATCCGGGGATGGCGCCGCCCGGTAAACACGCCGCGAGCGCCTACGCTTACGCCTTCCCGGTCGAAGTCGACCGCCACGATCATGGGCAACTCAAAAATGTTATGGCACAGCGTGTTATCGACAAGATCACCCGGTTGGCCCCGAATTTCAAGGACATCGTGATCCGTCACATCACGTTTGCGCCCTACCACATGAACACGATGTTCGGTGCGCCCGCGGGCGACTTCTGCCATGGGCTGCTGCATCCGGACTTGATGGGCCCGAACCGCCCCGGCCCCAAGGGATTCCTCGACTTTCCGATTCCCATCGCGGGGCTCTACCTCGGCGGTGCGGGATGCCACGGTGGGCCCGGCATCACGTTCACGCCCGGCTATAACGCCGGCTATCAGGCGCTCGAAGACATGGCCTGAAAGCGCATCCTCAGCCTCCGAAGGTTCCGGTCAGTCGCGCCTGCGCGTTCGCGGCGCCGCCAATCGCCTGCGCCGCCTGCACGCCGGCGAGCCCGTCGGGCAGCCGGTAGTCGTTGGGAAGCTGGTAGAGGGTGAACCGGTAATGATGCGTGCCGGTACCGGCCGGCGGGCAGGGTCCCTTGTATGCGAGCTCGCCGGCGGTGTTCGGCAAGGTGGTCGCGCCGGCCGGCGTCTGACCGTCGGCGGTGCTGCCGGAACCGGGGCCGATGCCGACCACCACCCAGTGCACGTAGAGACCGTTGACGGCGTCAGGGTCGTCGACCACGAGTGCGGCACCCAACGGCGCCGACCACGTCAGCGGCGGGGCCGTGTCCGCCCCCTTGCACGTGTACTGCACGGGGATCGGCGCACCGTCGCGGAACGCCGGACTGCTGATGGTTAACGGCCCGTCGGCGGGGGCGGCCGGGACGGTCCGCCCAAGGGTGGTGACCTTCGGCGTCGACGGTGCCGTCATGCGGGTGTCACCGTGGCCGCCGCAGCCGGCCGCCGCGCCGAGGATCGCCAACGCACCGGCGAGCGATGCGACCCGTCGAAAGTTGCTCACGGGTTTCGGTTTCATATGGACAGTGTCGCTCGCGCGGCGCCCATCCGAAAGCGCCCGATTCAGACGGCCTGGGTGCCGTTACTTGCCGCCCTTGCGCTCCAGGACCCGTTTACGCAATCCCTTGGTGGCCGTGTCCATGAGGCTCTTGGAGCCTCGCTTGATCAAGAACCCGGGCACCGGCATCAACAGGTCCACGGTGAGATCGAAGTTCACCCGCGTGGAGTCTCCGTCGGGCGTCAGCGTGTAGCGACCGTCTTGCGCGCGTTGCTGTTTGGCGCTGACCAGAGTCCAGCTGACACCGTCGTCGTGAACGGTGTACGCCAACTCCTGCTCGTCGCTGACACCGACGAGTTTGACCACTTGCTTCGATCTGGTGGGGTGGCCCTGATCGTCCCGCTCGAGAACCTCCACCTTCTGGTGAACCGAGGACCACTCGGGCAGCGATTCGATGTCGAACAGCACATCCAGTATCTGATCCGGTGTCGCTTCGATGACGACCTCGCGGGATTCGGTGACAGCCATGGGAGATAGATAACCACTGCAGCGCCGCTAAAAACTCACGGCACCAGGACTACCTTGCCGACGTTCTCCCGGGCCGCCAGGATGCGGTGTGCCTCCGGCGCGTCGGCGAACGGCACGGCCGCGTGGATGACGGGAGCGATCGTTCCGTCGGCGAGCGCCTGGGCCAGCGGAGTGATCCACGGCTCGAGCGTGCCGCGGTCGTCCCACAGCCGCAACATGTTGAGGCCGATCACCGCCTTGGACTCCGAGAGTTGATCGATCAGGTTGAACCCGCGCAGCATCGCCAACGCGTGCGGGGCGGCCGCCCGCAGCGAGCGCTTCTCGCCATGCTGCAGGTTCGACACCCCGTACCCGACCAGCCGTCCGCCCGGCCGCAGCAATGCGTAGGACCGCCGCAGCGACGTGCCACCGAGCGCGTCGAGCACCACGTCGTAGGGATCCATGCCACGCCACCAGCCGTCACGGCGGTAGTCGATCGCCCGGTCCACCCCCAGTTCGGCCAGCTTCTCGTGTTTCGCCGGCGACGCGGTGCCATGCACCTCGGCCCCGGCGGCCTTCGCGAACTGGATGGCCGCGATACCGACCCCGCCGGCCGCGGCGTGCACCAGCACCCTTTCCCCGGCGCGCAGCGACCCGTACCCGTGCAGCGCGGCCCACGCGGTCGCGTAATTGACCGGGACGGCGGCGCCCTCCTCGAAGCTCATTGCGGCCGGCAGCGGCACCGAGTCGCTCGCGGCCACGTTGACGATCTCGGCATAGCCGCCAAAGCGGGTACCCGCCAGCACCCGGTCGCCGACGCGGCCGGGATCGACACCGTCGCCGACGGCCTCGACGGTCCCGGCGACTTCGTAGCCGACGACCGCCGGGAGCTTCGGCGCATCCGGATACATGCCGACGCGGGCGAGGTGATCGGCGAAGTTCACGCCCGCTGCGCGCACCGCCACCCGCAGCTGCCCCGGACCCGGCGGCGGGGGGTCGGGCCGCTGCTGGACGCGCAGCACCGACGGACCGCCACGCTTGGTGATGACGACTGCGCGCATCGCGAATACCTTCTCTCCGGCCGTTGCCAACGTGTCAACTATGTCCGACCTGTTCGGCCCAGCCCCGGGCGCTACCTTGCTCGTGTGCACCTCGCGTGGGAACGGTTGACGGCCACCGTGCATCGCTGCCGGCTGCCGTTCTGCGATGTCACCGTCGGACTGGTGTGGGGCCGCACCGGGGCACTGCTGGTCGACGCCGGCACGACGCTGTCCGAGGCGGCCGCAATCGACGCCGGAGTGCGACGGCTCGCCGGCCGCCCTGTCAGCGATATCGTCTTGACGCACAAGCATTTTGACCACGTTTTGGGTTCTTCGGCGTTTGCGGACGCGAATGTCTACTGCGCACCCGAGGTGGTCGAATACCTGTCGTCCGGAACCGACCGGATGCGTGACGACGCGTTGCACCACGGCGCCGACGCCGCAGAGATAGACCGAGCGATCGCGGCGTTGCGACCCCCGCGGCGGGGGGTCTTTCACGCCACCATCGACCTCGGCGACCGCACCGTGACGATCGCCCACCTGGGCCGTGGCCACACCACCTCCGATCTGGTGGTGGTCGCTCCCGGGGGAGCCGACGATCCGGTCGTCGTGTTCACCGGCGACCTTGTCGAAGAGTCCGCCGAACCCGCGATCGACGCCGACTCGGATCTGGCGGCCTGGCCGGCCACACTCGATCGGCTGCTCGAGGTCGGCGGCACGGACGCGGTCTACGTGCCGGGCCACGGAAGGGTCGTCGACGCAGAGTTCGTCCGTCGCCAGCGGGAGTGGTTGACCCGGCGCGCGGCCGGCGGCCCCAACTGATCCGACCTTGCGTGCGAAGAGTGTTGCGCCGCAAGCGGTGCACACCGAGGCCGTGCGCCCGGCGCCCCGCGGCCGTGCCGTGCCGGCGCCGGCTGGTGGATACAGGCGTCCGGCAACAGTTTTGGCATGGGTCTTTCGACCCCTGATTGAAAGGTCATCTCCGGGGATAGACTCCGTCCAGGGGAATCATGCCGAAGAGGAGCGTAGGGCCATGGCCATCATTGACTCGGACACCGAAGTCCGGACATCGTTCGAAGACGACATCGCCGCCACGCAGCGGTACATGGACGACCCGCGCTTCGCCGGCATCACGCGCCTCTACACGGCCCGCCAGGTAGTCGAGCAGCGCGGCACCATCCCGTCCGACTACCCGGTGGCACGCAACGCGGCCGCCGCCTTCTACGACCGGCTGCGCGAGCTGTACGCCGCGAAGAAGAGCATCACGACCTTCGGCCCCTACTCGCCCGGCCAGGCGGTGGCCATGAAGCGGATGGGCATCGAGGGCATCTACCTCGGCGGCTGGGCCACCTCGGCCAAGGGCTCCACCACCGAGGACCCGGGTCCCGACCTCGCCAGCTATCCCCTCAGCCAGGTGCCCGACGACGCGGCGGTGCTGGTGCGCGCCCTGCTCACCGCTGACCGCAACCAGCAGTACCAGCGCCTCAACATGACCGAAAGGCAGCGCGCCACCACACCCGCGTACGACTACCGCCCGTTCATCATCGCCGATGCGGACACCGGCCACGGCGGTGACCCGCACGTGCGCAACCTGGTCCGCCGCTTCGTCGAGGTCGGCGTGGCCGGCTACCACATCGAGGACCAGCGCCCGGGCACCAAGAAATGCGGCCACCAGGGCGGCAAGGTGCTGGTGCCGTCGGACGAACAGATCAAGCGGCTCAATGCGGCCCGGTTCCAGCTCGACGTCATGAAGGTGCCCGGCATCATCGTCGCCCGCACCGACGCCGAGGCGGCCAACCTTATCGACAGCCGCGCCGACGAACGTGACCAGCCGTTCCTGCTCGGCGCCACCAACCTCGACATCCCGTCGTACAAGGCGTGTTTCCTGGCGATGGTCCGGCGCTTCCACGAGCTGGGGATCAAGGAGCTCAACGGCCACCTGCTCTACGCTCTGCCCGATTCGCAGTACACCGCCGCCACCGCCTGGCTGGAGCGCCAGGGCATCCAGGGCTTGATCTCCGACGCCGTGAACGCCCGGCGCGAGGACGGGCAAGGTTCTATCGACGACCTCTTCGACCAGGTCGAGTCGCGATTCGTGGCGGCGTGGGAGGACGATGCCGGGCTGATGACCTACAGCGAGGCCGTCGCGGAGGTGCTCTCGTTCGACGAGACCGAAGACGAGTCACCGAGCATGACCCCCGACGAGTGGCGCCAGTTCGCGGCCCGCGCATCGCTTTACGCCGCGCGGGAGAAGGCGAAGGAACTGGGCGTCGATCCGCCGTGGGACCCGGAGTTGTCGAAGACGCCGGAGGGCTACTACCAGATCCGCGGCGGCATTCCGTACGCCATCGCCAAGTCGCTCGCGGCCGCACCGTTCGCCGACATCCTCTGGATGGAGACGAAGACCGCCGATCTCGCCGACGCCCGTCAGTTCGCCGACGCGATCCACGCCGAATTCCCGGAGCAGATGCTGGCCTACAACCTCTCTCCGTCCTTCAACTGGGACACCACCGGGATGACCGACGAGGAGATGAAGCGCTTCCCCGAGGAGCTCGGCAAGATGGGCTTCGTCTTCAACTTCATCACCTACGGCGGCCACCAGATCGACGGCGTCGCCGCCGAGGAGTTCGCCACGTCGCTGCAGCAGGACGGCATGCTGGCGCTGGCTCGGCTGCAGCGCAAGATGCGCCTGGTCGAGTCGCCCTACCGCACCCCGCAGACCCTGGTCGGCGGGCCACGCAGCGACGCGGCGCTGCAGGCGTCGTCCGGGCGCACGGCGACCACCAAGGCGATGGGCAAAGGTTCGACCCAGCATCAGCACCTCGCGCAGACCGAGGTGCCCAAGAAGCTGCTGGAGGAGTGGCTGGCGTTGTGGAGCGAGAACTACCAGCTCGGCGAAAAGCTGCGGGTGACCCTGCGGCCCCGCCGCGCCGGTTCGGACGTTCTCGAGCTCGGCATCTACGGCAACGGAAACGAGCAGCTGGCCAATGTCGTCGTCGATCCCATCAAGGACCGGCACGGCCGCAGCATCCTGCAGGTCCGTGACCAGAACACCTTCGCCGAGAAGCTGCGCCAGAAGCGCCTGATGACGCTGATTCACCTCTGGCTGGTGCACCGGTTCAAGGCCGACGCGGTTTACTACGTGACGCCGACCGAGGACAACCTCTATCAGACCGAGAAGATGAAGTCCCACGGGATCTTCAGCGAGGTCTACCAGGAGGTCGGCGAGATCATTGTCGCCGAGGTGAACAAGCCGCGCATCGCCGAGCTGCTGACCCCCGACCGGGTGGCGCTGCGCAAGCTGATCACCAAGGAAGCCTAGGGAGCGGACGCAGGTCTGAACGCTGCTGCTGATGCGGGCTCACGGCGCGGACGCGGTATCCAATTTACGAATAAGAAAATTTCTTATTACCTATGTAGCAAATTCCCGCATAGCAACAGTTGTCCGGGGATACGATTTGGCTCGCCGATGGCCCATTAGCCCGAGATGGGCCATCGGCTCCCAATGCACTCGCTTCCCTTGCGTTTAATGCTTGGCGCCAGCCGCGCCCGCCGCTTGTACCGATGGCCCATCCCGGCGGATGGGCCATCGCCGTTTCCGGGCAGAAGTCCCGCATCGAATCCCGTTTGCAGGGGCACGAGCCGGGGTAAGGAGAAGTGGACCAGTTGCCGTGGCGCAAGTGGGGATTGGGGACTTCGATGAGATCTGCAGGCAGGACGTCGGTCGCGCTCTTCGGCGGTGCGGCCATGCTCGTGTTCGCGGTCGGCTGCGGCGGCGGCAACAAAGGGCCGAGCAGCAGCAGCACCACCCCGACGACCACGCCGTCGTCCAGCGTGGCTCCGTCCACACCTGGCGGCGGCGGCAGCAGCGCTCCGGGCGGCCCCACCGGCGGTGGCGGCCCCGGTGGCGGTGGCGGCGGCGTTCCCGGCGGCCCCACGGGTGGCGGCGGCCCGGGCGGCGGTGGCGGCGGCGTTCCCGGCGGCCCCACGGGTGGCGGCGGCCCCGGCGGCGGAGGCGGCAGCATCCCCGGCGTCGGGGGTGGCGGCGGCGGCCCGGGCGGCGGCGGCGGATGCGTCGGCAACGTCTGCGGCGGCTACTGACCTCACGCGCTGAGCTCGCCGTAGCGCACCGCGACAAAGACTTGCTCCCTTAGTCGGCGGGGCCGGGATCACCTGGCCCCGCCGGCTGAAAACCCGCTCCTTGCCGAGCGTTCTTCCATGACGGCCTAGGCCGAACACCGCATGCGAGTTATGGTTCAGGCCAATCGGATGCAAGGGAGCCTCAATGACGAAGCTCAGGTTTGGATACTTCATCGCCCCGTTCCATCGGGCGGGCACAAATCCCACGCTCGCATTGCAGCGCGATTTGCAGTTCATCGAGCACCTCGACGCACTCGGCTTCGACGAAGTGTGGATGGGCGAACACCACTCGGCCGGCAGCGAGATCATCAGCTCGCCCGAGGTATTCATCGCCGCCGCGGCCGAGCGCGCCAAGCGCATTCGCTTTGGCACCGGGGTCATTTCGCTCTCGTACCACAACCCGCTGTGGGTCGCCGACCGGCTGATGCTGCTGGATCACCTCACCCATGGCCGCATCATCGGCGGTGTGGGGCCGGGCTCCCTGCCCAGCGACTCGTCCATGATCGGGCTCACGCCCACCGACACCCGCGAACTGCTCGAAACGAATCTCGACATCGTGGTGCGGCTGCTGGCGGGGGAGACCGTGAGCGCCAAGACGGCCACGCACCAACTGTTCGACGCCAAGCTGCAGCTTGCCCCGTACTCGGACGGCGGGATCCCGCTGTCGGTCGCCGCGGTCGCCTCGCCGACCGGTGCACGGCTGGCCGGAAAACACGGCATCGGCCTGCTCTCCATCGGGGCGACGTTGACCGTCGAGGGCTTCAACGCGCTCTCGTATCACTGGGGCATCGTTGAGGAGCGCGCGGCGACCTTCGGCACGCAGGTCGACCGCAGGAACTGGAGCCTGGTCGGACTGTTCCACCTTGCCGAAACGGAAAAGCAGGCCCGGGAAGAGGTCAAGTTCGGCATCGAGCCGTGGTTCCGGTACTTCCAGAAGGTGGCCGCCTTCCCGCAGATGACGATGCCCGGCGAACAGCTGGACGAGATGATCGACGTCATCAACGAAAACGGGGCGGGCGTGATCGGCACGCCCGAGCGGGCGCGCGGGCAGGTTCAGCGGCTGTGGGATCAATCCGGCGGGTTCGGCTGCATGCTGCAGATGGGCCACGAGTGGGCCAACCCGGCCGCCACCAAACGGTCCGCCGAATTGTTCGCCGCCGAAGTCATGCCGCATTTCCAGGGCCAGGCACAACCGACGCTGGACGCCGCCGCGCGCGCCGGGCAGGCCCGGGACAGCTTGGCGCAGTCGCAGTTGGACGCGGTCGCGCACATGACGAAGAAGTATCAGGACGAGGTCGACGCGAAGTAGCGGGCGGACTTCATATTCGCCGAACAGCCGCCGCCCAGGCGGTAGCTAGGGTCTCGGCGCATAACCGAAAGATGACTACCCGCGCCCCTGACCACCGCCGGCGACGAATGGTGCGGCTCCTTCTCGCGGGAGCCGCGGCCGTCGCCCTGCTCTCCCTCCTCGGCACGGCGCAGGGACCGGTGCGCCTGACCGACGTGGCCGTATCGCCCCAGACACCGCCCAACTTCTCCGGCGGCTTTGCCGCCGATGACGGCGACGACGAAGCCCAACTGCAGCAGCAGCTCGCCCAGCAGCAACTGCAACAGTCCATGCAGCAGGCGGAACAACAGAACGAACAGGCCCAGCAGCAGTTCGAGCAGAGCATGCAGCAGGCTCAGCTGGACGAGCAACAGGCCAACAACCCGTAGACCCTGCCTGAAAGCGCGGCGGCCGCCTCCCGCGGCCGTCATGCGCCCGGTGCTACCGCCCGGCGTTCGATTCCCGCTCGGCGGCCTTCACCAGCCGGCCGGCGAAGAACCGAACCGCTCCGCCCATGGCGGCCCGCATCACCGGGCCCGTCCCGCGCACTCCCTCGGTGAACGAGCCGGTCCAGCGGATGTCGGTTCCGCCCGCCGGGTTCGGCGTGAAGACCACCTCGCCCGAGTAATCCTTGGCCGGAGTCGGGGGGCCGACGAGCTTGTAGGCGTGCCGGCGGTCCTGCTCGTACTCGACGGTCTCCTCCTGCACCAGCACGGGCCACATCCCCACCTTGCGGACGGCCCCGATTCCGCCGGGCGCGGGATCGCCCTGCCGGGCCCAGCTCGAGTGAACGACGATGGGCTTGGCCCACTTCGACCAGTTGGCGCCGTCGGTCACGAGCCGGAACAGCGTCGCGGCGGGCGCGGTGCTGGTGCGGTTGATCTCGAATGAAAACGTCCTGCCTGACATGGCCAACTCCCGGTGCGATCATCGACGACCCTGCATGCCGCTCGCGCGTAGGCTACCGCCCACGCCGTGGTCACCGTGACGAGGGCGCACAACGGTCGCCGACGGGCCGGCGCCGACTGGCGAATTCGATTCCCTCCGAAAGCCCTTCGCGCGGGGCGTCCCGACAACTCTTCGCGGCGCGGCTGCTGCGGCATCCCCTTGCCTACAGTAGGGCCATGGAGTTCGGTTCGCGGCAGCACACCAGGCCCGTCCCCGGCCTGCTCGAGATCGAGGACTGCCTGGATGCCGCGGGCAACATCCTGGTGCCGCCCGACGTCACGCTGATCTCGCTCGTCGATCGCAACATCGCCAATGTCGGTGACGCCGTGGCGTACCGCTTCCTGGACTACAACCGTTCGGCCGACGGCCATGTCGAAGAGGTGACGTGGAACCAGTTCGGTGTCCGGCTGGAAGCCATCGGCGCGCGCGTCCAACAGGCCGCCGGCCATGGCGATCGAGTCGCGGTCCTGGCGCCGCAGAGCCTCGACTACGTGATGGGGTTCTATGCCGCGATCAAGGCCGGAACCATTGCGGTGCCGCTGTTCGCGCCCGAGTTGCCCGGCCACGCCGAACGCCTGGACACTGCGCTGCGCGATTCGCAGCCGACGGCCGTGTTGACCACATCGGCGGCCAGGAACGCGGTCGAGGATTTTCTGAGCACCCTCCCGCAACGGCACCGGCCACGGGTCATCGTGATCGACGAGATCCCCGACTCGGCGCGGGATTCATTCGCCCCCAATGAGTTACGCCATGACGACATCTCTCACCTGCAGTACACGTCGGGTTCGACGCGGCCCCCGGTCGGCGTCGAGATCACGCACCGGGCGGTCGGCACCAACCTCGTGCAGATGATCCTTTCCATTGACCTGCTTGACCGCAACACGCACGGCGTGAGCTGGTTGCCGCTCTACCACGACATGGGGCTATCGATGATCGGCTTCCCGGCGGTATACGGCGGGCACTCCACGCTGATGTCGCCCGCCGCGTTCGTCCGCAGGCCGCTGCGCTGGATCAAGGCATTGTCGGCCCAGACGGGCCGGGCCGTCACCGCGGCGCCGAACTTCGCCTACGAATGGACCGCCCAGCGGGGACTGCCCGCGCCGGGCGACGATGTCGACCTGAGCAACGTGGTGCTGATCATCGGGTCCGAACCCGTCCGCATCGAGGCGATCACGGCGTTCAACAAGGCGTTCTCCCCGTACGGATTGCCGCCGACCGCGTTCAAGCCGTCATACGGCATCGCGGAGGCCACCCTGTTCGTTGCGACCATCGCGCCCGCCGCGGAGGCGACCGCCGCCTACTTCCACCGCGAGGAGCTGGGCGCCGGCCGCGCGGTGCGGGTTGCGGCGGGCGACCCCGAGGCCGTGGCGCAGGTCTCCTGCGGCCAGGTGGGCCGCAGCGAATGGGCCGTCATCGTCGACCCGACCACCGGGACGGAACTGCCCGACGGTCAGGTCGGCGAGATCTGGGTGCAGGGCAAAAACGTCGGCGGGGGCTACTGGGGACTGCCCGGCGAAACCGGGCGAGCGTTCGGCGCCCGGTTGCGATCGCGATTCGCCGACGGCAGCCACGCCGAGGGCTCGGTGCTCGATGGCCCGTGGCTGCGGACCGGGGACTTGGGTACCTATCTCGACGGCGAGCTGTACGTCACCGGCCGGATCGTCGACATGGTCACCATCGGCGGCCGCAACCACTACCCACAGGACATCGAGGCGACCGTCGCCGAAGCGTCCCCCCTGGTGCGGCGCGGATACGTGACCGCCTTCGACGTGCCCGGCGAGGATACCGAACAGCGACTGGTGATCATCGCCGAGCGGGCGACGGGCACCAGCCGCGCCGACCCGCGGCCGGCCATCGAGGCCATCGGCGCCGCGGTCCTGCGACGCCACGGGCTGCCGGTCGCCGAGGTGTGTTTCCTGCCGGCCGGCGCCATTCCGCGCACCACCAGCGGCAAGCTGGCGCGGCGGGCCTGCCGCGCCCAGTACCTGAACGGCAGCCTGGGTGGCCACTGACCCGGCCGGGCTGAGACGGCCCGAAAAGCGCTGCTCGCGTCCGGCGCTGGCTTAGTCTCCTTTCGGAGGCGTGACGATGGTGCTCAAGGTTGCGGTGTCGGCGGACCTGATCGGCGGCGACGTGGACGCCGGCTACGGAAAGGTCGCCGACGCCTTCCGCGCCAGTTTCCGCGACGGCGCGGAAGTCGGCGCGGCCGTCGCCGTCTACCGCGACGGGGTCAAGGTCGTCGACCTGTGGGGCGGCTACCGGAACGGGTTGGCGAGACAACCCTGGCGGGCCGACACCATGGTCAACATGTTCTCCACGACCAAAGGGGTCGCCGCCCTGGTCGTGGCCGTCGCGGTGTCCCGCGGACTCATCTCCTATGACGCCAGGGTGGCCGATTACTGGCCGGAATTCGCGCGGGCGGGCAAGGGCGACGTGACGGTCCGCCAACTCCTGGGGCATCAGGCCGGGCTGTGCGCGCTCAAACCGAAGCCGGCGCTGGTTGACGTCGCCGACCCGGCCAGGCTCTCGCCCATCCTGGCGGCCCAGGCGCCGGCGTGGCGACCGGGTTCGCGGCACGGTTACCACGCGATCACGCTGGGCTGGTACGAATCCGAGCTGATCCGCCGGACGGACCCGGCCGGCCGCACGCTGGGCCGCTTCATGGCCGACGAGATCGTCCGGCCGCTCGGGCTCGACCTGCACATCGGCCTGCCGGATTCGGTCAACCGTGAGCGGGTCGCGCACATCCACAACTGGGTTCGCCCCGAAACGCTGCTGCATTTGAACGTCATGCCCCGGGGATTCGTGGCTGCCTCGCTCAACCCGGTCGGCCTGACCGCCCGCGCGATCGCGGTCCCGCGGGGCGTCAACCCGTTCAACGGCGACTACAACCGCGAGGACGTTCGGACGGTCGAGATCCCGTCGGCCAACGGCATCGGCACCGCCCGGTCGGTGGCGCGCATATATGGCAGCGCGGCAACCGGGGGAGCCGAGCTCGGCCTCGGCGGCGACACCGTCGAAGCTCTGGCGGCACCGGCGCTCTCGCCGAGCCGGGGCGTTCGCGACAAGGTGATGAATGTCGACGTGGAGTATTCCCTCGGCTTCTGTAAACCCGTGCCGCACTTTGCATTCGGCTCTTCGGGCCGGGCCTTCGGGACTCCCGGCTTCGGCGGCTCTTTCGGCTGCGCCGACCCGGACACCGGCGTCGGCTTCGCCTACGTGATGAACCGGCTGGGTTTTCACCTGTGGAGTGACCCGCGCGAACTCGCCTTGCGGCAGGCGTTGTTTCGCGACGTCCTCGGGGTGCGACCGCAGACGTGACATCGCCGCTCCCTGGGTCGCCGACTGTGGGCCCTGTGTACGGGCCCGGCACTGGATTCGTCCTCGGTCCCCGCGTTCGACGTCCGTCTTGGCCGGCCGCGGGTGGCATCCTGGCCGTGTGGGTTTACTCATCCGGTTGGCGGAGCTGTTGATCGTCATCCTGCCCCTGGCTGGGGCCACCATCGCCGCGGTGCGCGCATTCAGCGCCAACCGCCGGCCGGCCGAACCACCGCCGCAGATCGATCGGACGGAATCACCGGACACCGCCGACAACCACATCGCCCAGTGGCGGTCGCTGCGCCGCGTCCTCGAGGAGCACAGCCGCACCGACGCGCGCTGGCTCGAATACGAACTCGACGTCGCCAAGTTGCTCGACTTTCCGCTCATGACGGACATGCGCGACCCGCTCACGGTCGCCTTCCACAAAGCCAAGCTCCGAGCGGACTTCCTGCGCCCCGCCAAAGCCGAAGACCTCCTCGACGACCGCGAAACGGCCGCGCAGTACCGGACCGCCGTCGAGGACTACCTGACCGCCTTCCACGCCGCCGAGACGGAAGCGATACGCAGGCGGCGCAGCGACTTCTCTCGAGCGGACCAGCAGCGGATCGCGCGCGCTCAGAACCTGCTACGGGTCGCGGCGGATTCCGCCGCGACAGGGCAGGAACGCCGGCAGGCCTATGAGTTGGCGCGCCAGGAACTCGAGGGGCTCGTCGTCTTGCCGGCCACCACGCAAGCCGGCATCGAACGAAAGGTCTTCGGGGAGTTGGAGGGATGACCGCGACTCCCGAGTCGCCGACGCCCGAACCGGGCGGCGGCCGGGGGCTCGAGGGATACCCGCTCACCCCGCCGCCGCTTCGCGGTCCCGTCACCTTCGATCAGTGCTGGCGTGAACTGACCTTCATCCACTGGCCGGTGCGGCCCGACACCGTCGAGACGATGTACCCGCCCGGCACCCGGCCCGACGTCTTCGCCGACGGGATGACCTACGTCGGGTTGGTCTCGTTCGTCATGGGCAGCACCAAAGTCGGCTCCGTGCTGCGACTTCCGTACTTCGGCAGCTTCCCGGAGACAAACGTCCGGCTGTATTCGGTCGACGACGCCGGCCGGCACGGTGTGCTGTTCCGGTCGCTGGAAACGGCGCGGCTCGCGGTCGTGCCCGTCACCCGCGTCGGCCTCGGCGTTCCCTACACCTGGGCGAAAATGCGGACGAACCGGCACGGCGACCGCGTCACGTACGACAGCGTGCGGCGGTGGCCCCGCCGCGGTCTGCGCAGCCGGATCGAGGTCGCCATCGGCGCGCCGGTGAAACCGACACCGCTGGAAATCTGGCTGACGGCCCGATGGGGTGCGCACACCCGCACGGCCGGCCGCACCTGGTGGGTACCGAACGAACACGAGACCTGGCCGCTGTACGCGGCCGACATCGTCGAGCTCCACGACGACCTGGTGGCGGCCAGCATGGTTCGGCGCGCCGGCGAGCCGTTGCGCGCGCTCTTCTCGCCCGGTGTGCGAGCCCGTTTCGGCCGCCGCATCGTCGTCGCATGAGCTACGGGCAGGTGTATCCGCCGTCGATCACGACGTCCGAACCGGTCATATAGCTGGAAGCGTCGCTCGCCAGGTAGAGGTACAGGCCGGTCAGTTCTTCGGGCCGGCCGATCCGCCCGAGCGGAATCTTCGGCTCCCACAACCGGTGATACTCCGTCATCGGCTCTACGAGTTCGGTCAGGATGTAACCCGGGCTGACGCTGTTGACCCGAATATTGTGCGGGGCCAACTCCACGGCCATGGCCTTGGTCAGGTGAATCACCGCCGCCTTGGACGTGCAGTAGTGGCCCACTTGCTGCGGCACGTTGATGATGTGGCCCGACATGGAGGCCGTCGTGATGATGGCGCCGCCCCGGCCCTGCCGGACCATGACCCTGGCCGCCGCTTGCGCCGTGAGGAAAACGCCTGTCACATTGGTGGTTTGGATGCGTTCGAACTCTTCGAGCGACATGTCCAGCATCCCGTTGACCGTGATGATGCCGGCGTTGCACACCGCGATGTCGACGCCGCCCAACTCCGCGGTCACCCGCTCCAGCATCTCGGTGACTTGATCGGGTTGGGTCACGTCGCAGGCGACGGGCACGACCTTGCCGTCGCCGTCCGCCGCGATCTCCCGGGCCACCTGTTCCAGACCCTCGGCTCGCCGCGCCGCGATGGCCACGTCGGCACCCGCTTGCAGATATGCCTGCGCCACTTTCTTGCCGATGCCGCTGGATGCCCCAGTCACCAGCGCCCGCTTGCCGCGCAGATCAAACAACTTCAAGACGTTCATGCCATATCCCTATCCAGACGAGCTTCCTCTAACCGAAACACGTTCTAGTGTGTCCGCCATGGGCAAATTCACCAGGGCAGAAATCGAGCAAGCCGTCGAGAACTACACGCGGGTAGTGGAGGGGTGCAGCGCGTCGGGCGACTGGCGACCTTTCGCCGATCTCTTCACCGAGGATGTCGTCTACACCGAACATCACTACGGGGTGTTCCATGGCCGCGAGGCAGTGCGGGACTGGATCGTCGCCGTCATGGCACCGTTCCCGCACATGCGATTTCCGTCCGACTGGACCGCCTACGACGAGGACAACGACGCGGTCGTCGTGATGATCAAGAATCTGCTCGACCATCCGACGGACCCCAAGGGTGAACCCTTCTGGTTTCCGAACTGGACCCGGCTGGTCTATGCCGGGGACGGACTGTTCTCCAGCGAGGAGGACATCTACAACCCCAACCGGGACGCGCCCGGTGTGGTGGCCGCCTGGCTACAGGCCGGCGGCCGGCTCGAGTCCGACGAAATCCTGCAGCCGGGCGCCTGACTAACTGGTCACCGGCTGTCGCCCCCGCCGCCGCGACCGCACGGCCGCCAACGCCTCCTCCCACGCCAGCATCGTGGCAGCCTTCACGTTGGCCGGCTTCACACTCTCCCTGGACAGCAGCGCGGTCGCAGCCGCCTTCGTGGCGGCCGACGCCTTGGACATGTGGCCGGAATCGAACGGCGGCTGCGGATCGTATTCGAGCGCGAGTTGGATTGCCTTGGCGCGGCTTTCGCCGCCGATCTGCGCGGCCAGCCAGAACGCGAGATCGAGTCCCGCGGAGACGCCCGCGCTCGTGACGATGTCGCCTTCATGCACGACGCGTTCGTCGGCCACCGGGACAGCGCCAAAGGCCTTCAGCGCGGGAATGGTCAGCCAGTGCGACGTGGCCCGCCGCCCTTCGAGAAGTCCGGCCGCCGCCAGGATCACCGACCCGGAGCACACCGACGTCGTCCATCGGGCGGTCCGATGCGCCCGGCGCAGCCAGTCCAGCAGCGCCTCGTCGCGGGCATGCACCGGGGTCGACGGGCCGCCCGGCACCAGAACCACGTCGGGCGAGGGTGTTTCGGCCAGTGCGTGGGTGGCCCCGATGACCAGCACAGCGGAGTCCGCGGTGATCGGCCCGGGCTCGTGCCAGACGAACCGCACCTCGGCGTCCGGCAGATTGCGCAGCACCTCATAGGGGCCGATCATGTCGAGCGCGGTGAATCCCGGATAGGTCACGATTGCGATTTGGGTCATGGTGTCGTCCTTTCGATTTCAGGCAAAGGCCTTGCGGTACTGGTCCGGCGGAATGCCGACCCGGCGAAGGAAGTTGCGCCGCATGGTTTCCGCGGTGCCGAAGCCGCAGCGGGTGGCGATCGCGACGACGGTGTCGTCGGTCTCCTCCAACTGCCGGCGCGCGGCCTCGGTGCGGACGCGTTCGACGTATTGGCCGGGCGCCTCGCCTACCTCGGCCGTGAACACACGGGTGAAGTGCCGCGGGCTCATCGCCGCGCGACGGGCCAGCTCGTCGATGCTGTGCTCGCCACCGGGTTGGGCCTCGATCGCCTCCTGCACCGCGCGGATCGCGTTGCGTTTCGCGCGCGGCATCCACACCGGCGCCGCGAACTGCGTCTGTCCGCCCGGCCGGCGCAGATACAGCACCAGCCAGCGGGCGACCGTCTGCGCAACCTCGGTGCCGTGGTCATCCTCGACCAGTGAGAGCGCCAGGTCTATCCCCGCGGTGACTCCGGCGGCCGTCCATACGGTGTCCGAGGTGCGGACGAAGATCGGATCGGCGTCGACTTCGATCGCGGGGAACTCGCGGGCCAACCGCCCGGCGAAGGCCCAGTGCGTGGTGACCCGCTGCCCGTCCAGCAGCCCGGCCTCGGCCGCCAGGAACGCGCCGGTGCAGACGGTGACCACGCGGCGGGCGGTTCCGGCGACGGCCTTGATCCAGCCGATCAGCTCGGTATCCGACCGGGCCGCCTCGACACCTCCGCCGCCCGGCAGCACGACCGTGTCGATCTTCTCGTTGGGGTCGTTCGGGGCCGGCAGCGGCGCGGCGACGAAGGCCAGCCCGGTCGGGGTGGCCACGGGGCCGCCGCCGACCGAGCCCACGACGACCTCGTACCCGCCCCCGGTGAGCAGCGAGGCGCCGGTGAAGACATCGTGCGGGCCCACCACATCGAGCGCCTGCACGCCGGGGAAACCGGCGATGACGACCTTGCGAGTCATGGACTCAAGTGTTCGGCACGCAGCCACATGTCGTCTACGCCCTGCAACCCACCAATTAGGACATGGGACCTGACCCATGGTGGCCAAGGCGCGCTTGGCAGACTGTCCGCATGGCACAGATAACGTTGCGTGGAAACCCGATCAACACCGTCGGCGAGCTGCCTGCCGTCGGATCCCCGGCGCCGGCATTCAGCCTGACTGGCGGCGATCTGGGGGCGGTCAGTAGCGACCAGCTCGGCGGTAAAGCCGTGGTGCTCAACATCTTCCCGTCCGTGGACACGCCGGTGTGCGCGAGCAGCGTACGGACCTTCAACGAGCGCGCCGCCGCGAGCGGAGCCACGGTGGTGTGCGTGTCAAAGGACCTGCCGTTCGCGTTCGCCCGATTCTGTGGCGCCGAGGGCATCGACAACGTCAAGACGGGCTCGGCGTTCCGCAGCAGCTTCGGCGAGGACTACGGCGTCACCATCAACGACGGGCCGATGGCCGGTCTGCTGGCCCGGGCGATCGTCGTGGTCGGCGCCGACGGGAAGGTCAGCTACACGGAGTTGGTCCCCGAGATCGCCCAGGAGCCCAACTACGACGCGGCACTGGCCGCGGCGGGCTGACCCGATCCGCCGACTGCGGTTGCCCCCAGGCGCGGGCCTCCCGTCGCTCGTTTGCGAGCTGACAATGTCCGTCGCTGTGAGCTGTTCTAACGCGCCGATTGCGTGTTAGCCTGACCGGCTATGGATTGCGGCAGATTTCCGGTCGTCGCGGGCGTGCTGGCGACTCTGGTGGCCCTCCAGGTCGCCGGATGCAGCGCGAAGTCGACGGTCAAACCCGACGGCGCGGCGCAATCCGTCGTCGACGTCGTCTCGCGCCAGACGGGATTCCACCCGACCGACGTGAGCTGTCCCTCCGGTGTCGAAGCCAAGGTGGGCCAAGAGTTCGACTGTCACTTCACCGGGCCGGAGGGCAAGGGCTACACCGCGCACATGCGCATCACCAAAGTCGAAGGCGAGCAGGTCGTCTTCGACGTCAAGAGTCGCCCAAGCTAAGCCCCGGCGGCCCGAACAGGTCCGCGGTGGCCGCCAGCGCTTCGCCGCATCCCGCCCACATCCGCTTGATGATGTCGGCCGCCGGCGGGATGTCCTCGATCCGCCCGGCCACCTGACCGGTGTTGGCGACACTGGCGTCCATGTCCCCGTCGAAATACAGCCGCTGCACCCGTTGCAGCGCCGCGGCGCCGTCGCCGGAAGACATCGCGGTGTCCAGCCTTTCGGCGGCGGCCGTCCGGATCACCCGCATCATGCGTTTGCCGTCGAGGGGGAGGAGCACGGTGGAGGTTTCATCGGCCGCGACGACCGCCTGCTTGAGGTTGCCGTGCACCGGGGAATCCGCCGAGGCGAGCAACCGCGTCCCCATTTGCACGCCCTCGGCTCCGAGGACGAACGCGGCCGCCATCGAGCGCGCGTCGCAGATCCCTCCAGCCGCCACGATCGGCACGTCGACCTGCGCCGCCACCAGCGGCAGCAGCACCATGGTCGACGCACCGAATCGGTTCTTGAACCCGCCGCCCTCGACGCCCTCGACCACGAGCCCGTCCACTCCGGCGTCCACGGCTTTCCGGGCAGCCGCGAGGGTGCCCACCACATGGAACACGGTGATCCCGGCATCGTGGAGCCGTCCGATGAACAGCGCCGGATCGCCGGCCGATGTGGTGACGAAGCGAATGTCGTTGGCTACCAGGAGATCCACGGTGGCCGGGTCGCGGTTCATGATCAGCGCGATGTTCGCGCCCACCGGACGGTCGGTGAGGTCACGGACGCGCCGCAGGTCGGCCCGCCCCTGCTCGGATGTGGTCTCGATGACGCCCAGCGCGCCCGCGTTGGACACCGCGGCGGCCAGCTGGGCGCCGGCGATATAGGTCATCGGCGCCTGGATGATCGGGATGTCGACCCCGGCGGATGCACAGACCCGGTTGCGGCTGGTGTTCATCGGGCCCGCTGCCCCGGGGGGTCGATGAGGTCGCGGAAGCTTGCAGCGGGGTGGACCGAGGCGCCCAGGCTCAGCACGCGGTCGCTCAGCCCTTTGTCCGACGTCACCACCCGAATGTCGTGCGGCCGGGGGTCGGCCTGGACGCGCCGGACGATCTCGTCGTCGGCCGAGTTGGCGGCCGCCCGGGGCGCGTACGCGATCTCGATCGCCGCCGCGGGAATGGCGCTCGACGGCGGCCGTTCGAACACAACCGTCACGTGGTCGCCTTGGGTGGCGGCCCATCGGTCGAGGCGGTCGGCCAATGCGGCCATGGCGCGACCGCGGTCCTTCCACCACCCGTCCGGGCGGCTCCCGATCACATTCATGCCGTCAACGATCCAGCGCACGCCCCTACGGTAAGGCGACATTTCGGCGTACCGCTTCCGGCCCCGTGTCCCGCGATTCATTCTTTTCAGCGCTAAGCGGTTGGTACGGTCACCGATATCAGTTTCCCGCTGATGCCGTCGCGATGATGGGACAGGTGGATGACGTCGATAGCCGACACCGATGACCGGGTTGTCTCGCTCGCCCGCGGAATGCGCGACCTGGTGCGCGCCGAGGCCGCAGAATCCGAGCGGATGCGCACCCTTACCCCGGCGATCGTCGACGAGATGTGGGCGACCGGGCTGATGTCCGCGTTCAACCCGGCCCCGGCGGGCGGTACGGAGCCGTCGTTCACCGAGATGATCGAAACCTGGATCGAAATGGCTTGGCAGGACGGCTCTTTCGGGTGGGTCGGCATCGCCAACCTGCCATCTTCCTTCGCCGTCGCGGCGTATCTGCCCGACGAGGGTTTTGCCGAGGTGTTCACGGCGCACGACAACCGCGTCACGATGGGCGGCCAATTCTTCCCCAACGGGCAGGGATCCGCCGTCGATGGCGGCTACCTGGTGAGCGGGTCGTGGAACTTCGGCTCGGGCATCGGGCATTCCCAGTACGTCGCCGCCGGGTTCCTTCCGATGGACAACGGCGAAATGCGCTGGATCAGTGAGGGCTTCCCCGAGATGCGGGTCGCGGTGATTCCCCGGGATCAGATCAGCTTCAACGACGGCTGGTTTGTCCAGGGGCTCAAGGGAACCGGGTCCTATGATTACAGCGCCCAGGAGGTGTTCGTACCGGCGAGCCGCACCTTCGAGCTCTTTGTGCGTCAGCCGTATCGCGGGACGTCGCCGGCCACCCGGATGGGGCTGATGCCGGTGACCGCCGCCGGTCACGCGTCGTGGGCCCTGGGCGTCGCCAAGAGCATGCTCGACGACGTCCAGGAGTTGGCGGCGACGAAGTTCCGGATGAGTGACATGGCGTCGCTGGCCAGCCGCCCGACCTTCCAGAAGGGGCTGGCGCACCACCGCGCGGCCTGGCGCGCCGCTCGGCTGCTGGTGCTCGACGCGTTCACCACCGCCGAGGCCGCGGTCGCGTCGGGGGAGGAGCTGACACCGTTGCTGCGCGCGGACATGCGCGTGGCGGCGGTCTTTGCGACCGACACGGCCCGGAGCTGCGCCGAGTGGGCGCACCTGGTCGCGGGCACCAGCTCGATCCGGGAGGGTACCCGGTTGGAGCGCGCTTTCCGGGACATCTACACCGGGACGCAGCATGCCTTCATCAGCGAGAAAGTCGCCATCGACGTCGCGCAGATCTGGCTCGGCATCATCGACGACCAACCAGGGCTGTGAGTCGCTACTATCAGCGCATGCGCGGCTCGAAGATCCTGATCACCGGTCCGACCGGTCAAATCGCAACCCCCATTGCGCGGGCGCTCGCGGCCGACAACGAGGTGTGGGGCATTGCCCGCTTCACCGATCCGGCGGCCCGGGAGGGCCTGGAGAAGGCTGGCGTCCGATGCGAGAAGGTCAACCTGGCAGCAGGTGACTTCGCCAGTCTGCCAACCGATTTCGAGTACGTCCTGAACCTGGCAGTGGCCAAGAGCGGGAACTGGGACAAGGACCTCGCCGCCAATGCGGAGTCGGTGGGTCTGCTCATGGCGCACTGCCGCGATGCCAAGGCGTTTCTGCATTGTTCGTCCGCCGCCGTCTATGACCCGCCGGGCGACGATCCGCGAACCGAGGCCGCCGCCCTGGGCGACAACCACAAGTGCCTGTTCCCCACCTACTCCATCTCCAAGATCGCCGGGGAGGTCGTCGCCCGTTCGATGGCGCGGGCCCTCGGAGTGCCCACCACCGTCGCCCGGCTCAACGTCCCATACGGCGACAACGGCGGGTGGCCGTTCTACCACATGGAGATGCTGCTGGCGGGCATCCCGATCCCGGTCCCGCCCGGGGAACCCGCGCGCTACAACCCGATTCACGAGGACGACATCATCGCGACCATTCCGAAGCTGCTGGAGGTGGCGTCGGTCCCGGCGACCACGGTCAACTGGTGCGGTGACCAAACGGTCAGCATCCAGGAGTGGTGTGGCTACCTGGGCTCGCTGGTGGGCAAGGAGCCGGTCTTCGAGGTGAGCGCTCAGGCGCTGCGCGGCAATCCCACGGACAGCGTCCGGATGCACGAGCTGATCGGCGGCACGACGGTCGACTGGCGTGACGGGCTGCGCCGGATGGCGACCAAGTTCCATCCAGAGTTGGTCGGCGCGTAGGGATTACCGGTGCGCCAAGGAGCCGACGCGGCGCAGCGCCTGCGCAACCTCACGCTGCTCCGCCGCGTCCGGGACCGGATCGATCGCGAGTATGCACGGCCGCTGGACGTGGAGGCGCTCGCGCGTGACGTGCACATGTCCGCCGGCCACCTGAGCCGCGAGTTCCGCCGTGCCTACGGCGAGTCGCCATACTCCTATCTGATGACGCGGCGCATCGAGCGCGCGATGGCGCTGCTGCGGCGTGGCGACCTGAGCGTCACCGATGTGTGTTTCGCGGTCGGTTGCTCTTCGTTGGGCACCTTCAGCACTCGCTTCACCGAACTGGTCGGCGTGCCGCCGAGCACCTACCGGCGCCTGGGGGTGGACACGCTGGCCGGAATGCCGCCCTGCGTGGCCAAACAGGTGACCAGACCGATCAGGAATCGAGAAGCATCGGTCACCGGGCCGCGCTTAGCCTGACCCCATGGATATCACGATTCACTCGAGCTTCCTGCCACACGACGACCCGGAATCCTCGCTCGCCTTCTACCGCGACACCCTCGGCTTCGAAGTCCGCCTTGACGTCGGAAAGGGCAAGATGCGGTGGATCACCGTGGGACCTCCGAACCAGCCCGACACGTCGATCGTCCTGAATCCGCCGGCCGCCAACTCGGGCATCACCGATGACGAGCGGCGCACCATCGCCGAGATGATGGCCAAGGGCAGCTACGCCACGTTGCTGTTGGCGACCAAGGACCTCGACCGCACCTTCGAGCAGCTGCAGGCCAACGACGTCGACATCGTCCAGGAGCCGACAGAACAGCCGTACGGACTGCGGGACTGCGCGGTCCGCGATCCCGCGGGCAACCTGATCCGCATCCAGGAACTGCGCTGAGTGCTGCGCTAGCCAATCGATACCAACCGCTTTCGCGGCACGGCGCCGCGGTCTGATCCGTGAACGCGGCCTTGACCGGCTGCACACACAATGCTAAGCAAGTGCTCAGCATTGTGTGCCGGCCGAACGGCACCGCGATACGGAAGGGATCGGATGACGCTGCAGACGGTATTGGAGGACCTCCGAAACCGCCCGGGAACGGGCGAGGTCATCGCGGTCATCGACCCCGCCACCGAGGAGACGATCACCGAGTTCACCGACTGTGGGGAAGCGGCGGTCGACGGTGCCGCCGCGCGGGCGAGGGCTTCCTTCGAATCGGGCGCCTGGTCCCAGCTGCCGGGCCGCGAGCGCGCCAAGATCATGTGGCGTATCGCGGATTTGATCGACGAGCATGCCGAAGAGTTCGCCCAACTCGACTCGCTCAACACCGGCATGCCGTTGATGCAGGCGCAGTTGCAGATGTCGACCTGCTCGGAGTTCTTCCGCTACTACGCGGGCTGGTGTTCCAAGCTCAACGGCGTCGCGTATGACGTGAAGACGGACGGCATCGCCACCGACGCCTTCGTCAACATGCATGCCTACACGCTCAAGGAGCCCTTCGGCGTGGTGGGGCTGATCTTCCCGTGGAACGGCCCGATCTTCAATGCCAGCGCGAAGCTGGCGCCCGCGCTGGCGGCCGGGTGCAGCATGCTCGTCAAACCCGCGGAGGAGACCCCGCTGTCGGCGGTCTTGCTGGACAGGCTGATTCACGATGCCGGTGTCCCCGAGGGAGTGGTCAACCTGCTGACCGGTTACGGGCATACCGCCGGTGCGGCGATCACCGCGCATCCCGACGTCGAGAAGGTCGCCTTCACCGGGTCGACCGAGGTCGGCAAGGAGATCGTGCGGGCCTCGGCCGGCAACCTGAAGAAGGTCATGCTCGAACTCGGCGGGAAGTCGCCGGTGCTGATCTTCGACGACGCCGACCTGGACAAGGCGATCATGATGGCGTCGTTGGGCATCTTCGTGCACTCCGGGCAGGGATGCGTATGTGGCTCGAGGATTTTCGTGCAGCGTGGGGTGTACGACCGCGTGGTGGAAGGCATTGCGCTGATGGCTGACACGTTCAAGCTGGGCGCGCCCAGCGAAGAGGGCTGCGTCAGCGGACCGTTGATCAGCCAGAAGCAGCTGACCCGCGTCATGGGTTTTATCGACGAGGGCAAGAGTGACGGCGTCGAAGTGGTGACCGGCGGCTACCGCCTGGACCGCAAGGGCTACTTCGTGCACCCGACGGTGCTGACCAACGTCGACCCCGGCATGCGGCTGTATCAGCAGGAGATCTTCGGGCCGGTGGTCAGTGTCCTGCCGTTCGACGATGAGGACGAGGCCGTGGCCATGGCCAACGACACCACCTACGGCCTGGCGGCCACGGCCTGGACGGAGAACCTCGGCCGCGCCCACCGCATCGTCAAGCGGCTGCAGGCCGGCAGCGTTCAGGTGAACTGCCAGTTGGTGTTCGACCACGATGTACCGTTCGGCGGTTACAAGCAGTCCGGCTGGGGTCACGAGTTCGGGCGTGAGGGCATCGAGGCCTACCTGAAGACGAAGTCGGTCTGGGCCCAGCTCTAGCCTTCGAACGCAAGAGTTCCGAACCTCCATGAGGTTCGGAACTTCGCGCTGCTACGGACGAGTCAAGAGCCCTTGGCGTAGCGGGTCAGGAACCCAGCGGCCGCAACCGCCGAGACCGCACCGATCACGCCCCACAGCACCAACTGGAAGACCATCGACCCCAAGAACCAGCCGAATGTCATCCCGATGTAGAGGGCCCAGATCAGCCGGAAAGCGCTCCACAGCGCCACGGCGCCGGCGCTGAGCCCGATGTAGAGGCTGCGCTGCCGGTCCACCCGGTTGATCTGCTCTTCGATGCTGGCCGGGACGATCTTCATTTCTGACTTCCTTTCGTGGGGCGGCGCCGGACTGGCGTCGTCGTTGCGCCAAGTACAGATCCCCGGGTCGGCTACCGATCCCAACCCGCCACCGGGGAGGACGCGCGTTACCCTCGCCCACGACGAAAGACAAGGGTCGGGTGACACCGTCGTTGGGGAGTGACCGCACTTGCGTCATCGGGGCCTGATGGGTCAAATGGTTTTGATGATGAACCCGATCAAGCTCGCCGAGCAGGTCGCCGAATCGGTTCTGGCGGTGGGCGGCATTCGCGTTGGCCTCGAGGAACCGAAGTACACGCGCCATCCGCTCACCGGCACCGTCGAGATACGCCGCTACGGTCCGCGGATTGCCGCCGAGACTACAGTCGACGCCGACGAAAACCGCGCTCGTGACGTGGGGTTCCGACGACTGGCGGGATACATATTCGGCGGCAATCGGGGCAACGAATCGATCTCGATGACGGCACCCGTCAGCCAGCAGCCGGGCCGTCGTGGCCAGCAGATCGCGATGACCGCGCCCGTCGTCCAGTCCGCCGGCGCCGAGAGTGGCTGGGTGATCCGGTTTTTCATGCCCGAGAAGTGGACGATGGAGACCCTTCCCGCGCCCAAAGACGATCAGGTCCGCCTCGTCACTGTGCCGTCCGCGACCATAGCCGTGCTGCGATTCAGCGGTGACCGCAGCCCCAAGGCGGTCGCGTCTCGCACCGATGAGCTCAGGAAAACATTGCGGGACAACGGGATCAAGACCACGGGAGAGGCCGAGGCCTGGTTCTACGATCCGCCCTGGACGCTGCCGATGCGGCGTCGCAACGAGATAGCGATTCCGATCGATCCGGCTTCCGCACCGGCCTAGCCGCTCGACATGAGACGGCGCGTAGGCACCTACGTTCGGCGCTGAGCCGGTTACGGTTTGGCGTGATGACGAATCAAGACAGCCAGAAGGTGGATGCCACGCTGCTGACCGGTGTTTCGGAAACGGCGCTGCTGACCCTCTACGGCAGGGCATATCAGGCCGGGCGCCCGGACCCGATCATCGACGATCCGATGGCCGTCAGGCTGGTGGAGTCCTTCGACTTCGACTTCGAGAAGTTCGGGCGCAGGGGCCAGGAGATGGCGCTGCGTTCGCTGGCCGTCGATCGGTGCGCAATCGATTACCTGACCGCGCATCCCAGGGCGACCGTGGTCGCGCTTGCCGAAGGTTTCCAGACGTCTTTCTGGCGCCTGGACCGCGCCCTACCCGGCGCGCAATTCAGTTGGCTTTCGGTGGATTTGCCTCAGGTCATCGACCTTCGGCAGCGGCTGCTGCCGCAATCCACGCGGATCACTCATCTCGCGCAGTCCGCACTCGACTACAGCTGGATGGACAAGGTCGACACCGGCAACGGCGTGTTCGTCACCGCCGAAGGGTTGCTGATGTACCTACAGCCCAACGAGGCGCTGGGACTGATCACCCAGTGCGCCAAGCGATTTCCCGGCGGCCGGATGTTCTTCGACCTGCCGCCGACGATCGTCAAGAAGGTCGCGCGAAGGGGGCTGCGATCGTCCAAGCGCTACCGGGTACCGCCGATGCCCTTCAGCCTCTCGGTGCGTCAACTGGCGAAGCTGGCGGAAGGCGTGCCCGGCATCCGTGCCGTGCACGATGTACCGATGCCCGCGGGGCGGGGCTTCTTCTTCGGCAAGCTATACCCCGCGTTCTGGCGCTTTCCGCCCGCGAAGCCTTATCGCGGCGTCTTCGCCCTACTCGAATTCGACTGAGGATCAGCCGACCTTGACCACCAGCTTGCCGACGTTCTTGCCGTCGAAGAGCATGTTGATCGCCGTTGGCAGCTGCTCGAAGCCCTCGACGATGGTCTCGAGCGGGGTGAGCTTTCCCGCCTCGATCAGGCCCGCGATCTCGCCGATCGCTTCCGGCGCGCGCCCGAAGTGGTCGAGGACGATGAAACCCTGCAATGTGGCGCGCTGGATGAGCAGATTGCCGAATGCGCGGGGGCCCGGCGGGGGGTCTTCCGCGTTGTAGCCGGAGATCAGGCCGCAGAGCGCGACGCGGGCGCCGATGTTGAGGCGCGCGAAGATGGCGTCCATCAGGTCGCCGCCGACGTTTTCGAAGTCGACGTCGATGCCCTTGGGCGTCGCCGCCGCCAGCTGGGCGGCCCAGTCGTCGGCTCGGTGGTCGACGGCCGCGTCGAAGCCGAGCTGGTCGGTGAGTAGCGCGCACTTCTCGGGCCCGCCGGCGATCCCGACGACGCGAGCGCCGGCGGCCTTGGCGAGTTGGCCGGCGACCGACCCGACCGCACCCGCGGCCGCGGAGACGACGACGGTCTCGCCCGGCCGCGGCTTGCCGATCTCACGGATCCCGATCCACGCGGTGAGCCCGGTCATCCCGAGCGCACCCAGGTAGGCGCTCGGCGAGATGCCGGGTGCCACGTCCACCGGGTTCACCATCGCCGTGTCCGTGAGGACCGCGTACTCCTGCCAGCCGAGCAGGCCTTGCACCTGCTGTCCGACCGCGTAGGTGGAGCTCTTGGACGCGACGACCTCGCCGATCCCGGCGGCGCGCATGACCTCGCCGAGCCCGACCGGGGGGAGGTATGTCGGGGTGTCGTTGATCCACATGCGGTTGGTCGGGTCGAGCGAGATCCAGTCGACGCGCACCAGCGCCTCGCCGTCGCCGATCTCGGGCACCGCCTCCTCGCTCAGTTCGAAGGTGTCCGGGCCGATGCGGCCGGTGGGGCGTTCGCGGAGCAGAAAACGACGGTTTCGATCGGACATATGCGCACCGTACCCTTCAACAAGGGGGCCGCCGTACGAAAGGTTTTGCGCGGTGAACGTGATGTCGCGAATCGCCGGTGTCCCCGTCGCCGCGCTGACGGTGCTGACAGCGACGATCCTGTCGCCGCCCGGGCCGGCTGCCGCGGATCCGCCGCCCACCCAGCAGATCACCGTCGTGGCCGTCGGGCCCGATGGCCAACCGATGAACGGTTACCAGGTGGCGTCCGGACCGGGCAACGTCGGCCAGGCCAGCGAGTGCTCTTCACCGTCGCCGTCGGCGCTGGCCGACAACGTCTACTCCTGCTCGCCAACCGCGGCGGGCGCCCTCACCTGTTGGCCCTCGACACCCGGATCGCTGCTGTGCGTGGACAATCCCTGGGACAAGCGCATGCATCGGGTGAACTACGACGGCCCGCTGCCGCCCGTGCAGGCACCCACAACCCCGGACCCGTTCGCGCTGACTCTCGACGACGGCACGCGGTGCCTGTTCCGCAACGGTGGCGCCTGGGGCGGTCGCGCCGACGGGTATGTCCCGGTGTACGGGTGCGGCACCGGCGGCGGTGGCAATACCGCGGTGCTGTGGCTGCCCAGCCAGGGCGCCGGGAGTTGCATCGACCGCTCATCGTCGGCGTGGACGGTCAAGGTCGGTCAGATCGGACGACCTGACACCGTCTACCCGCCACCCCAGACGCGCGCGGTGACGGAAGCATGGTTCGCGGGAGGCAAGGCCGGTCAATAGGCCGGCACTGGTGCTGCTATAACGCACGTATGTCAGCCCCCAGACACACGATCACCCACGTTTCGGACACCGCTCGCTGGACCGCATTGCACCGAGCGACCGAAACCGCCCGTCCCGACGCGCTTTTCAGCGACCCGCTTGCCGAGCGCCTCGCGGGTGAACACGGCCGCGAGATCGTCGCCAACGTGCCGCGGTCGACCCGCAACGGCTGGTGGCTCGTCGCGCGCACCAAGCTCATCGACGACGCCATCGTCGATGCGATCGCCGGCGGCTGCGACCGGGTGCTGAACCTGGCCGCCGGTCTGGATACCCGCCCGTATCGGCTGGACCTTCCGGCCGATTTCACGTGGGTGGAGGCGGACCTGCCGGACTTGCTCGCGGAAAAGACGCAGCTCCTTGCCGACCAGGCGCCGCGGTGCCGGCTGACCCGCACCGCCGTCGACCTGGCCAACACCGCGGCCCGCGACGCCTTCCTCGACGACGCCCTGCGCGGCGCCACCAAGACGATGGTGCTGACCGAGGGCCTGTTGATGTATCTGGAGGACAGCGACGTCGTTGCGCTTTCAGCGGCGATCAAGCGACCCGAGGTCGCCTGGTGGATGCTCGACTTCGCCGGTCCAGGGCTGAAGAAGATGATGAACAAGAAGATGGCCGGCATGCTGCAGAACGCGCCGTTCAAGTTCGCCCCCGAGAACGGGCTGGCCTATTTCGAAAACCTGGGCTGGCGGACCGTCGAAGTCGAGGCGCTCTACCTCGCCGCCCACCGATTCCATCGCTTGCCGGTGTGGATGCGCCCGCTCACGTGGCTACCCCAGCCGAATCCGCGGCACCCGGGCGGCAGGGCCTGGAGTGCGACCGCCCTGCTCACCCACTGAACCCGCCTACCAGACGCGGATCCAGTCGACGAGCATGTCGGCGGGATAGGTTCCCGGTCCCGGATCGCCGCCGCCGGAACCTGCCACCGCCAGATTGAACACCGGGTAGACCGTGTAGCCCGGTCCGTTGAACGGCCAATCGGGCAGCGAGCTCGCCGGCACGTCGAAATACGGCTGGGCCCCGTCAGAGTAGTCCTTCCAGAACCGGATCCCGGCCTCATCCCACTGCGTGCGCCAGGTGTGCCAGGCGCTGTCCATCGCAATGTTGTGGGTCTTCCATTCGCCGCCATTGGCTTTCGCGTGCACGGTGGTGGCCGAGGGCCAACTGCCGTTGCCGTACCACTCCATCACGTCGATCTCGCCCTGGTCATCGTTGCCCAGCCAGTAGGCCGGCCAGGCACCGGCGGTCAGGCAGTTGAGCTTGATACGGGCTTCCCAGGTATGGCCGACGCCACCCCGCCAGAGGCTTTGGACTTTGCCGCTGTAGTAGGTGGGGCCGTCCTTGGCGGCATGGAGAACCAGGTTGGAGTTGCCGTCGAGGAAGACGTTGCGACGATCGTCGCGGTACTGCCCGATGTGCTCGGGCAGCTCCCAATATGTCGGGTCCTTGATGGATTCGCGGGCCTTCGCCACCGTCCACTTCGACGAATCCGGCGCTGAGCCGGCGGGTCCGTCGAATTCGTCGTGAAAAATGTAGGTGCCGGTTTGGCCGCTGGGAGCGGCGGGAGCGGGTGTGCGACCCGGGCTGGCCAGGGCATCCGGCGCAGGCAGCGCGGCTGCCAGCACGCCGATCCCGGTGGTCAACATCATGCGGCGGCGGTCCATCTTGGGCATACGCGGGGACGATAGCAGCCACCGCCGTCCCGACCGAACTCCGAAATCTGTCGGTGCTCGCCGCTAACGTTTCGAATCGCGGGCGGGCCAGCACGGACGGCGGCGCGGTAACGGCGGCGGGATTAGTCGAAATTCATGGCTAGTTCTCAACTTCGTGGGTGGTTTGGCCTCAGGATCGGCCGGGCATCCTGAGATCACAAGCCGATAACCAGAAGGCGTAGCTTTTGCGGGTTGCACTGGGAGGAGTTAACGATCGTGGCGAATTCAACGGGAGCGACGGTTATTTCCCTTCAGTCCCACCCGCGATGGGCTGCGGCTCGGCGCCAGGAACGCGAACGCCGTGAGGCGATGCGTCGTCACCCCGCTTTCCGCGCCAGCCAACGTGCCGCGGTCGCCGGTGGCGAGGTCATTCCGCTGATCCGCGACTTCAAGCTCTACTCCAGCACCAACACCCCGGCCTGAACATTTCCGTGCGTAAATTGCGCAATAGGCGTACCGGGCGTGGACCCGCTCCCACGCGATAATCGAGCCGCAAATCATTTCGATAACTCCGTCCGGGGCAGCGCTCCGCCATAGAGGGCAGCCGTGGCGCGAGAGCCACGGCGATGCCCCGAGATTTTCGGTGTGCGCCGTTTACATCATTCCCACCGTTTACTACCGTGAGTAGTAGAAGTCGATTGGGGAAAGCGATGTCGAACAATTGGTTTTCGAGCACAGCGCACCGTCCGCTCACCACGGCGATGATCGGGTTCGCCGCCGCCTACGCCCTGCACGCAATCGATCATTTTCGGCGGGGAATGGCGGCATCGCCGCCGTCGATCATGGTCGGCGGCACCATCCAGGGCATCGTCGTGCTGATCGCCGTCGTGCTCGTCCTGCGTCATCACCCGCGGGCGCCCGAGGCGGCGATCGCGGTGGGTTTCGGCAGCGCCGCGCTGTTCGTCTATGCCCATGTGCTGCCGACGTTCCTGCCGGACTTCCAGGACAGCTTCACGTCCGGGCCGCGCATCAACGTCACCTGGTTCTCGTGGGTCACCGCGGTCGCCGAGATCGGCGCGGGTCTGCTGCTCGGGTACGTGGGACTGCGGGCACGACGGCGTCGGACCACGAGATCGCCGGAGCGGGTTACGTCGCGGGCTTAGCTCGCTCACAACCGCCTGTAGCGATCCGGCGCGCCGGATCGCTCAGAGCTTGCCGGCGACGAAGTCGGCCGCCTGATTCGCCATGCCCGCGTCGATGTACGCACCGGCGAGGTGTTGCGGCCAGTTCGCGTTCCAGGTGTTCGGGTCGGCGGGGTTGCAGATGGGGTCGGCGCCGTGGCACAACTCGATGGTCCGGTCGTTGTAGGTCGGGTTGAAGTTGGTGATCGGACCGACCCACTGGCTGCCGTTGCCGAAGAGGGCCACGGCAGCGATGTGCTGGTCGGCGCCCGGCGGCAGGGGGCTGTCGAAGCCGAACGCGCCGATGGGCGCCGCGAGGACCACGTCGGTCACCGCCGCGCCGAGCGAGTAGCCGCCGAGCACCAGCCGGGTATTCGGGCAATTGTTGATCATGTCCTGAACGTGGTGGCTCATGTCGTTGGCACCCTGAGCAACCTCGGTGTCGGCGGGGTAATTCACGGCATAGACGCCGATGTTCTTGTTGACCTTGGATCGCAGCGAACTGATGAACGCGTTGCCCAACACCCCCGGTCCCGGCGACTCCATCCGTCCGCGGGCGAAGACCACCTGCACCTGGGGGCAGGTGGCGGCCGCGGCGCTGGGAATTGCGGACGCCGGGAGGGCAGCGGGCAACGCCGGTGCGGCCGCGATGAGGACCGCCGCCAGGCTGATGTCACGGAGTCTGCGGGCAAGCACAGCATGATGGTAAAGCGGTCCCGGCCCGGCCGCTGGGCTTAGGCAAAGCGACCTCAGTCCGGTCGCGCGGCGGCGACCCCGACCACCGTGGGGGCACCGGTGGCGCGAACGATAGGTTCAGCTGATGAGTCACGTCGACGCGAGTGCGCCCGAACGCCTGTTCGCGCTGGCCGAACAGGTGCAGGGGTTCCTACCCGCCGACGAGGGACGGGCGCTCTACGAAGCCGCGCTGCGGTATCTCGACGGCGGCGTCGCCGTCGAAATCGGCACGTATTGCGGCAAATCCACCCTGTTGCTCGGCGCCGCGGCCCAACAAACCGCGGGCGTGCTCTACACGATCGACCACCACCACGGCTCCGAGGAGCACCAGGCCGGCTGGGAATACCACGATGCCGCGTTGGTCGACGAGGTCACGGGGCTGTTCGACACCCTGCCGACCTTCCGGCGCACGCTCGATGCGGCGGGGCTGGACGACCACGTCGTCGCCGTCGTGGGCAAGTCGCCGATCGTCGCCTCCGGGTGGCGGTCACCGCTGCGATTCTTGTTCATCGACGGCGGCCACAGTGAGGCCGCGGCGAACCAGGACTTCGACGGATGGGCGAAGTGGGTGGCCGTCGGCGGCGCGCTGGCTATTCACGACGTCTTCCCGGACCCCAGGGACGGCGGACGGCCCCCTTACTACATCTACTGTCGCGCTATCGATTCCGGACAGTTCCGGGAGGTTTCGGCCACCGGATCGCTAAGGGTCCTGGAACGTGTCAGCGGTCAGCCGGGCGAGCAGATCTAGCCGGACTCACGTCACCAGCCGGGACCTGTGGAGACGCATTCGCAGTCGAAGTCGGTCTGCAGACCCATCGGCAATCCCTCGGCGCGGAAAATCCCGGCGCCCGCAGTGGTGTTCGACAGCGCGTCCGCGGCGAGGATCATCGCCGCTCCCGTCCAAGTGGTGCGCTCCTCGGGCCAGCGTTTCCCGTCCGCGAACACCAAACCCGTCCAGTAAGAGCCGTCCTCCTCGCGGAGATGCTGCATGGCGCCGAACTGGCGATGGGCGGCGGACCGCTGACCGATGGCGTCCAGCGCCATCACCAGCTCGCAGGTCTCGGCGCCGGTTACCCAGGGTCGGTCCACCACACAGCGGATGCCCAGTCCGCCGACCACGAAGTCGTCCCAGCGCTGTTCGATGCGCGCGGCCGCCGCGGGCCCCCGCAGCGCGCTACCGAGAATGGGGTAGTACCAGTCCATCGAGTAGCGGTCCTTCTCGGTGAACGCCTCGGGGTGCGCGGCTAACGCGTGTCCCAGTCGGCCCAGCGCCAGTTCCCACTCCGGCTGAGGCTCGCCGACCAGGGCCGCGAGCGCCAAGGCGCACCGCATGCTGTGAAAGACGCTTGCGCAACCGGTCAGCAGCGCTTCGTTCAAAGGGCCGGCTTCACCACGGGCCCAACAGATTTCGCCATAGCCGACCTGTAAGTCGATGACGAAGTCGATCGCCTTGTGCACGACCGGCCACATTTGAGCGGCGAAGCGCCGGTCGCCGGTGACGAGCACGTGATGCCAGACGCCGGTGGCGATGTAGGCGCAGAAGTTGCTGTCGCTGTTGGCATCTTCGACGACGCCCGCGCGGAGCTGGATGGGCCAGGAGCCGTCCGGCCGCTGCGTGCGACGGCTCCATTCGAACGCAGCGCGCGCCGATTCCAGCAGCCCGGCGGCGGTGAGCGCCATCGCGCACTCCACGTGATCCCACGGGTCGGTGTGGCCCCCCTCAGACCAGGGGATGGCCCCGGTGGGCTCCTGCATGGCCGCGATCGACAGCGCGGTGCGACGGCATTGCTCGGGACTGAGGACGCCCGGGACCGATGGTGGGTTAGACCGACGCAACTGAATATCCCACCGTCGCCTGGCTTTCGGCCGGCGGTTGTTTGACGAAATACATCGCCACGCTCTTGCCGACCAGCGGATTGAGCAGCGATTCCGCCAGCTGCGTGATCTTCGGCCGTTGCGTCAGGTCCCATACCAGGAGTTGGTGATACGCCGACACGGCTCGGTGATCGGTGTTCGACACGCCCACAGCGCATTTCAACCACCAGAAGGGGGAGTGCAGTGCGTGCGCGTGGTGGGAATGCGTCAATTCCATTCCGCCATCCGAGATCTTGGCGCGCAGATCGCTGGCCCGGTAGATGCGTACGTGGCCGCCCTCGTTGCTGTGGTATTCGTCGGACAATAGCCAGCACACCCGCTCCGGAAGCCAGCGTGGCACGCTGACCGCCAGAGTGCCGCCGGCCTTGAGCACCCTGATCAATTCGGCGATCGCGGCGTCGTCGTGCGGTATGTGCTCCAAGATTTCGGACGCGATCACGCAGTCGAACGTCTCGTCGGCGTACGGCAACTTCAGGGCGTCACCGACCACCACCTTCGCCGACGCACCGGCAGGCGCCTCACCGGTTTCGGCCATCGCGCGCAAAATGGTATCCACGGAACGCAATTCGGCCTCATCGCGGTCGAACGCGACCACGTCGGCACCGCGCCGGTACGCTTCGAAGGCATGCCGGCCTGCTCCGCAGCCGACGTCGATCACCTTCGTCGCCGGCCCCACCCGTAGCCGGTCGAAATCGACTGTCAGCATCGCGTTTCCCCTTCGGGAGTGGCCGAGGCGGCGTTGCGTGCGATCGCCCGCTCATACACCCGCACGGTTTGGGCGGCCACGGCTTCCCAGCTGAACACGTTGACCGCGCGGGTTCGTCCCGCCTTGCCCAGGCTCCGTCGCTTCTCCGGTGAGTCCAGCAGGTCTCCGAGGGCACGGGTGAGCGCGTCGACGTCGGCGGGCGGTACCAGCTCGGCGCACGCGCCGTCGGTGCCGAGGACTTCCGGGAGCGCACCGACCCGACTCGCGACGATCGGCGTTCCGCTGGCCATCGCCTCCACCGCCGGTAGCGAAAACCCTTCGTAGAGTGAGGGAATGCAGGCGACTTCGGCCGAGGCGAACAACGCGGCCAGCTCGGCGTCGGAAAGCCCGCTGGTGATGTGGACCATGTCGGAGATGCCGAGCTCGGCGATGAGTTTGTGGGTGGGCCCGTTGGGTTCCACCTTGGCGACCAGCCGCAGCTCGAGATCCCTGCTCGTACGCAGCCGAGCGACCGCATGCAGCAAGGTGCGCACACCCTTCAGCGGCGTATCGGCACTGGCAATCGCGATGACCCGCCCAGGTTGCCGGGGAAGGGATCCCGGCTTGAACAAGTCGGTGTTCACGCCTAGCGGCACCACATGCAGCTGGTCCGGCGAGACCCCGAAGTCGCTCACGATGTCGGCGGCCGACGACGACGAGACCGTCAGCAGGTCCGGGATCTGGCGCGCCACCTGCTGCTGCATCGCCAGGAATCCATACCAGCGCTGCACCAACGGCTTTCGCCACCATCGCGCGGCCGCCAGGTCGAGCACCCGGTCACGGGTGATGGGATGATGCACGGTGGCCACCACAGGCAGTCCCGCACCCGCGATGGTGAGCAGCCCGGTGCCCAGGCTCTGGTTGTCGTGGACGACGTCGAAGTCGGCCATCCGGGCCGCCAGCAACCGCGCGGCGCGCATGGTGAACGTCCGGGGTTCCGGAAAACCAGCCGTCCACGTGGTGAGCAGTTCCAACAGGTCGATCGAGTCGCGAATCTCGCTGGGCCTTGGCACGCGGAAGGGGTCGGGTTCGCGGTAAAGGTCGAGGCTCGGCACCTTGGTCAGCCGCACCCGCGGGTCGAGCAGGTCGGGGTAGGGCTGGCCGGAGAACACCTCGACGTCATGACCCAGTTCCACCAGACCGTGGCTGAGATGGCGCACGTAGACGCCCTGTCCGCCGCAATGGGTTTTACTACGGTAGGACAGCAGGGCAATTCGCATACTCAACTCTTCTTTGCTGGTGAATGGCCGCGGAATGGCGCCGAATCCATCGCGGTCAACGGGCTCCCGAACCCCGCGACAGCAAACTGGACATGTGTCCAGACTATAGTTCGATCACCTAATCGAGCGCAACGAGCTCGGGCGTCACCGGCTCCCGGGTAAACGGTCTGACGGAAATCCGGCACCCAAAGATCATGCCATTCGGCCCCGAACGGGATTGAACCGTTCGGCCGGGCCCCCGCGCGGCACGAGGTATTCGACGCTATACCCAGCCGCAGGTGATGAGCCGGTGGGCGCCGGCGGGAGCACAGCTCCGACGCCATGGCGGGGCGAGCGGGGCGCTCGGGTCGGCGGCCGATGGCTTCGTCGACGTGCCCGGGGCCAGCCGGTGCGCCCGCGCCGCAGTTCGCCCAGGTCGGGCGCTATTTGTTACCATCGCGCGGTGCAGGATTCGGCTGCAGCAGGCGAACGCGGCGCGCCGCGATGGGTGTCGAGGCGCGACGCCCTGAAATTTGCCGCCGCGCCGGCTTTACTCGGCCTCGCAACGCTGGCCACCAACACCGCGGGGCCAAAGGCATTCGCCGCCGACATGCGGCTGATCGATTTCGCCGAGCGCAGGATTGCCCCGGACGAGATCAAATCCGCGGGTTATGGCGGGGTGGTGAATTATGTGTCGGAGTCACGGCCGGGGGCCAATTTCGAGGCAAAGCCCATCACGCGCGAGTACGCGGACGCGCTGCGCGCGGCGGGTCTCCAGATCGTCAGTAACTTCCAGTACGGCAAACCCGGGTGGCCCGACCCTTCGGACTGCACGCGCGGCTACGACGGCGGCGTGGCCGATGCGCAGACCGCATCGCGGCTGCACGCCGCGGCCGGGGGCCCGGGCTCGGCCCCGATCTTTTTCAGCATCGACGACGACATCGACGTCAACACCTGGAATAGCGTTGCCGTCCAATGGTTTCGCGGAATCAACTCGGTCCTGGGCGTGGGTCGCACCGGCATCTACGGCCATGCCGGCGCGTGCGGCTGGGCGATCCGCGACGGCGTCATAGGAAACTCGACCACGCCCGGGCACCGGTGGGCGTGGCAGACGAAGTCGTGGTCGCATGGACAGCGCGAACCCGCGGCTGTGCTCTACCAGTCCGTGGTCAACAGCCCGAGCAACCCCAGCCCGCTGCTCGGCGGGATCAACGTGGACATCGACGAGGTCCTGGCGCCCGACTTCGGCCAGTGGGATTTCGCGCGCTGAGCCCCGTCGACGTCACGAGGCATAACCGAGTGCGACGGTTTGCCGCGTGTCATCTGCATAGGTTATGTGTCGCGGAAACGACCGCGCCCTGACCTGAGGGCGCCCCGCGAGCCCATGGCCCGCGGGGCGCCACTCGGTATCCGGGTGTTACTTCAGATCGAACCGGTCGTTGTTCATGACCTTGACCCAGGCCGCGACGAAGTCCTCCACGAACTTCCCCTGGCTGTCGTCCTGGGCATAGACCTCGGCCAACCCGCGCAGCACCGAGTTCGACCCGAACACAAGGTCATTCGCGGTCGCGGTCCACTTGGTCGCGCCCGAGGCCCGGTCGCGGCCCTCATAGACGTTCTCCGCGGTCTCCGACGGCTTCCACTCGGTACCCATGTCGAGCAGGTTGACGAAGAAGTCGTTGGTCAACGCGCCGGGCCGGTCGGTGAACACCCCGTGCTTGGTGCCGCCGTGATTGGCGCCGAGCGCACGCAGGCCGCCGACGAGCACCGTCGTCTCCGGGGCGGTCACACCGAGTAGGTATGCCCGCTCCATCAGCAGGTGCTCCAGGGGAGCCTTCTCGCCGGGCCGGATGTAGTTGCGGAAGCCGTCGGCCCGCGGTTCGAGCACCGCGAACGACTCCACATCCGTGTTCTCCTGGGAGGCGTCGGTGCGCCCCGGCGCGAAGTGCACCGAGATCTCGTAGCCGGCGTCCTTCGCCGCCTTCTCGACCGCCGCGGAGCCCGCCAGCACGATCAGGTCGGCCAGCGAGATCTTCTTGCCGCCCGATGCCGCGTCGTTGAAGTCCCGCTGGATTTTCTCCAGCACGGGCAACACCTTGTCGAGTTCGGAGGGCTCGTTGCACTCCCAGTTCCGTTGCGGCTCCAGGCGCAACCGCGCCCCGTTGGCGCCACCGCGCTTGTCGGTGTTGCGGTAGCTCCCGGCCGCCGACCAAGCGGTCTTCACCAGCTGGGGAACCGACAGGCCCGCCCCGAGGACCTTGCTCTTCAGCTCCGCGACGTCCTTTTCGTCCACCAGCTCGTGGTCGACGGCCGGTACCGGGTCCTGCCAGAGCTGCGGCTCGGGAATCCACGGCCCGAGGTAGCGGCTGATCGGTCCCATGTCGCGATGCAGCAGCTTGTACCAGGCCTTGGCGAAGGCCTCGGTCAACTCCTCGGGGTGGTCCAGCCAGCGCCTGGTGATGTCCCGATAAATCGGGGACTCGCGCATCGAGATGTCGGTGACCAGCATCGTCGGCGCCCGACCCGGCCCGGCGAACGGATCGGGAATGGTTCCGGCACCGGCGCCGTCCTTGGCGACGAACTGCCAAGCATCGCCGGGGCTCTTGGTGAGCTCCCACTCGTAGCCGTACAGCGTCTCCAGGAAAGTGTTGTCCCACTGAGTCGGGGTCGGCGTCCAGACCACCTCCAGGCCGCTGGTGATGGCGTCCTTCCCAACGCCGGTGCCATACGAGCTCTTCCAGCCCAGCCCCTGCTGTTCGATCGGAGCGGCCTCGGGCTCGGGTCCGACCAGATCGCCACTGCCGGCGCCGTGGGTCTTGCCGAAGCTGTGCCCGCCGACGATGAGTGCGGCGGTCTCCTCGTCGTTCATCGCCATGCGGCCGAACGTCTCGCGGATGTCGATCGCTGCGGCGATGGGATCCGGCTTGCCTTCGGGCCCTTCCGGATTGACGTAGATCAGACCCATCGTCGTGGCCCCGTAGGGCTGGGCGAGGTCGCGCTCGCCGGAGTACCGCTTGTCGGTGCCCAGCCAGGTGTCCTCCTCGCCCCAGAGGGTTTCCTCGGGCTCGAAGACGTCTTCGCGGCCGAACGCGAACCCAAAGGTCTTGAATCCCATCGATTCCAGGGCGCAGTTACCGGCGAAGATGATCAGGTCCGCCCAGGAGATCTTGTTGCCGTACTTCTTCTTGACCGGCCACAGCAGCCGACGGGCTTTGTCCAGGCTCACGTTGTCCGGCCAGCTGTTGAGTGGGGCGAACCGCTGCATGCCCTGGCCGCCGCCGCCTCTGCCGTCGAAGATGCGGTAGGTGCCGGCCGCGTGCCAGCTCATCCGGATGAACAGGCCGCCGTAGTGGCCGTAGTCGGCGGGCCACCAGTCCTGGGAGGTGGTCATCACCGAGATCACGTCGGCCTTGAGCGCGTTGACGTCGAGTTTGGCGAACTCGGCGGCGTAGTCGAAGTCGTCGCCCAGCGGGTTGGACCGGGGGTTGTGCGGCTGCAGCATCGACGGGTCGACCTGGTCGGGCCACCAGTCCCGGTTCGTCAGGGGTGCGTTCGATTTCGGCTTGGGGGAGGCGATTGCGGGGTTTTCGCTTTCGCTGGTGCTAGCCGTCTTGCTGTCGTCATGGGGCGGCCGACCTTCGGAGATATCGGATGGCACAGCATTCCTTTCTTAGGGGTGATTGGGCTGCGTTCTAGGAACCTGCAGTCGAACAGTCGGGGCACACGCCCCAGTAGATGACCTCGGCCTCGTCCAAGACGAAGCCATCCAGAATGTCGTTGTCGTCAGACGGTGTGAGGCAGGGCGCCTCACCCACCGCACAGTCGATGTCGGCGATGACGCCGCAGGCCCGGCACACGACATGGTGGTGGTTGTCGCCGACTCGCGACTCATAGCGGGCGACCGACCCCGAGGGCTGGATCCGGCGGACCAAACCCACCGTGCTCAGCGCGTTGAGAACGTCGTACACGGCCTGGCGGGAGACGTCTGGCAGGCCTACGCGCACCGCCGAGAAGATGGTCTCGGTGTCGGAGTGCGGGTGGGCGTCGACTGCCTCCAGCACGGCGACCCTGGGGCGGGTCACCCGGAGATCGGCCATCCGCAGTCGTTCCGCGTAATCGGCCGTCGATGACACCGCACCAATATGACGCACTTATCTGGAACGAGTCAAGAGTTTACTGTGAAGTGGGGCACAACTGCCGGTGACGAATGAGCCACATCACGCTGATTTCAGGTTGGCTTCAGCGCGCTGCCTTTGCGCCAGTCGTCCCAGCTGATCGTCCAGTCGCCGTTCTGCGCCAATGTCAACGGCGGGCCGCCGCTGTTGCGGACCTCCACCACATCACCGGGCACGGAGAAGTCGTAGAACCATTTCGCGTTGTCCGCGTTCAGGTTCAAGCATCCGTGCGAGGTGTCCTGATGCCCCTGCGCCCACACCGTGGCGTCGAGCTCGTGCAGATAGATGCCGTCGGTGCTGATCTTGGTGGCGTAGTTGATCGTTTCGCGGTAGCCCAGGCGGGAGTTCTTGGGCAGCCCGAACGTCGAGGAGTCCATGACCACCGGGTTGCCCTTGTCGAGCACGGTGTAGACGCCGGACGGGGTCCACAACGAAATCTTTCTGCCGCCGACGTCTTCGGTGCCCCCCATCCCCATCGAGGTGGGCATGGTGCGGACCAGGGCGCCGTTGTTGAAGACGCTGACCTGATGGGTCGCGTCGTCGGCGATGGAGACGTGCGCATCGCCGATCCGGAACGACACCTTGGTGTCGTCCTGCCCGAACAGTCCGCCGCCCAAGGCGACTCCGTAGATCTTGGCTTCGGCGGTGACGGAAGTGCCCGGCGCGTAGTAATGCTCGGGGCGCCAGTGGGCGGTTTGGTCGTCGACCCAGAACCACGACCCCTCCACCTTGGGATCGGTGGTCACCGCCAGATGCCGCTCGGCTTCGGCGCGGTCGGCAATCTGCTCGTCGAAGTGTGCCACGACCACCATCCCGACGCCGTAGGTCCCGCCGTCTTTCAGGGCGGCCTCCGACGTGGTGGTGAACGAGACCTTGGTCTGGTTGGACGGCTTCAGCGTCGAAAAGGACGAAACTTGCGTCGACGCAACGCCATTGGGGCCCCGGCTGGTGACCGTCAGGGTGTAGGTGCGGCCATAGCCCAGCGGGACGGTGGGCTTCCATACGGTGTTATCCGGCGTCATGACGCCCTGCACCGACTTGCCGCTCTCGTTGACCATGCGGACGTCGGTCAGCGTTCCCGCGTCGGCCTTGACCATCACGTGTGCGAGCGGATCGACGTCGTGCGCATCGGGCCCCGGCGTGACCGTGACTTGCGCCGGCCCGGAGGTTTTCGACGAGGCGCTGCGGTGACCGCAGCCACCGCTGAAGCAGTCCAGCGACGCCGCGACGACGACGGCGCCCACCACCGCGACAACCACCAGCGCGGCGATCAGCAATCGGCGGGCCTTGCGATCTGCGAGGATCCGGCGGACGGACCGGTCACTGGTCTTGGACATCATTGAGCTGTCGGATCCTTGCGTTCTGTTGGATGCCGGGTCGAATCACTGCCCAGCAGGACGAGGTTGTCCATCAGGTGCCACGGACGTGCGGTTTTTAAACCGGCCGGCGCCGGGGCGGGGATCATGGCGTCATGGCCGACGACGAACTGGACAGTCTGTATGCGGCGCCGCCGAAGGATTTCACGGCGCAGCGCACGAAGTTAGCCGCAGCGGCCAAGCGCCGGGGGGACGACGCCGGCGCCAAGCGGATTTCCGCGGCCAACAAACCGACCACCGCGGCGTGGATCGTCAACCGGCTCGCGCTGCGCGATGCCGACACCAAACGGCGCCTGACCGACTTGGGCGACCGGCTGCGCGCCGCGCACGCCGCGATGGACGGCGCGCGTATCCGGGACTTGTCCGCCGAGCAGCACCGGCTCGTCGGTGAGCTCACCCGAGCCGCACTGCGGGCCGCCGACGTCAGCAACCCATCCTCGGCGGTGCGCGACGACATCGTCAGCACGCTGCAAGCGGCCATCGCCGACCCCGAGGTGAGGGAGCGCCTCGGCCGGCTGGCCCGGCCCGAGCAGTGGTCGGGTTTCGGCGAATTCGGCGCCGCGGCGCCCGTGACGGCTGAGCGGGCCGGGAAGGCGAACCAGCGGTCCGCGCCGTCGCGGGCACAGCCGGCGAAGCAGCCCGCGCATGACGCGGCCGCGCGGCGCCGACTCGAGAAACTGACTGCGGCCGTGACAGCCGCCGAGCGCGAGCAGGCCGGCGCCGAGGCCAGGCTCTCGGAGCGCCGGGCGGAGCGCGCTGCGGCCCGGCACCGCCGTGATGACGCGCTCGCGGCTCTGCGAACCGCCGAGCGCGAACTCGAACACGCCGAAGCGCACTACGAGCGGGCCGAGCAAGCCAGCCGCGCCGCGGGGGAATCAGTCAAGGAGGCGAAAGCGCAGTTGAAGCGGGGCTGACAGCATCCGTCGGGCCGCGTCGGTGTTTCCCTGAGTCCAGCCGGGGTATTAAGCCCCCCGTGACGTCTTTATGGTTGGCCGATCGGGCCGAACAGCCTTGGGCCGCAAGCAAGCTTGACGAGGGTTCCCGGTCGGCCGATGTCATCGTGGTGGGCGCCGGCATCACCGGGCTGATGACCGCGGTTCTGCTGGCCCGCGCCGGCAAGGACGTACTGGTGCTCGAAGCGCGCACGGTGGGAGCCTGCGCGACCGGGAACACCACCGCGAAGATCAGCCTGCTGCAGAGCACCCACCTGTCGAAGATCCTGCCCAGGCATGGCAGGGAATTGGCCCGCGCCTACGTCGACGGGAATCGCGAAGGCCAGGACTGGGTGCTCGAATACTGCGAGTCGCACGGCATACCGGTGCAGCGCGAGGACGCCTACACCTATGCCCAATCCCCCAAAGGGGTGCCGTCCGCGCGCCTGGAGCTCAAAGCGTGCCAGGCAGTGGGGCTGCCCGCCGTCTGGGACGACGACGCCGGCGTGCCGTTCCCGTATCACGGCGGGGTGCGGCTTCCCGACCAGGCGCAGTTCGACCCCATGCCGTTCCTGGACGCGCTGGCCACCGAGCTGCTCAACCGCGGCGGGCGGCTGGTCGAGCACACGCGGGTCCGGCGGGTGTCGAGCCGCGGCGAACGCGTGCGCGTACACGTCAACGACGCCGCCCAGCGCGACGTCGAGCTCCTAGCCGGGCAACTGATTCTCGCCACCGGCATCCCGATCCTGGATCGCGGCGGATATTTCGCGCGCGTCAAGCCGAGCCGGTCCTACTGCATGGCCTTCAAGGTCCCCGGCAACATCACGCGGCCGATGATGATCTCGACCGACTCGCCGACCCGCTCGGTACGCTACGCGCCCGTCGCGGACGGCGAACGGCTGATCGTTGGCGGGGCCGGCCACACCGTGGGACGCAAGAAGAGCCCGTCGAAGGCGCTCGAGGAACTGGCGTCGTGGGCCCGCAAGCACTATCCGGGCGCCGAGCAGACGCACTTCTGGTCGGCGCAGGATTACACGCCCATCGACCAGCTGCCCTACGTCGGGCCCATCCTGCCCAGGAGCGAAACCATTTTCGTGGCAACGGGATTCAACAAGTGGGGAATGACGAACGGCGCCGCCGCGGCGCTGGCGCTGTCCAGCCGCATCCTGGGTGGACGGATGGACTGGGCCAACGCGTTCGCCAGCTGGAGCCCGCACGAGTTGTCCGGCCTGCCGACCGCCATGCAGGCCAACCTGGAGGTGGGCTTCGACCTGGCCAAGGGCTGGGTCACCCCGCTGCTGCGCACCGGTCGGCGCAGCCCCGGGACCGACGAGGGCGGTGTGGTCAGCGGGCCGCCGTGGCACCTGGAAGCACGCTGCCGCGTCAACGGCACCGAGCATCGAGTGTCGCCGGTGTGCCCCCACCTCGGGGGAATCGTGAACTGGAACGACGCCGACCAGGCGTGGGAATGCCCGCTGCACGGGTCGCGCTTCGCCCCGGACGGCACCCTCCTCGAGGGGCCGGCCACCCGCGATCTGACCGCCTAGATCCCGCGCCGAGCGTGCACTCGACGCGGAAAATCGGCCGAACTCTCGCTGTCAACGCACGTTCGGCACGAAGGGCTCACTCCGTCTTCCGGTAGACCAGCCAGCGCAACTCGACCGGCGAATGCTCACGGTCGACGTCGAACACGTCGAGGCCGTTGGCCCACCCCTCGAACCAGCCCGTTGGCGGCCAGGCGTCCTGGGGCAGGTGAGCCTTCTCGTATTCGTAGGCGGAATCGTCGGCAACCAGCTCGAGGGACAGCCCCGCGGCCGCGGTCGCCATCTGATCGCGCGTGTAGATCATCGTGTTGCACTGCTGACCGAGTTGCAGCGCAGCGTCGTCGGGGACGTAGCCTTCGCGGGGCAAGAACGCGTTGAACAACAAACGCCCGCCGGGAGCCAGGCATTCGGCGGCGAGCTCGAACACGCCGCGCAACTCGCGGGTCGTTCGGAAGTCGGGGACCACCTCGGAGAGCACCATCAGCTGGTATTCCTCGTGCACGCTTTCCATCGCGGTGAAGACATCGCTCTGAATCACGTGCACACCCAGCGATTCGCTCTCCGCCTCCGAGCGCATGACGTCGGCGAGCTTGGCCGCCATCTCCACCGCGTCCACCGGGTGGCCGCGGCGGGCCAGGGCCAGGGCGTTGCGCCCGGTTCCCGCTCCGACATCCAGCACGCGGTAGGTCGTCGGGTCGGCCGCTTCGGCGGCCAGCGCCAACACCCGCGCGTCGGGCTCGGTGCCGAACAGCGGCGCCGGGCGCACGGCCACCCATTCGTCGTAGTCCGCCTCGAGCGTCCGCCACTCGGCCTTGACGCGGATGTTGACGCTCGTCCCGAAGTACGCGTTGAACGAGATGAGGATGTCCGAGCGGGGAGAGGCCTTGAAGCCCTTCGCCAGCTCGGTCTCGAGCGAGATCCGCAGCTGCGCGGACTGTTCGGGCGTGTGCCAGACACCCAGCGTGGCGCAGAGGTTGCCGCACAACTGTACGTATTCGTCGATCAGGCTCGGGACGGCCGGCACCCTGATGTGCCCCTCGGCCGACGTCCGGCGATACCACCGCCTAACCATCGCTTCGTAGAGCATCGGCGGGTCGAAAGGGCCAGGAGGCGGATCTTGCACCAGAACCTTCTACACGACCCGGCCGCTTTGCACCACTGATCGGACCAATGCGTCGATCAGTCCGAGCGGGCGGCGTCTTCCAGGAGGTCGGCGGCCTTGGCGACGCTCTCGGCGGGCTTGCTCATCTGTGCGGCGACCTCGCGGGCGCGGGCGGCGCATTCCGGAGTCAGGATGGAACGCAGGTCCGCGACCAACGAGTCCAAGGTGCTGTCCAAAAAGCGCCGTCCCGCACCGAGTTTCAGACGGTCGACGGCCTCCGCCCACATCGGCTGATCCCATACCGTCCAGAGGATGAGCGTGGGAACTCCTGCGCGCAGGCCCGCCGCGGTGGTGCCCGAGCCACCATGGTGGACCACAGCGCGGCAGGCGGGGAAGACGGCCGCGTAATTCAGCGCATCCACCACCTTGACATGGTCGAACCGTGGAACGCCGCCGAAGTCGTTCGCGCCGGCGCAGATCAACGCCCGCTCACCCAACCGCGCGCAGGCGGCGCTGATGACGGCGACGGTCTCGGCGGGAGAGTCGATCGGTGTGCTGCCGAACCCGAAGTAGATCGGCGGCGTGCCGGCCGCAATCCAGGACAAGACGTCATCGTCGGCATCCGTCGGCAACTCCAAGGTCAGCGACCCGACAAAGGGACGTCGACCGCCCGGCTCCACCCATTCGGCGGCCGGCCCGGGCAAGCAGATCTCGTCGTAAGTCTGGAGTTCGAGCGATCCGTCTTCGTGCCCCGCCGATGCGGCCACCTCGGGCAGGCCAAGCGCACGGCGTTGGGCGGCTCCGGCCTCCCTGGTGATGCCCGAATACAACTCGCTCGACGGCATGATCCGCGCCGGGAAGACGTGCAGCGCGGCGAGCGGAATCCCGTGATATTCGGCGACATTGGCCGCGAGCGCCTGGTCGTTCATGTGCGCCAGGAGCAGGTCGGCCTCCTTGGCCAGCGATGTCAGCGTCGCGCTCTTCTCCGCCCAGATCCGGCTAACACGCTCGGTGGCTTGAGAAAGCGCGCCGAGCCCGTTTTGAAAGCGGCCAAGAAATTCCGAGGCCGCATTCATCGAGCGTTGCGTATCCGGCCCGTAGGCGACCGCGGGCAGCCCCGCCGACTCGACGAAGCCGACCTTGTCCGGCGGGACTGCCAGGCGCACGTCGTGACCCCGGCGCGACAACTCCCGGCCGAGGGCGGCGCAGGGCTCGATGTCGCCCCGCCCCCCGTAGCTTGCCAGTACGAATTTCATCCACTCCGACCTAACTCGCGGTGACGGTATCGATCCAAGCAGACCTGCCAGGTCGGGACCGCCGGGCGGGACCCCGCCGGCACCGCGCGATTCAGGCATGGCGCGTCCGGTGCGGTTGACGGGTTTCGCCGTGATGCGGAGGTAACTTATCGGTGCTCTGGGACATCCCTATGTCGTTGAATCCCTGGTCACCGCCGATGCTCGAGCGCCTGCCGCGAAAGCTCCGCGGCCAGGGGGCAGGGCTCGGTTGTCGGTCGTCGCGGTACCTGTACTACTTAAAGGATCGAGATTTGTTTGCTGTCCGTTGGGCAATCCCACTACGGCCAGCAACGAGCCGTTAACACTGTGGCCACCGTTGAACCGTCCGAGGAGACGACTCATGGATTTCGCAGCACTACCTCCGGAGATCAACTCCGGGCGGATGTATACCGGGCCAGGGGCGGCGCCGATGCTGGCCGCCGCGATGGCCTGGGACGCGCTGGCCGTCGCGTTGCATTCAGCGGCGGACTCGTATCAGGCGGAGGTGACGGCGTTGACGGGCGGGCCCTGGCTGGGGCCATCGGCGGCGGCGATGTCGGCCGCGGCCGCCGAGTACGTCGCGTGGACACGGACCGCCGCCGCGCAGGCCGAACAGACCGCCGGCCAGGCCAAAGCCGCGGCCGCAGCCTACGAGGCGGCGTTCGCGGAGTCCGTACCGCCGCCCGTCATCGCGGCCAACCGCAGCCTCCTGATGTCCCTGATCGCGACGAACATCCTGGGGCAGAACACGCCGGCGATCGCGACCACCGAGGCGCAGTACTCGGAGATGTGGGCCCAGGATGCCGGGGCCATGTACGGCTACGCGGCGTCGTCGGCGGCGGCGGCACGGCTGACACCGTTCGCCTCGCCGCAAGAGAGCAGTGATTCGGGCGGGTCGGTACGGCAAGCGGCCGCCCTGAACCAGGCCGCCACCACCTCGGCCGGCAAGGTGCAAAGCGCCCTCTCGCCGACCCAGCAGGCCTTCAACGCGACGCCCGACGCGCTGCTCAACCTCGCAAGCCCCCTCGACCTTGGCTTCGGCGGACGCGACCTGCTGGGCCTGGCCGCCGACCTGAGCGCGGTGTTCGTCGACCCAGAAGTCGGGACGGCGGGGCTCGCCGCCGCCGTCGTTGCGCTGCCCTACGACGTTTCCGGCGCCCTGACCGGTTTCCACACCGATGACATTGTCAGCGGTTGGGCGGGCATCCAGGCCTGGCCCGGGTCGGCGCCCGTGCCCCCCACGCCCTTCCCGGTGATCACCAACCTGGCGGGCGGGTCGGCCGCGACGGCGAGCCTGGGCCAGGCGAACACGGTCGGCGGTTTGTCGGTTCCGCCTGGCTGGGCGGCGGCCGCCCCTGCGGTACGCCCCGCCGCCCTGGCCTTGCCCGCCACCACGGTCGGCGCCGCCGCGCAGGCCTCGTCCAGCGGCTCCGGAAGCCTGTTCGGGGAAATGGCCGCGGCGAGCATGGCCGGGCGCGCCATGGCCGGTACGGCAGGCGCGGGCGTTGCCGGCCGCGCGGAACGGCTCAGGGCCGCAACGCAAAAGGCGACGCAGGATGGCACCGCGGCGCCGCAGGTTCCGGCGGGTGGCCCGATCACCAGCATCGCCGCCGAGCTGCGCGAGCTGGCATCCCTGCGCGACGCGGGAATCATCACTGAGGACGAATTCAACGAGCAAAAGCAACGCCTGCTCCCACACTGACTCCCAGAAAATGGAGATAGCTGATCGCATTCCGTTCACTGGCGCTCTCAGAAAGGCGTCCAATATCGACAGATGTCGCAGGCAATTGTTTCGTATGATTTTTGTATGTTGGGGCGACATTTCGCGATTGATATCGACCGAAACCTTTGAATTGCTGAGTACGTAGCGGCGCGGCATTAGTCGCCTATAAGGGCGAGCGGAAGTGTTACCGTTTGCACGCTGCCAAGCTTTTTTGATCGAACTTCGCGAGCGCCCATGTTCACTTCCACGACGGCGTCCATGCCCCGGGCCGCACTGGTGGCCGCATGCGTCGGCGTCGTCGGTGTTTGCCTGGTTTCATCGTGCCGCCCGGCGCCGCCGTCGGCGCCGCAGGCGAACGCGTCGTCGGCAATCGTCAGCAGCGCCCCCAGCAACCCCACGCCGACGCAGGCGGCCGGCGCGCATCCGCCGATCGAAGACGGCATCTACGGCGATCCCGTCGCGGCCGCAAAGTATTGGCAGCCACAGTCCCTGGAGGACAACTGCGGGCTGATCTCGGTGGCCGACGTGGTCGGCGAGATCACCGGCCACGCACCTACGGAACAGCAGATGATCAAGCTGGCGGAGTCGACGCCCTCACAAACCAATCCGGGGCCCATCTACGCACCGCGCGACGACCCGAGCCACGCCAACGGCGACGGCGGCATCGAAATGGCCGATGCGGTAGTGCTACTCGACCACTACGGCATCAAATCGGAGGTGACTTACGCGGCCCATCCGGAACAGACCGGTATGCCTGCATTGGAGCGGTACCTCGCCGGTAATCGCAAAGTGATCGCCTGGGTCAACTCCGCCGTCATCTGGAACACCAGCGATCAGCGGACCAAGGCCGATCACTTCCTGGTCGTCACCGGTATCGATACCAATAGGGAGATCGTCCACCTCAACGACCCCGGCGCCGATCACCCCGACGAACAGGTCACCATCCCGACCTTCGTGACCGGCTGGCAAACCGGACAGGAATCGATTGTGGTCACCGCGAGTCCTGGCTGAGTGCCGGCTTTCCCGGGCAGACGGGCCGGCCCTGCGGGTGCGATCAATACTCACATCGACCTCGCGGAAATGGATCCCCGCCGCCGATTACCACAGACCGCAGCAATTTTCCTAGTTTTAATATTCGCGGCATCGCTCACTCATATACTGGCCCCACCTCGACACCGACAAGAAAAGAAGGGCACGAAATGCTTGCACCGCGTTGGCTGGCCAAACTGACAATTCCCGTCATGGTTGGCGCTGCCCTCACCGCAACCACCGCGATTGCCTCGGCCGACAGCACGGACGACGCGTACATCGCAAAACTGCACAACCTGGGATTCAGCTGGCCGTCGGGGAGTGACTCCGACATGATCGCAATGGGACACGCGGTCTGCGCCGACCGGATGGCGGGAAAAACTCCCGATGCGATCGCCGCCGATTTGCACTCCAGCATGAGCTCGAAGGGCTTCTCGTTCGCGGATATGACCGGCTGGGTCAGTGCGGCGGAGTCGACCTACTGCCCGGGCTGACCGCTCCCTGACCCACCATCGGTTTTCGCGCCCCTCCCGCATACGCTTTGCGGGATAGTTGGTGCGGTCTCGCCGAGTGGGGATGAGCAGTGGAGGAATCGACGGCCTTTTCAGATTTCGCCGCGGTGGACATGCAGGTGCACAGCCTGCTCCGCTACCCGGTGAAGTCGATGCTCGGGGAAGCCGTGCCCAGCATGTTCGTCGACGAGCACGGCGCCGAAAGCGACCGGCGGCTGGCGTTGCTCGACGCCACGACCGGGCATGTAGCCAGTGCCAAGAACGCCCGGTTGTGGCGAGGTCTGCTGAAGTGCACCGCGAATGCAGACGCCGGTCGGGTGAGCATCGGGCTGCCCGACGGCACCAGTGTGACGGCCGACGACCCGGGCATCGACGATCTGCTTTCGCGGCTGATGGGGCGACCGGTTCGATTGATCGCCCAGCGCCCAGAGGGTGCCACGCTGGTTCGCCCGGACCCGGAGAAGTTGCTCGAGCTGGGCTTGGACGCCGAGGTCAGCGGCCGCATTCTCGAGATCGCAAAGGCGACCCCGGGCGACGCGTTCACCGACGAGGCGCCACTGCACGCGATCACCACCGCCACGCTCGAGCACATCGGCGTCGAGGCGCTACGGTACCGGCCCAACCTGGTGATCACGACGCCGCCGGGCTACCCGCCCTACGGCGAAAACGATTGGGTCGGCGGGGAAATCGCCGTCGGCGACGCGCGTCTGCGGGTGCTGACCGCCACATCACGGTGCGTCGTGCCGACGCTCGAACACGGCCCACTGCCGCGGGCTCCGCAGGCGCTCCGCACCCCCGCAGCCGAGAACCGTTGGGACACAGGCGGTCACGGTGCTCAGCCGTGCGCGGGCGCTTATCTCGCGGTGGTGACAGAAGGCGTCATTCGCGTGGGTGACCGCGTCACCCTCGGTCGGTGAGGGCTCAATCGGCGATCGCCGCGAAATCCACCCAGAGATGGCGCGGCCCGCGGAACACCTGATTGTGCCGGTAGGGCGGCGGGTCGACCACCAACTCCGGAGAATCGACGCGCCGTAGGAACGTCTCGAGGGCCAGGTTGACCTCCAGGCGGGCCAACGGCCCACCCATGCAGGTGTGGATGCCGCTGCCCCAACCGAAGTGCTCGTTGTCGTCGCGGAGCGGGTCGAAGCGATCGGGACTCTCGAACCGGCGCGGGTCCCGGTTGGCCGCCGCGTAAACGAGGTGCACCGCCGACCCCGCCGGGATCACGGTTCCGCCGACCTCGATGTCAGCGGTGGCGCTGCGGCTGGGGAAGAACTGCACCGCTGACTGCAGCCGCTGCACTTCCTCGATAGTGCGCGGGATCAACTCGGGTCGGTCGCGCATCAGATCCCATGAGCCGGGGTTGCGCAGCAGTGTCATCACGCAGTTGGTGATGGTGTTGACGGTGGAGTCGTGGCCCGCGACCAGCAAGAGCATGGCGTTGGACGTGGCCTGCTTGATCGACATGGGCCCGTCGGGTCCGTCGTCATGCAGCAGCTTGGACAGCAGCCCGTCGCCGGGGGCCTTCGCGTACCCGTCCACGAGGCCACCGAGGTAGTCAAGCAACGCCGCGGTGCTTGCGCGGCCCTTCTCGGCCAGGGCGCGCCCCTCGTCGGTATCACCCTCGGGCCCCAGGTCCGTGCCCATCATGAAGTCGAAGATCCATGCGTGGAACATCTGCTCGTGTTCGACTGGCACGCCCAGGATCTTGCAGATGACCGCCACGGGGATCGGGTACGCGAAGTCCTCCACGACGTCCAGGCGGGTGCCGCCGCGGGCCCTGACCCTGTCAAGCAGGTCACCGGCCAGTCGCACGACGAACGGCTCCATGCTCGGGATTAGGTCGGGGGAGTGCGGCGGGCCGAAGTGGCGCATCACCTGGCGGCGGGCGCGGTCGTGGTCGGGCGGGTCGGTGACGATGATGCTGGCCTCGCGCCCGTAGGCCTGCATGTGCTCGCCGCCGGGTTCGGGCTCGCTTTTGCCGCCGCCGAGGCCTGCTGGGCTTCGGCTGATGTCGGAGCTGATCCGCGGGTCGTGGGCCAGCGCAAGCAACTCCGGATAGCCGGTGACGACGTAGGTGTTGTCGGCGACCTTGGCCACCGGCGTCCTGCGCAGCTCCTCGAAATACGGGTAGGGGTTCGGGCGGTTCCCGAACTTCATCGCTTCGGCCCAAGCGGTTGCGGCGTCCATCGTCGTCTCCTACCGTCAGCGGACCCGGGGCCGGAATTCGGCGCCACGTGAGGTCGGGTCGTGTCCGGTCAGCACCACGTCGGGCATGGCGGTCGGTTCGCGGGGATCGGGGAACCGGGCCGGCATCGGCTCGAAGATGACCGGACGGTCGTATCCCGGCGGGGGCGGGGGGAAGGGCGCCGACCGCTCGATGAGGGAGGCGTAATACGGCAACCACTTGCCATGGTTGAACGTCACCGCCCCCACGATTCGGCCCCGGTAGCCGTAGGCGGCCGCGAAGCGGCGTTCCGTGATCGAACCTTGGGTGAAGACGATCTCGTCGCCGAACGAACACACCCCGACGCTCTTGATGTTCACGCCGAACTGGCCGGACCAGAAAGAGGGCAGCGGCAGGTGCGGTCGACGCCCCAGCTCGAGGCTGATCATATTGTTGGCCGCCACCTCGGCGCCGAAAGCGGCATTGTCCCAATGCTCTTGGGACATGAACTGGTATTCGTAGAGGACGTGCGGGGCGCGGGCCACGTCGCCGGCGACGAAGATGTTGTCGGTCACCACGCCATTGATGTCGAAGGCGCGGCAGCCGGCGTCACACGCCACTCCCCAGAACCCACTCGCCAGCTGAGCGCCGTCCAGCCATTCCACGTTGCGGATCGAGCCCAGCGAGGCGACCACCACATCGACGTCGAGCACGGTGCCATCCGAAAGGCGGGCGGCGCGGACGCGGCCGTCGGCGTCGCCGTCGAGGCCGTCGACCGCCACACCGGTACGCAGGTCGACGCCGGCCTCGATCTGCATCCGTGCGGCGATATCGCCGATCACGCCGCCGAGCGCGCCGACCAGCGGAGCCTTGCCACGTTCGGCGACGGTCACCGGCAGGCCGAGGTCCCGGCACACCGACGCGATCTCGGAACCCACGAAACCGGACCCGACGATGAGGACCCGGCGGGGTCGGTCCTTCAGCGCGGCGGCCAATCTCGCGGCATCGTCACACGTGCGCACCGTGAATAACCCGGCCAGGGCGGCCTCATCCGAATTGAACCACGGGCGGGCCCTGGTCCCGGTGGCGATCAGCAGCCGGTCGTAGTCGAGCCTCTCGCCGTTGGCCAGCAACACTTGACGGTTGGACCGGTCCAATCCCACCGCCGCGACGCCCAGTCGCCAGTCCGCGTCGACGGGTTGCAGGCGGGGCAGCTTCGTGTGGTCGGCGGGCACCCAACCCTTCAATACCTGCTTGGACAGGGGCGGCCGATCGTAGGGCTCGTGCGGCTCATCACCGACGATGGTGAGCGAGCCGCGAAACCCTTTGTGCCGCAGCGTTTCCGCGGCGCGCAGGCCGGCCAGTGAGGCGCCGACGATGACGATTCGGCCGTCGGACTTGAACGATTCGACGAGCTGGCCGACGAGGGAAGCGGTGCTCACGGGGTGTCCCGGTCGGCGGGCGGATCCACTTCGAGGATGATCGCCTGCACCGGGCAGGAGGCCGCCGCGCGCAATACGCGCAGACGCTGGGAATCGTCCGGGTTGGGGTCGTACGCTAACGCTTCTTCGCCGACAAGCCGCAGCACGTCGGGCGCCAGAGGGACACACTGCGCGTAGCCCTGACACTTGTTGAGATCGACGACCAGCCGCATACTCCGACCTTCCGCCCGTCGGCTACCAGCCCCCTTGCGGGCAGACTACTTCGCCGCGGCTGTCGGCTACGAAAGATCACGGAGATTCGCTGCGCAGCGGTCGCAGCGCAGGGATATCAGGCACCCAAGTTGCGGAGCGCAGTGTCGAGCTCCTCGGCCTGTTCGGCCAGCTCACGTTCCGACAGCTGCCTGCCCCCGGCCCGGTCCAGCACCTCTCGGCGCGTCGCGATCTGCAGTGCGCCACGGTAATCCGGTGCATCCAACTCTGCCGGCGAGGCGACGTCGATGCGGCCCTCGATCGCGACCAGCGCGGCGTGCTCATCCTGGCAGTCGAGTAGCCGCCGGACATCGTCAGCGGTGACGGTCATCCTAAGTCGCCCCAACCATTTTCATGACGAGCAGCACCGCTACCGCGAGGAAGACCACGACGAAGACGCAAACGGCGGTCACCGTGAGTACGGAGCTGGGGGTGAATCGCCCGGTCGCCGGCGGTTGGCGCTCGCCCACGCCCGACGTCTGCGGTGCCGCGGGGGGAGTGGATCCCGGGGGGACGCCGCCACCGGCCTCGAGCCCGGGCGTTTGCACCGGGTCGGGATTAGGGGGTTGTGCTGTCATCGCTGACGCCCGTCCTTTCCTGGGCTTTCGGTGTCTCGCTCGCGCCGGCGTCCGTCCCGGGTCGCTTCGCCACCCGCGCACGCCATTGCGCCGTTGCATTCCCGCCCAGAACGCGCCCAAACGGGGTGCTGCGATTACGGCCCGATCAGCCAGCGTCCGCCCGGCAAATGAGCGGCATCAGGCGGCTGGAAGCCGGTGTCTAGGATTCCGCGTGCGGAGTGGGGCTTTGTGCGGATTCCCACTTCGACTCCAGCGACCTGCTCACCGTGGTGCCGGCGGGCAGGTCGAGCTGGAAGGTCTCCCCGTCGTCGTCCTGGAAGGTGACGGTGTAACCGGTGTCGGTGGAGTCTTTGAACACCACCTTGTAGGGCTGTTCGCCCGAGCCACGGTCGACGGCGATGATGTCGCCAGGGGTGACGTCGTCGATGAGGTCGTTGCCGGAGGCTTTGGACATACGGTCGACGGTAGCCGATGGCGCGGCCGCGCCGGTGTCACGATGACAGTCGCCCATCCTCGACGACCGCATTGCACGCGAATTACTCTGCAGCGCTGGCGAATTGATTCACCCCCGGTACATCGATCCGGTCCGACGCGTGGGTGACGCAGGTCACATGCGGGTTTGATCGCCCTCATCGGTGGAATCACTGGGCGTACACGAGCGAACGCAATTCTTGGCTAACCGCCGCAAGGAGATTTTCGATGAGCGAGCAGAACAAAGCCGACGAGGCCCGGCGGGGCCTGATCGATTCGGTGAAAGGCAAAGCCAAAGAGGTGTTCGGGGCTGTTACCGGCAACGAATCGCTGACCGCCGAGGGGCAACTCGAGCAGACCCAGGCGCACGAGCGCAAGGAAGCGAACGCGATGGAGGCCGTCGCCGAGGCGCAGGCCAAGCAGGCGCAGGACGCCGCGGCCGAAGCCAGGGTCCAGGGCGCCCAACAGCGGGTCGCGGCGAACGCGCAAGCCGTCGCCGCCGAAGAATCGATCGAAGCCCAGGAGGCGGCTCAGAAACGGGCCGCCGAGGAGGCCGCGCGGCAGCGGGCGACCGCCGAGAAGACCCAGGCCGAGCTGGACGCGCAGCGTGAAGCGCAGCGAGCGAAAGCCGAAGAGCGCGCCGAGATCCGTGAAGCGTCGGAGGACATCATCGACGCCGTCGCCGAGCACCAGACCTCGGTCCAGGTGGCGCACAACGAGGCGTCGGAGGCCGACCGCCTGCGACGTCAAGCCCAGAACGTCACCGACGAAGCCGACCTGCCCTGACGGCGGGTCACACACAGGAGAAGTTGATGAGAATATCCGAAGTCCCGTTCGCCGTTCTGCGGTTCCACTACCAGCTGGCCCGTTTCCCATTGCAGGTCATCGAGGATCGGGTTGTCACCCGAATCCCGACCGAAGCGCCCGCGCGGCTGCTGTTCGAGCGCTCGCTCGGCATGCTGGACACCACGGTCGGCAATGTGCTCGATGATCCGAAGCTGGTCGAGCGGGGGACGGCACTCGTTGAACGCAGCGACGCGCTGGGCCGCGCGGCGCAGCTGGACGCGAAGGCCGTAGCCAGGAAGGAGCAGGCCGACGCGAAGCTGAAGGGCGCCCGCGACGAGGCGATCGCGGACCGGCAGGAAGCGCAGGCGGCCACGCAGCAGGAGATCACCGAGGCCCGCAACGCCGCCGAGCAACGCAAACGCGAAGCCGCGCAATCGGCCCAGCAGCAGAGCGCCGCGGCGAAGCGGCGCGCCGACGAGGCGGCGGAGAGGCAGAAGCGGACGGTCGAGTCGGCCAAACGCCAGGTGGAGACCAGGACTCAGGCCGCCGAGAAGGCCGCCTCCAAGGCCGCGGCGGCGAAGATCGACGAGGCCGAGGACAAGCTGGGCGACGCCGCCGAAAAGCGCTCCGAGGCGGACCGCGTCGCGCAACTGGCGGCCGCCGAGAAGCGGCAGCGGCAAGAAGAACGCGCGAACGACTGACGGCCGCGCGCCTCAGACGCGCGGCGCCGGCCCCTGGTTGATCTTGTTGGCCGCGAACGTCGCGGCCTGGGCGGTCATTCCGGCGTCGATATAGGAGACGTGCGCCATGATGTTGCCGCCTCCGGAGCAGATCGGGTCGTCGGGGGCGCACAGGCTGATGGTCTTGGATCCGTACGCCGGGTTGATCGTCGGTAGCGGTTGTCCGCCCCACAACATGGATGAGAATCCGCTGCTGGGCTCGCCGAAGAGGGCCACCGCGGCGACGTGGTCGGCGACCGAGGGCGCCATCGCGTTGGTCGCCAGATCGATCACCGTCGAGCCCTGCGAGTATCCGCCGAGGACGATCCTCGAGTTCGGGCAGCTGGCCACCGTGTCTTGAATATGTGTGCTTGCGTCATTGGATCCGGCGTTGGCGCTGTTGTGGTAGTCGTCGTTGGCCGGGTAGTTGACGGCGTAGACGTCGACGGACTTGCCTCCGAGCTGCGAGGTGAGCGAGTCCACGAACGCCTGCCCGATGTTGCCCAGACCGGGCTCCTGATGAGTGCCGCGGGCGAACACCACCGAGACGTCGGAGCATGCGTCGGCGGCAGCGGAGGGCAGGGCTGACGAGTCCCAGACGGGGATGCTCAGCGCAGCCCAGGTCGTCGCCACCGACACACCAACTATGCGACCAAATCTGCGTGCACTCATGCCGAAATCCTGTCACATCATCGACCGCGGCGGTCCTGCCGGTTGACGCTGGGTCGGGGAAGCGAACGCATACAGCCGAATCATATTGCGGCGCAACGGAAGCTCTCAGTCGGCGGTAGTCCGGATGCGAATGGGGCCGGTCCAGTCGCCCTCGGGATCGACAGCGGAGCCGCGCTGCGTGATCTCCACGTCGCCCGATCTGGCGAGCTGCCGCGCGACGTCGCGTGCTTCGGGCATCAGCGCGCGCCAGTTCTCGCCACCCACGGCCCGGGCCGCGTCCGACGGGCAGATGCTGCTCCGCGAGCCGCGGTGCTCGGCCAGCGCGCGGATCGACGATTCGAGTCGCCGCCTGATCGGCCCGTCCCCGAGCGCGATCTCGGCATAGTCGGCGCCGGGCCCGCCGCCGTCACGGACCCGGCCCAGCTCGGCACGCAATCGCCCACCCATTCCTAGCGGCCGCGCCACTGGGGCTTGCGCTTCTCGGCCCACGCCCGGAGGCCCTCGGCGACGTCCTCGGTCGCCCCGGCCACCTTGCGCATGGTCTCCCCGAAGCGAACGGCCTCGATCCAGCCCATGTCCGCCGTCCGCCACGCCACTTCCTTGGTCGCCCGCTGGGCCAGGGGAGCGGCCTCGGTCAGGGTCCGGGCCCAGGCCCGGGCCTCGGCCTGCAAGTCGTCCGGCTCGACGAGCTTCCACACCAGACCGATTTCCTTGGCCCGCACGGCGCTCATGGGCTTGCCGGTCAGGAGCAGTTCCATGGCGTGGGCCCAGCCCACCCGCTGGGGTAGCCGGATGGCCCCGACGATGGTGGGCACGCCGATCGACACCTCGGGAAAACAGAACGTCGCCTCGGTGCTGGCGATGACGAAGTCGCAGAAGAGCGCGCCGGTCACTCCATAGCCGATGCAGGGCCCGTGCACGGCGGCGATGGTCGGCTTGAACAGCTCCATCCCCGACTCGAAGGAGTTGATCGTCGGCTTCTCCCAGAAGGTGCCGCCGAAGGTGCCCACCGAGCCCTCGCCGTCCTTGAGGTCGCCGCCGGCGCAGTAGACGCTGCCGTTGGCGGTCAGGATCGCGACCCACGCGTCCAGGTCGTCGCGGAACCGCTCCCACGCCGCGTTCAAGTCTTGACGGAGAGGCCCGTTGATGGCGTTACGAGCCTCGGGGCGGTTGAGGGTGATGGTAGCGACGTGGTCGTCCAGCTCATACGTGACGAGACTCATGGGTTCACCCTAGGGCGCCGAGTGTGGGCCCTACGGATGAAAACTGACTCGAATTCGTCCATCGGCCCCACGCTCGGCGAACGGCCCACGGCCCGACCCCCTAAGTACGGCAGGTCGCGGTGACACCTGGGGTTTGCAGCCGTCCGGCAAGCCAGGGCAGCGTTGCGGCGAATGCTGTTGCGGCAGAGGGCCAGTCGTGCTTCCCGGGCAGTTCGACGATGCTGCAGTCGATGCCATGGGCGGCACCGAGACCGCAGAGCGATTCCGCGGCGGCCTGACCGACCGCCTGCGACCGGCCGCCATGCCCACCCGGAACCGCGAACAGACCGGACAGATCGGAGTAGGCGCCGTGGCGCGCGATGACCGTGCTGGGGTCGAACGACGACCAGGCCTCCGAGTCGCCGCCAAACAACCGGTCGACGGTTTGGGATCGCGTGCCCGCGTTGGGCGCGAGGTCACCGCCGACGTCGACGAAGGCGCCGAACGTGCCGGGATGCATGACGGCCAAATCGACCGCGCAGGTACCGCCGGAGGAGAAGCCGACGACGCCCCACCTCGCCGCCGCGAATTGGGCATTGATCGCGGGAACGACATCGGCGGTCAGGTGGTCGGCGGCGTTGCCGCGCGACCCGTTCACACACTCGGTGTCGACGCCGAATCCGCCGGTCGCGTCGGCGAAGACGGCGATGGGCGCGTTGCCGGCGTGCGTCGCGGCAAAGGCGTCGAGGGTGCTGACGGCCTCGCCGGCGCGAATCCAGTCGGCCGGTGTGTTGAATTCCCCGCCGAGCATGAGCACCGCCGGCAGCCGCGCTGGTGGTGTGCTGCTGAACCAGGCCGGTGGCAGGTAGACCCATTCGCCGCGGTGGCGAAAACCCGACGCTTGGTCGCCGGAGTCCACCGCGACGACCACGCCGCGTGACGGCTTGACGCCTTTGTGCCGCATCGCCGCAACGGCATCCCAGTCGGCTTGGCCCGGCAACGGCGCATTGGTCAGTTGGCCCCAGGCGGCGTAGACAGTGGGGAAGTAACCCAGCCAGCCGTTGATCGTCAATCCCGTGCTCAGCAGGCAAAACGACGCCGCGAACACAGCGGCGTTGCGCCGCCACCAGCCGGCGCCATGCCAGCCGACTACCGCGATCACCACGGAGAATCCCGTGAGCGAGACCCACAGCCACATCGGCCACGGCGCCGGCTCGCTGGCCAGACCGAGCGTTTCGTAATGCCAGTGAATGAGCGCGCCGAACAGGACGCCCATAACCGCCCCCGCCGGCACCGACAACACCCGCCAGCGGCGCCCTCGCCATCCGATCGCGTAAACCAACGCCACGACGGTGAGCAGCTCGACGGCGATCGGGATGGCGCCCCGCATCAACGAGATCCGCCACAGGGGATTGGTGTAGTCGGCCGCCTGCGCGAGACGCGAAAACGCTGCCGGCTTCGGATATTCCGGACGCCGCCGTGGATTACCCGGGCCGATTGCGCGCGAATCACCGTCGCCCGACCCGATGATGTCCGCGAGCGGGCACGCCTACCCTGGCCCGAGTGGCCGAACTGTCCGTCGCGGAACTGCGCACCCGACTCGACGGTCTGACAACCCGCGACGCCGCACGCCTCGGCAGGCGCCTGAAGAATCTGCGCGGAGCCAAACCCGACCAGCTGCGGCAGCTCGCCGAGCAGATCACGCAGGCCGAAGCGCTCGTCGCCGCGCGGCAAGCCGCGGTGCCGGCCATCAGCTATCCCGATCTCCCGGTCAGCGCGCAGCGGCGGGAGATCGCCGACGCGATTCGGGACAACCAGGTCGTCGTCGTCGCCGGTGAAACTGGTTCGGGCAAGACCACCCAACTGCCCAAGATCTGTCTCGACGCCGGCCGGGGCGTCCGCGGAACCATCGGGCACACCCAGCCCCGGAGGCTGGCCGCCCGCACGGTCGCGCAACGCATCGCCGACGAATTGGGCGGCCCGCTCGGCGAGACCGTCGGCTTCACGGTCCGGTTCACCGATCAGGTCAGCGACCGCACCCTGGTGAAGCTGATGACCGACGGCATCCTGCTCGCCGAGATTCAGCGGGACCGCCGGCTGCTGCGCTACGACACACTGATCCTCGACGAGGCCCACGAGCGCAGCCTGAACATCGACTTCCTACTGGGTTACCTGCGCGAGCTGCTGCCGCGCCGCCCCGACCTGAAGGTGATCGTCACCTCGGCGACCATCGAGCCGCAACGGTTCGCGGACCACTTCGGCGGTGCGCCGATCCTCGAAGTGTCCGGGCGGACGCACCCGGTAGAGATCCGCTACCGGCCGCTGGAACTCCCCGTGTCAAGCGGCCGGGAGGATGATCCCGACGACCCAGATCACGAGATCGTGCGCACCGAGACCCGTGACGAGGTCGAGGCGATCGTCGACGCGATCGCTGAGCTCGAGGCCGAACAAGCCGGGGACGTCCTGGTGTTCCTCTCGGGCGAACGCGAAATCCGGGATACCGCCGAGGCTTTGGGCGGATTGAGAAACACCGAGGTGCTTCCGCTGTACGCCCGGTTGCCGACCGCTGAGCAGCAGAAGGTGTTCGCGCCCCACACCGGGCGCCGGGTCGTGCTGGCAACCAACGTCGCCGAGACGTCGCTGACGGTGCCGGGTATTCGCTACGTCGTCGACCCCGGCAACGCCCGTATCTCGCGCTACAGCCGCCGCTTGAAGGTTCAACGGCTGCCGATCGAACCGATCTCGCAGGCCTCCGCCGCCCAACGGGCGGGCCGCTGCGGCCGGGTCGCGGCCGGCGTGTGCATCCGCCTGTACTCCGAGGAGGACTTCGCGGCCCGTCCGCGCTACACCGAGCCCGAGATCTTGCGGACCAACCTCGCCGCGGTGCTGTTGCAGATGGCCGCGCTGCGGCTCGGCGAGGTGGAGAACTTTCCATTTCTCGACCCGCCGGACCGGCGCAGTGTCCGCGACGGCGTGCAGCTGCTGCAGGAGTTGGGAGCTTTCGACGCCCAGGGCACCATCACCGACCTCGGCCGCCGCCTGGCCCGCCTGCCGGTCGACCCCCGCCTGGGCCGGATGATCCTGCGGGCTCACACCGAGGGATGCGTGCGGGAGGTGCTGGTGCTGGCCGCGGCGCTGACCATCCACGACCCGCGGGAGCGGCCCACCGACCGCGAGGAGGCCGCCCGTCAGAAGCATGCTCGCTTCGCCGACGAGAACTCCGACTTCCTTACCTACCTCAACCTCTGGCGCTACCTAAGCGAACAGCGGAATACCCTGACGGGCAACGGATTTCGCCGCATGTGCCGAGATGAGTTTCTGCACTACCTGCGCATCCGCGAGTGGCAGGACCTGGTCGGGCAACTCCGTGGCATCGCGCGCGACCTGGGCATCGTTGAAGGTGCCGCATCCGATGCGCCCGCCGACCCGGAGCAGGTGCACGCGGCGCTGTTGGCCGGGCTGCTGTCGCACGTAGGCATGCGCCGCGAGGGCGGACGCGAATACGGCCGTGAGTTTCTAGGCGCGCGCAACTCGCACTTCGTCCTCGCACCGGGCTCAGCGCTCACCAAAAGCCCACCCCGCTGGGTGGTCGTGGCCGAGCTGGTCGAAACCAGCCGCCTGTACGGGCGCACCGCCGCGCGCATCCAGCCCGAGGCGGTCGAGCGGATCGCGGGCGACCTCGTGCAGCGCACCTACAGCGAACCGCACTGGGACGCCAGGCGCGGCGAGGTGATGGCCTACGAGCGGGCGACGCTCTACGGCCTGCCGCTGGTTGCGCGCCGCCGCGTCGGTTACGCCGGGGTGGAGCCGACGGTGGCGCGGGAGTTGTTCATCCGGCACGCGCTGGTGGAGGGCGACTGGCAGACCCGCCACCACTTCTTTCGCGACAACGCGCGGCTGCGCGCCGACCTCGAGGAGCTGGAGGAGCGTGCCCGCCGCCGCGACCTCCTCGTCGGTGACGACGAGGTCTACGCGCTCTACGATGCCCGCATTCCGGCCCAAGTCGTCTCCGCGCGGCACTTCGACGGGTGGTGGAAGAAGCAGCGACACAAGACACCGGAGTTGCTGACCTTCACTCGGGACGATCTGTTGCGCACCGCCGACACCGCCGACGCCGAGCGGCCGACCGCCTGGCATTCGGGCGACGTCACGCTGCCGCTGACCTACCGGTTCGAGCCGGGTGCCCCCGACGACGGCGTCACGGTGCACGTGCCGATCGACGTGCTCGCGCGGTTGGGCGGTGACGAGTTCGCCTGGCAGGTGCCGGCGATGCGCGAGGAGCTGGTGACCGCGCTCATCCGCTCACTGCCAAAAGACTTGCGCCGCAACTTCGTTCCCGCCCCCGACACCGCCCGAGCCGTGCTGACGGGGATCGACGCGGCGGAGGAGTCGTTGCTGGAGGCGCTGCAGCGCGAATTGCGCCGTCGCACCGGCATTCTGGTGCCCGTCGAAGCATTCGACCTCGACAAGTTACCGGCGCATCTGCGGGTGACCTTCGCCGTCGAGTCCCCCGACGGTACCGAGGTCGCCCGCGGAAAGGACCTCGACGCGTTGCAACTACGGCTGGCCGCGCCCGCTCGTCAGGCCGTGGCGGGGGCGGTCGCCGGCGGGCTGGAACGGACGGGCCTGCGCACCTGGCCCGACGACCTCGACGCGCTGCCGCGTGTCGTCGAGCGAACGGTCGACGGCCGCGCCGTGCGCGGCTTTCCGGGCTTCGTCGACGCGGGCAGCGCGGTCGACCTGCGGGTCTTTGCGACGCAGGCGGAGCGGGACAACGCGCTGGGGCCGGGAATGCGGCGATTGGTCGGGCTGAGCGTGGCGTCGCCGGTCAAAGCGGTTGAGCGACAACTGAGCTCACGAACCCGCCTGGCGCTCGGCGCGAACCCGGACGGCTCGCTGACCGCGCTGCTCGAGGACTGCGCCGATGCCGCGACGGGCGCGCTGGCGCCCGGGCCGGTGTGGACCCACGACGAGTTCGCCGCGCTACGCGAGCGGGTGGGCGAGGCGCTCGTGTCCGCGACCGCCGACATCGTGGCCCGCGTGGAGCAAGTGTTGGACGCCGCGCAGGACGTGCAACTCGCCCTGCCCGGCCGGCCGCCGCCCGCGCAGTCCGAGGCGATCGCCGACGTTCGCGCTCAGCTGGATCGACTGTTGGTGCCGGGGTTCGTCGCCGCCACCGGAACTGCCCACCTGGGCGATCTCATCCGCTACCTGAGCGCAATCCGCCGGCGCCTCGAGAGGCTGCCGCACGGGATCGACGGGGACCGGGAGCGAATGCAGCGGGTGCGCGCCGTGCAGCGCGCCTACGACGATCTGACACAGTCGCTGCCACCAGCGCGGCAGGCGGCGTCCGACGTCCGCGAACTTGGGTGGCAGATCGAGGAATTACGGGTGAGCCTTTGGGCCCAGCAGCTGGGCACCCCGCGGCCGGTTAGCGAGCAGCGGATCTACCGAGCGATCGACGCGCTACGCGACCGTACGTGAATTATTGCCCTCCCACTCTCAACGTATAGCGCACCGGGGGGCTTGCGGCAAGGGCGGGGTGATGCCGCACAATCGCTGGCCGAAGCCGATTTTCGCTCTTATCAGGGGGTTGGGAGTGTTATCACACGAGAACGTCGACCACGCGGTGCTGATCGCCGGAGGAGGCCCGACGGGCCTGATGTTGGCCGGTGAATTGGCGTTGGCGGGGGTCGATGTGGCGATAGTCGAGCGGCGCGCCGGCCAGGACCTCATCGGTGCGCGCGCCGGGGGTCTGCACGCGCGCACCATCGAGGTCCTCGATCAGCGGGGCATCGCCGATCGGTTTCTTGCCCGGGGCGAGGTTGCCCAGGTCGCCGGGTTCTCCCAGATTCGGCTCGACATCAGCGACTTTCCCACCCGGCATCCCTACGGTCTCGCGTTGTGGCAGAACGAGATCGAACGCATACTCGCCGACTGGGTGGACGAGTTGGAGGTGCGGTTCTATCGCGAACATGAGGCGATTGGCATCGCCCAGGACCGCAGGGGTGTCGACGTGGCGTTGTCCGATGGCCGATCCCTGCGAGGGGCATACGTCGTCGGCTGCGACGGCGGGCGCAGCGTGGTCCGTAAAGCCGCCGGCATCGATTTCCCCGGCTGGGAGCCGACAACCAGTTACCTGCTCGGCGAGGTCCAAATGGATTTCGGGACAGGGGATTCGCCGGTATGGGGCATCCGCCACGATGCACTCGGGGTGCATTCCCTTTCCGCGTTTGAGGAGGGCGGGCCGGTGCGAGTCATGGTCACCGAGCGGCGTCTCGGGCCAAGCAGCGAACCCACGTTAGGCGACCTGAGTGAGGCGCTGATCGCCGTATACGGAACGGACTACGGGATACACAGTCCCGCTTGGCTTTCCCGATTTACCGACACGGCGCGGCAAGCCGCAACCTATCGCGACCGGCGCGTCCTGCTGGCCGGGGACGCCGCGCATGTCCACCACCCGGTGGGCGGCCAGGGGCTCAACACCGGCGTGCAGGATGCGGTCAATCTGGGGTGGAAGCTGGGACAAGTGGTCAACGGCACGTCGCCCGGCAGCCTGCTCGACAGCTATCACACCGAACGGCACCCGGTCGCCGCGCGCGTGCTGCGCAACGCGATGGCGCAGATGGCGCTTCTTCGCCCCGACGACCGAACCAAGGCCTTGCGCGACACGATTGGCGACCTGCTCGCCATGGAAGAACCTCGCCAACGGTTCGCCGCCATGATGTCCGGCCTGGACATCCGCTACGACCTGGGCGACGCACACCCGCTGCTCGGACGGCGCATGCCCGACCTTGACCTGGTCACCGCCGAGGGGCCGCTGCGGGTTTTCACGCTGCTACACCAGGCCCGACCGGTGCTGCTCAACCTCGGCGAAGCGGGCCGATTCAACCTGGCTTCCCGGGCGGACAGGGTCCAGCTGGTCGACGCGGAATACGGAGGTAACTGGGAACTTCCGGCAGTCGGCAGGGTAACGGCTCCCGACGCGGTATTGATTCGTCCGGACGGGCACGTGGCCTGGGTCGGAATTGGCACGAGTGACGGCTTGGGCGACGCGCTCACGGCGTGGTGCGGCGCCCCGCCCGGCCCTTAGGGGCTAATCCGGCGGTTCGTCGCCCGAGCCGAGGGTGGGGGCGCGTTTCCGGTCGCTGGGCTTGCCGGCAACGCCTTCGGCCTCCCGGTCGTCGGCGACCTTCTCCTCGAGCTGGTCGACGATGTCTTCCAGCTCCTGAGAGTGGCCCCGGAGATCTTTGTCGGGTTTCGTCATATCACTTTCCATCGACTGTGGTCGGGCAGCGCCCGTCGCTTTCCAGTACCCCATCCGCCGGCTGGTAACCGGCCGGGTCTTGTGATCCTCAACATGGCGGTGAAGTGGCCGCGTTGGCCGAGCTAGCAGTGACGGACGCGACATTACGCCGCAGCGGTGGAAGTATCGCAGGGGTGGCCGATAAGAAACCGCAGACCATCTCGTACCCGGCGGCCGACAGGCGTCCGCGCCGCCACGAAACCGAGCCGCTCGATCCCCACGTCATCGTTCTGTTCGGTGCGACCGGGGATCTGGCGAAACGCAGGCTGATCCCCGGCTTGGCCTATCTGGACCAGTCCGAGCTTGCGCCCGACATCCAGATCGTCGCGACGTCGCTGGAAGACCTCAGTGATGACGATTTCCGCGATATCGCCAAAGATGCCATCGAGTCGTTCGGCAGGCACAAGCTCACGTCCGAACAGTGGGCCAATTTCGCGAAGATCATCACCTACGTCCCGCAGGGGAAGGGACCGGAAGCGCTGGCGGCGGCGGTCGCCGAAGCCGAAGCCGAGCTGGGCTCCAACGTCAAGCGGCTGCATTACCTGTCGGTGCCCCCCAAAGCCGCGCGCGAAGTCATCACCATGCTGAGCGACGCCAAGCTCGTCGAGCGCTCGCGGGTGGTGATGGAGAAGCCGTTCGGAACCGACCTGGCCAGCGCGGTGGCGCTCAACGACTTCGTGCACGAAACGTTCGAGGAATCCCAGATTTTCCGTATCGACCACTTCCTCGGCAAGGAGGCAGCACAGAACATTCTGGCGTTCCGCTTCGCCAACGGACTGTTCGAGCCGATCTGGAATCGCAACTTCATCGACCATATCCAGATCGACATCCCCGAGGCTCTCGGCCTGGATCAGCGGGCGAACTTCTACGAGGAGACCGGCGCCTACAAGGACATGGTCGTGACCCACCTGTTCCAGGTGATGGCGTTCGTCGTCATGGAGCCGCCCACGGCGCTCGAACCTTTTGCCATCAGCGAAGAAAAGAACAAGGTGTTCCGCTCGATGCTGCCGGTCAAACCCTCCAACGTGGTGCGCGGCCAATACAACGGCTACCGCGAAGAGAAAGGCGTGGCAAAGGATTCCGACACCGAGACGTTCATCGCCCTCAAGGTCGGCATCGACAACTGGCGCTGGGCGGGCGTGCCCATCTATCTGCGTACCGGCAAGAAGATGGCCGAGGGCATCCGCATCATCTCGATCGCATTCCGGGAGGCGCCCCGGACGATGTTTCCGCCCGGCTCGGGGGTCGGGACTCAGGGTCCCGACCACCTGACGTTCGACCTCGCCGACAACTCGAAGGTTTCGCTGTCCTTCTACGGCAAGCGGCCGGGCCCCGGCATGAAGCTGGACAAGTTGTCCATGCAGTTCTCCTCGCAGGAGATCGACACCGTCGTGGACGTGCTGGAGGCCTACGAACGGCTCATCCTCGACGCCATGCGGGGTGACCACACGCTCTTCAACACCGCGGAGGGCATCGAATCGTTGTGGGAGCGTTCGCAGGAGCTGCTCGACGACCCCCCGCCGGCGAAGATGTACCAGCCGGGCACCTGGGGTCCCAACGCCATCCATCAACTGATCGCACCCAATGCGTGGCGGTTGCCCTTCGAGCGGGAATGGCGCGACGCCAGGCCTGACTCCTAGCCGGCGCGGTCAGCCCAGTTCGGCGCTGATGTAGGTGATGGCGTGCCGAAATTCCTTGAGCATTTCGTTGTCAGGAACGACGAAGCCGTGCTCGGCGTATAGCTGGTCGGTGGGGTGGGGGGCGACGATCCAGCCGGTCGCGGCCAGGTGCTCTCCGGCGGGTTGGCGCACCCCCTCCCACACCAGATCGGCGACGTCGATGTCCAGTCCGTGCTTACGCCACGTGGTGCGCATCGCCCGGGCGCGCTCGTTGGTGAACACGGCCATGTCGGTGATGTTCTCGGTGGCCAGCCGGCTGCCCGGTGCGCTGAGCGCGGTGATGTTGTCCAGGAGGCGGTCCTGTGCCTGCGGCGGCAGGTAGGGGAGCAGGCCTTCGGCGATCCAGGCCGTCGGTGCCGTCGGGTCAAAACCCGTGCCACGCAGCGCGGTTGGCCAATCCTCGCGCAGGTCGATGCCTACCGTTCGGCGTTCGGCGGTCGGTTCGGCACCGATCCGGGCCAGCGTTTCGCTTTTGAAGGCGATGACCTCGGGCTGATCAACCTCGTAAACCACCGTGCCCGCCGTCCAGGCCAAGCGATAGGCCCGGGCGTCGAGCCCGGCGGCCAAGATCACGGCCTGACGTATCCCGGCGCTGGACGCCGATGTGAGGAAATCATCGAAAAACCTGGTGCGTACGGCGATCTGCTCGCGACGCTGCTGCAGGGTCACGGGCATGTCGTCGTTTTCGAGCGGGATCTGGCCGTCGAGCATGCGGACGAAGAACGGGTGCCCGACCGCGCGCACCAACGGCTCGGCGAACCGGTCATCCAGCAGCGGATCGGGCTCGCGGGAGGCCAGCGCCCGGGACGCGGCGACCATCGTCGCGGTAGCCCCAACACTGGAAGCCAAATCCCAGCTGTCGCCCTCGGTGCGCGCCGAACCAAGTGATGACACTCGCCGCTCCCTCCTTTGATTCGCCCGCCGCGGCGGCAGGAGTCCGGATGTTCGCCGCCAACGGACTGTGCGGCCATACCACCTGAGATCGAAGGGTACTTTCTGCCTAAGCCGCGCTCACCAAGCCCCCGCTGAGCTCGAGACAGGAAGCGAATCACTGGATGGCACCGACTCTGCGCCCGCGCCGCTCGGCGTTGTATCTGCCCGGCAACAAGACCCGCGCATTGGAGAAGGGTAAATCGCTGCCCGCGGACGTGGTCATCCTCGACCTCGAGGACGCCGTAGGACCCGACGCCAAAGCCGATTCGCGGGCCGCGGTGTGCGACGCGATCTCCCCGGACAGCTACGGGCCCCGGGAGGTCGTGGTGCGCATCAACGGCTTGGACACCGAGTGGCACGACGAGGACTTGGCCGCGGTGGCGGGTTCGGCCGCCCACGGCGTGCTGGTGCCGAAAGTCGAGTCGGGCGATCAGGTCCGAGCGCTGGCCGCGACGCTGGCCAAGCTCGACGCCCCGGAGTCGTTGCGGCTGTGGGTGATGATCGAAACGCCGCGCTCCTTCCTGAGGGTCGAGGAGATCGCTTCGGCCAGTGACCGACTGGCCGCGCTGGTGATCGGCACCAACGACCTGGTGAACGATCTGCACGCGTTGCACGTGCCTGGCCGCACGCCGGTCGTGCCCGCGTTGTCGTTGGCGGTGCTGGGAGCCAGGGCGGCCGGAAAGGTGATTTTGGACGGCGTGTTCAACGACATCACCGATGAAGACGGATTTCGCGCCGAGGCTCGGCAGGGCCGCGAAATGGGTTTCGACGGCAAGACTTTGATCCATCCGTCTCAGATCGGCCCAGCCAACGACCTGTTCGGTCCGTCGGAGCAGGAAGTCGCCGACGCCCGCAAGGTTGTCGCGGCCTATGAGGAAGCGCGGGCCGCGGGGACCAGTGTCATCACGGTGGACGGTCGGATGGTCGAGAGCCTGCACGTCCGCAACGCCGAGCGCATCCTCGCGCTCGCGGACCTCATCGCGGAACTGGCGTCCGCCTCCTAGACGTACGGGCTCATTGCTTGTCGACTCGGCCGGCGATCTGGCCGGCGAGTTTGACCGCCAAGTCCGCCGGTTCCTTGCGGACCACACCGACATCGATCGCCACGTTGTTGCGCACGGTCAGCGCGCGCTGGCAGGTCATGGTCAGCAGGACGTTGCCGTTGTCGCGCACTGTCATCGTCAGGGTGGTGCTCAACATCCCGTTGGCGTTGGAGACCGGTCCCACCTGCCACCCCGTCTCGGGGGTGTCCTGTCCGGCGGGAGTGGTGAATTGGCGGTTCGCGCAGGCCGGCCAGCGCTGCGCCGAGCTACTGAAGAAGGCGTTCGCCTCTTTGGGAGACGGGAACAGCACCAGTACCTGGCCCACCTCGGGATCCGGCTCATTGGAATTCGGGGGAAGGGACGCGACCTCGTCGTCGCCGCTGACCGCGGTGTAACCGCTACCCGCATAGACGGGAGCCTGACCGGGGCCGATGGCATAGATGCAGTCGTCGGGGAATTTCCAGCCCGCGGGCCAAGGCTGCTTCGCGTTGTCGTCTTGGAGCTTGTCGTTCTTTTCTTTGCTCTTCGATCCGGTCACACCCAGCGCGCTGTCGATCTCCGCCGAACCGAGCAAGAGCCCCGACAGCGCCGCCTGCGCGACCGGCGGACGCGTCGAGGTCGTCGTCGACGAGCCGGGGCCACCTTCATTGCTACCGCCGCACGCGGCAACCAGTAATCCGATGGTCGCGAACGAGATCGCGGCTGACAGTCGGCGCATGTATTGCTCACCTTTCACGGTCGCGTTCAGCTCTGCAAGCCTCCGCGCGACCAGACGCATCCACGACCAAGCTAACGAGGTGGACGGAAGCATAACCGCTCGGACAGCAAATTGCGTGATTCGTCGCAAAGTGTTCGATGAACCGTCGTTCGAAACTCGGGATTCATGTCGCTCGCGTAGCGCGCCGACCGGGCCAAGACCGACGGATCGGCCCGCTCGGCGGCCCGCAACCGGGAATCATTCGCAGATCAAGGGTTTCCTAGGGCAACAAAATCGGGCGGTGCCGTCCACCGACGCAGGCGCCGCAGCGCGTCTCGGATTCAAATGCGAATTAAAACCGCGCCGGGGGTATGCCAGTTGCCGGTAAGGTGCATTCAGCAAACGCCATTCTTGGAACAGAGGAGCCTCCGATGCGGCTGGACCGAACCAAGATCGCGGGAGTCGTCGCCATCGCGATCGTCGCAGCGGGATGCTCGAACGGCACGTCATCGTCGGGCTCGTCGTCAAGCCCGTCGGCGGCCTCGGGCTCCCAGGCGCCCAGCTCGGCACCGCCGACGACGACACCACCCTCGTCCTCCACGCAAGGCGGCTCCTTCGATCAATCCACCTGCTTGGACATTTCGTTCACCAAAGACAACTTGATGGTGACCCAGAAACCCGAGGATGCGCGCAGGTTCGCCGACACGCTGGAAAAGTACGGGCCGCCCGAATCGGTCAAGGCCGCGATCGAGCACTTCGTCACCACCGTCGGCGCGCAGCCCAACGATCCCGACCTCAACGCCAACCGGGACGCGCTTACCGCCTGGATCAAGCAGGTGTGTCCCAACGTCAACCCGTAACATTGGATCAGCTAAGCCCGTCGCCTTTGCGCGAGCGAATCCGGTTGCGCCAACGGGCGTCCGGACACCACGTGCTCTACCGTGATGGCGGGGGGACAGGGGTGCCCGGTTTCGGCGCGGGCGCCCGCCCGTACCGGTGAGTCGACGGTGACCACGCGGTAGGTTGAACGCGGTTCCGGACGACTCGAGAGGAGACACCGTGCGTCACAGCGCGGCCATGGCCGAGGCCGACCGCACGTGGATGGTTGACACGCTGCTCGCGCTGCTGCAGACGCCGAGTCCGGCGGGGCGCACGGATGCGGTGATGCAGCTGATCGGCGACATCTTCGATGACTTCGGGGTGCCGTTCTCGTTGACGCGCCGCGGCGCGTTGACCGCCGAACTCCCAGGGGACTCCGCGACTATCGACCGCGCGCTTGTCGTTCACGCCGACACCATCGGCTGCATGGTGCGTCGGCTCAAAGACAATGGCCGTCTCGAGGTCATTCCGGTCGGCACGTTCTCGGCCCGGTTCGCGGCGGGCGCCCGGGTGCGGATCTTTTCCGACGATCCCGACGAATTCATCACCGGCACAGTCATGCCGCTCAAGGCCAGTGGGCACGCCTTCGGTGACGAGATCGACCTGCAGCCCACCGACTGGGAACACGTCGAGGTCCGCGTCGACCGCAAGGTGTCCTCGCGGGAGGACTTGGTCCGGCTGGGCCTGCAGATCGGTGACTTCGTCGCCTTCATCGCCAGCCCCGAGCTGACCGCCGACGGCTACATCGTTTCCCGCCACCTGGACGGTAAGGCCGGCGTCGCGATCGCGCTGGCCCTTGCCAAGAATTTCGCCGAGAACAAGTTAGTGCTGCCGCACCGCACCATGGTCATGATCACCATCACCGAGGAGGTCGGCCACGGCGCGAGCCATGGCTTGCCCGCCGACGTCGCCGAATTGGTCTCGGTGGACAACGCGGTGTGTGCACCCGGCCAGCACTCCATCGAGGACGGCGTGACTATACCGATGGCCGATCTGCACGGTCCGTTCGATTACCACCTGACCCGGAAGCTGTGCCGGCTCGCGCAGGAGCAGGAAATCCCATGTGCGCGGGACGTGTTCCGCTTCTACCGCTCCGACGCCGCCGCGGCGATCGAGGCGGGCGCGGGCACTCGCGCGGCGCTCGTCGGCTTCGGGCTCGACGGCAGCCACGGTTGGGAGCGCACTCATCTGGATTCGCTGCAGGCGGCGTACTGCCTGCTGCACACCTGGCTGCAGACGCCGTTGACCTTCGCTAAATGGGATGCCAAGCCGTCGGGCCAGCTGCGGGACTTCCCATCGTCCGAGCAGCCCGCCCCGAGCGAGCGGTGGGTGCCGCTCGCACGTGGCGAATACGAGGGACCAGGCGAGGCGTCGCCGGGATCGCACTGGCCGCCGTCGGAGGGCCCGCAGGCCTGAGGCGTAGCGCCTAGCGTCCGACACCGCGGGGGATCCGGTCGGCGCGCCAGCACCGGGACTTCATCGGGACCTCGATCGCTTCGGCCCGGGGGAATCGCTCAGTCAGGGCAGCGCGGGCATTGGCGAGTCGCTCGGCGCGCTCATCCGCAGACGCGATGATCACCCGGCTGTAGGTGCCCACAATTGCGACGACGTCGTCGATGCTCATCGTCCGCGCGAACGTGAATGTTTCGCGGGCGAGGTTGTGGAAGATCTGCGGGTCGGGGAGCACAACGTTTTCGTGGCGCCGGCGGAAGCGGTCGGGCGATTCAGCCTCGGGTGTGTCTTCGCCCGGCAGCAGGTCGAGGTCGCGCACCCAATCCACGTCACGATCTCGACTGGTCCAGATCAGGCCGAACCGCCCGCCGTCGCGCAGTACCCGGCCGATCTCCGGAACGGCCCGGTTGGGATCCATCCAGTGCCACGCCGACGAAACAAACACCGCGTCGGCGGAAAGGTCGGGAAGCGGAATCGACTCCCCAGTGCCTTCGATGGCACGAACCCCGGGAGACCGCTCGGTGAGTACGGCCCGCATGCGCGCATCGGGTTCCACGGCGATGACCGTCGCTACCCTGTCCACGAGTGTGCGGGTGAACAGCCCGGTGCCCGCGCCCACGTCGACAGCCACCCCGCAATGGGGTGGCACCAGCCAGTCCACGGCTTGCTGCGGGGGGTGCGGGCGCAACCCGTCATAGTGCTCGGCGATCGAGCCGAAGGAAGTCGCGCGCTCTTGGCGATCAGTCACACGCAACAAGATATTGCGGCTCGCTATGCAAGAGATGAGAAAGAGTGCCGCGTCACCACAGGGCGCTGTGATTGACGAGCGCGTCGGCCACCAGTCCGATTCCGAAGACCAGGAACAACAGCCGGACCGACATCGGGCCGTAGCGGGTCAGGGCGCGGACAAGCCTGCGCTGAATGCGCTTGGCGCGCATGGTTCGTCGCATCGAAAGGGCAAGGATCAGCAATGGTGGGGAAAGTGCGATCGCCCAATAGGCGACGATCGCCAAGGGCCAGAACGGTGGCCTCGGGTGCAGGGCGGCGAGCATGGCCAGGCCCGTGAGATAGGGGATTGCGGTTGGCGCCTGCCCGCTACCGACGGCCAATCCGAGAAACCCGAGCAGCCATGGCCGTTCGCGCATCGCCGCCAGCGCCCAGCCCGGAGCCGATGATTGGGCGGTCAACGGGAAGTACGCCAGGCCGGTCAGCACGAGGCCGAGCACCAGCTCGCCTCGAAAACGGATGGCCGGCGTCACGTGGAAATGGACGACATGGGTCAAGAAGCTGAGGCCCAGTACCGTGCACAGCCCGAATGTGGTTGTGACGGCGAACACGCCCGCGATGAAGCTCAGGGCACCCGGAATCGGCGACCGGCGATTCAACCGGCTGTCGAAAATGACGGCCGAGACGACGCCCAGATTGAGGACGTTCAACGAATCGAGAAACGCCAGGCCCGCAAGCGCCAGCACAAGAGGACCCACGCGCCTGAACCCCGGCTACCGACTGGACTGGCCGGGCGTGCACATCAAAGCGGCGATCATGCTGCAGACAATACGAGCCGCAGAGCGGCGTGTCCGTTTGAGGCGGCGCCCGCCGTACTCGGCGGGTGCATCACCGGGGCGGCTCGTATCGGTTTCGATCCGGTCACACGGCATGGGGCACCGAGGTTTTGGTTGTCAGGCGTTTGACAATGCCGGACATGAGGCAGACGCGGGAGCCCGACGGTGGCGCGTGAAATCTCACGCCAGACGTTCCTGCGGGGGACCGCCGGAGCGTTGGCCGCGGGTGCGGTTTTCGGCTCCGCCCGGGCCACCGCCGCCCCCAACCCCACCGGGTGGGAGGGTCTGTCCACCGCCATCGGTGGACAAGTGCTGCTACCGGACAACGGCGCTTTCGGGTCGGCCAAGCAGGTTTTCAACACCAACTACAACGGCTCGACGCCCGCTGCCATCGTGACCCCGACGTCGCCGGCTGACGTGCAGAAGGCCATGGCGTTCGCCGCCGCTCACAACCTGAAGGTGGCGCCGCGCAGCGGCGGGCATTCCTACATCGGCGCCTCCACGGCGAACGGCGTCATGGTGCTCGACCTGCGTCAGCTGCCCGGAGGAATCAATTACGACGCCGGTACGGGGAACATCACGGTGACGCCCGCGACCAGCTTGTACGCGATGCACCAGACGTTGGCAGGCGCCGGCCGCGGCATCCCGACGGGTACCTGCCCGTCGGTCGGGGCGTCCGGGCACGCCCTGGGCGGGGGATTGGGCGCCAATTCGCGCCACGCGGGGCTGCTCTGTGACCAATTGCTGTCGGCGTCGGTAGTGCTGCCCGGCGGTCAGGCCGTGACCGCGTCCAGCGCCAGCAATCCCGACCTGTTCTGGGCGTTGCGCGGTGGTGGCGGCGGCAACTTCGGCGTGACCACTTCGCTGACCTTCGCCACCTTTCCCACCACGGATCTTGACGTGGTGAACCTCAACTTTCCCCCCGAGGCGTTAGCGCAAGTACTGGTCGGCTGGCAGAACTGGCTGCGCACCGCCGACCGGAACAGCTGGGCGCTGGCGGACGCCACCGTCGATGGAATGGGCACGCATTGCCGCATCATGGCGACCTGCCCGGTCGGATCGGGGGGCAGCGTAGGGGCGGCCATCACCAAAGCCGTTGGGGTGCAACCGACTGGGACCGAGAACCACACCTTCAACTATCTCGACCTGGTGCGGTACCTGGCCGTCGGGAACCTCAACCCGTCACCGCTCGGATACGTCGGCGGATCCGACGTGCTGCCCGTCGTCAACGCGGCCACCGCCCAGGGCATCGCCAAGGCGGTCGACACCTTTCCGCGTGGAGCCGGCCGCATGTTGGCCATCATGCATGCGCTGGACGGCGCCCTCGCCGATGTGGCGCCTGGGGCAACCGCCTTCCCGTGGCGTCGCCAGTACGCGCTGGTGCAGTGGTACGTCGAAACCGGCGACGCGGCGGCGGCGACCAACTGGCTCAACACTGCACACCAGGCCGTTCAGCCGTACTCGGTCGGCGGCTACGTGAACTACATCGAGGCGAACCAACCGGCCTCGCGATACTTCAGCTCGAACCTGTCCCGGCTGACCGCCGTGCGCCAGAAGTACGATCCCAGCCGAATCATGTTCTCGGGGCTCAACTTCTAGTGAATGGCGTGCGCGCCTGACCTCGGGACATAATCCCCAGCATGGCCGACACGGTAAAAATCACGTTGGATCGCGCCAGCGTGGCGATGGGCGACGACGTCGAGTCCCATCGCGTCTTCTGGGTCTTCCCCGACTCGGCCACCGTCGACGATTTGCTCGTCGAAGTCTCCCGCTACGTGCCGGGGATTGCCGGACCGGCCGGGTGGCTTGTCGACGTCAATACCGGTGACCGGGTACGCCGACGCGACCTCGGCATTATCTACACGCGCGATGACCTCAGGCAAGAGGATCAGATCTGCCGATTGACGGCCGGTAACACAACATTGGGCGATCTTGCCCGGTTGGCAAAGGTGCCCGATCTTGATGTGTACGCCCGGTACCTGACCCGGGACATGGGACGGCCGCTCGCGCTGAGCGAGGTGACGGCCGGCCCCGCCTATACCGGCGCCCAGCCGACCAAGCTGCAATCCGAGGCCGAGGCACAAGCCAATACGGACTGGGTCTTCACGCGCGAGCTGGATCGTCGCGCCGCCGAGGTCGCTGCGGCTCGCCGCAACTGGATTCGCGCAAACATCATCGCGGGGAGCACGCCACCCGCCGGGACCGACATTTTCATTGCCCGCAATTTCCACTACTTGGCCGACCTACACTGCCCAGCCAGCATGGATGTGGCCGCGCAACTGCTGGGGTCCGACGAAGCGCGATACGAAAGCCTCAGCTCGACAATCGATATCGACGCCCGCCCGGCGATGGTGACCCTGGCGATGGTGGTTGCGGCGTTCGAATGGCATACGGCCTACGGCAGCTGGCAGGCCGGCGGACGCCCATATCTCAAGCCCTACTTCGAATACCTCGCCGGCTGCGGTTATCGGCTCTCGCCGATCGAACAAGTCATGGCCGGCCAGATCACGGCTGAGCAATTGAAGTTCTCCCAGGGCGACATCGCCAGGCTGAACCGCGTCCGGCAACTGCGGGATCTGCAATACCAGCTGCGGATGAACCGCTACTACGCCAAAACGCTGACCGAGGAGCAGTACCGGGCGGCTATCACCTCTGTCCACGCCGAACTCTCCGACCTTGGCGAGCTTCCCGGACCCATGTAGGCCGCTTCGCGCGACGGCGACGACGGGTGCCGGGCGTCAACGCCGAGCGAGATCCACACCGTCTTGTCCGACGGTGACACCGTCGTCGTCGAGCGCGTCGATGTGAATGCCATGAACGGTGTCGCCGTCACGTTCTACGTCACGGCGTTCTTCGGTGTCCGCGACGGCTCGATCACTTCCTGGCGCGAGTATTGGGATACCACCCATGTCGCTCAGCAGCTCGGCATTGATCCGGCGCTCATGTTTGTGCCGCTGAGCAGTTGAGCGACAGGGGATTTGGTGCGCGGAGCTAGCCGGATGCGCTGAGGATCTTGATCGCGAACACGAGCGAGTCGCCCGGCCGGATTCCAGCGCTGGGTTGGCCGTTGGGGTATCCATCCGCGGAAGTCATCGCGACGCCCACCGTCGATCCGACCTTTTGCCCCGCGATGGCCTTCTGGAATCCGGGCACGACGCCGTTGAGCGGGAAGTCAACCGGGGCGCCCCGTTCGTAGCTGTTGTCGAACACCGACCCATCACGTCCGTTGACGCCCATGTAGCAGACGGAAACCCTGGCCGCGGCGGGGACCACAGGTCCGTCTCCCGCGTGCAGCGTGTGGACCTGGGTCTGGGTCACGCTGAACGGTACCGTCACGTCCACGCGCGGTGCCGTCGTATCCGTGGATCCGGTAACCGCCACGCTGCCGGTGCTTCCCGCCAGCGTCCAGTCCGGCGTTCCACCATTCTGTGCGGGTGCTGTCGGGCACGAGCCGGCCGCGGTTGCCGTGCCGGATCCGACGAGGGTCACAACGGTTGCCGCGACGCAGGCCGCGACGGAGGAATACACCAGGGAGGACTTCACGGCCGTCACGCTACAGCCAGTTGACTTGTCCCTCGGCGGTAGCCCTGCGCCTACCCGTCAGGTGCAGAGGCTGGGGGCGTCGCACACGTTGCCGGGGCAATAGGTCGAGTGCGCAGCGTCGACCATGGTGCCGACGTCCAACAACGTCACGCCCCTCGCGTTCAAGTGGGCGTGAACGTCGTCGGCAATTTGTTGTGGCGTCCAACCCCAGGTGAGGTCGTAGCAGATGAGGTGCGCCTCCCCGATGAGCGCCTCTTCCGTCTGGGGCGGCCAGCTGAGCCCGACGGCGCGCAGTTGTGCGAGGTATGCGTCGTCTTGTGGGGTGGCAGCCGCAAGTGCGGCGCTGCTAACCAGGGCAGCTCCGGCCATCACGGGGATGGTGAGGGTGGCCAGCCAACGAGGTGAGGGCATTCGATTCCCTTCCATTCTTCTTGGCGGTAGCACGGCCGCAGACATGAACAATAGCGAAAACCCCGAAGGCGGGTCCGCGTTCTCAGTCACTGTCGCGCTTGCCGTCTTTAGCCGGTCAGCGCAGCCACACCGAGACCGGCGAAGAGCGCCGCGCCACCCCCGCATGCGATCGCGCCAGCCGGCGACAACGTCTGGCGCCGCAGGCCGTGGACGGCTGCGACGACGTCCAAGGTGTCGACTAAAAGGCCCAGTTGCAGAGCGCGCGTGCGCAGCCGAGGTGAGGCGGTGTCCATGATGGCAATGGCCAGCGTTAGTTCGCGAGAACCGAACAGTTGAGTGGTCAGCGGCTGTTGACGGTCAGAACCCAGGCCGATCAGAGCCGCTGTCTTTTTGGGAGCAAGCCATGCGCTCAGGCCTGTCGCAAACCGCAATGCGGCGAAAGTGGGCAGGAGTACGCGGTTTCGGGTCTCGTTCATACGCCCACCCTCTCAAAGGGAGGCTTCCCTGGCCATTGGACCTGGTGCGGTGTCCTGCTCCCGTTCAGCGCCGTAATGGCCGAGAAACAGGTAAGCAAATTTGCACAACTACTTTTGCGGTGTGTCTTATCCTGCTTGCGAACCGCACCCGGCAGATTGAGGGGAATGTTGTCTCTGACACGAAGCCGCGTTGTGGTGGTCGTGTTGGCAACTATCGGGCTCCTCGCGTTCGCGACGATGCTGTTCATCTCGACCGGCGACTCGGGGCGCGGGCTAGTCGCCCCGGCAGGCTCCGTCATTGCAGGCGTCTTTGCACTCGCATGTTCAGCCAGTGCCGCGCGCGGTTCTCGAAGCCGCCAACGCCTTGCGTGGACCGTTCTTTCTACCGGGTTGCTCGGCTGGACCGCCGGCCAAGCAGTGTGGTGCTACGTCGCGGTCGGTGGCAGTCTTCCGGTCGCGGGCCTCTCGGCGGCCAACTTCGGCTACCTCATCTTGCCGCTGTGCGCGCTGGCAACCGCGGTCGCAATTCCCAGCCGGGATGATGCGCGATTTGGGATCGGCCTCCTGCTTGACGGCATCCTCGTCACCGCGTCGCTATTGATCATTCTCGTCATCCTGGCAGTGGGTCGCGGGGCGCACTCACCACAGACGGTCAGCGTTCCCGAGATCCTGTTGGCCACCGCGGCCGGCGTGTATGTGGGCCTCGTCGCCACGACCTTCGTCGTGGTGAGGAAGGCCGAGGCGGACCGCAAGCTTTCACCCACGCTGATGATGCTGGGGTGGGGCATCATCGCAGCGACCGGGGTGATCCATGTCGCAAAGGATTACGCCGACCAGGCGCCGAATGACCTCGTCGTTCTTGGGTGGGCAGGCGGAATGTACTTCGTCGCGCTGTCCGGAATCACTTCTCAGCCCAGCCAGGAACCCGACCTCGGTTTTTCGCAACCCTCTTCGAGGGCGTCGTTGTGGCTGCCCTACCTGCCCGTATTGCTCGCCATTGTCGTTGGTGCCGTGCACTTTTGGCCTGCATACCGGAGCGAGGCGTTCATTTTCTTGGTTTGCGTGGTGCTTTTCGTTACCACCCTGGCCCGCCACATCTTGCTGCTCGACCGAAAGCAACGTCTGCTCGTCGCGGTGTCTGACGCCGCCCTACGCGACCCGCTAACGGGGTTGGCAAATCAGCAACTATTTGATGATCGCCTGGCGCACGCGCTGCGCTTACACGTTCAGCACAGCGTGCCGGTCAGCGTGCTCACGGTGGGCGTCGACGATTTCAAGCTGGTGAACGACACGCTGGGTTATGACGTGGGCGACGAGCTCCTGCGCGCCGTTGGCCAGCGGATCCAAGCCAATACCAACGACATTCACACCGTTGCGCGGATGAGCGGGGACGAATTCGCGATTCTGGTCGAAGACCGTCCCGACGCGGCAGTGCAGGTTGCCAACGGGCTTGCACGATCTTTCCAGGAACCCATCGACATTGAGGATCACCGCCTGGACGTGCGCGTGAGTATCGGTGTGGCTTCGGCTAATTCAGGGCTCGTCGCCGCCCCAACGCCGGGTGAACTCCTCAGACAGGCCGATGCGGCACGATCCGTCGCCCGGCAGGCGAACTCGGCCAATGTTCGGACGTTCACACCCGAGATGGACGATCAACTTGGCGGGGCGCCGGCCTACGACAGTGCCATCGCGCGACTGCAGTTGCTCGGCGAACTGCGGCGCGCCATTGAGAACGGCTCGCTGACCCTGCTCTACCAGCCGAAATTCGGCTTGATGACCGGCTCGGTGCGCGGAGTAGAGGCGCTCGTCCGGTGGCAGCACCCGCGCTTTGGCGTGCTGAAGCCCGCCCAGTTTTTGCCCCTGGTTCGCGAGCACGGGCTGATGCATGCGCTCACCGATCTGGTGTTGTCGCGCGCCGTCGCCGACGCTGCCGCTTGGCACGCGGAAGGTGCAGCGATCCCGGTCGCGATCAACCTGGCGGCGCCCTCGCTCGACAAGGATGCGCTGCCCGACCGCATCATGTCGGTGCTCCACACATACGCAATGTCTCCTGGTTCTCTCACGATTGAGATCACCGAGGATTTGGTGGTGGCCGACCTGGCCAAGGCCCGCACGGTGCTGGATCGTCTCCGGGAGAACGGCATCCGGGTGGCGATCGACGACTTCGGCAGCGGCTACGCCACTCTGACCTATCTGCGCGAGCTACCGGTCGATGAAGTCAAACTCGGCCGCGAGTTCATCGCGCCGATCCTGCACGACGACCGAGCCGCAATCATTACGCACTCGGTCATCGAGTTGGCATCTGCGTTCGGCATCGCGACCGTTGCCGAAGGCGTCGAGGACCTCGCCACGGCCCAACGACTCAAGGACTACGGTTGCGACGCCGTACAAGGGAACTTCTTCTGCCGACCGCTGCCCGCTTCCGAGATTCCGCGAGTCTCTGGCATCTCCACATTCGCGGCGCAATAGTCGTCGTCTCCCAAACGACAGCTTAGTTCGCGACCGATCGCTCCAGAGTGGCCAGCGACGCGGCTAGGTAGTCCTCACCGAAAATCGGCATATCGCCGACTCGGTCGCGGAACTCCTGCGGTGTGCCGCTCCAGTCATAAGTGAGCGTCACATCGGTGTGGTTCCCGTTAGGTGCGAGGTCATAGCGCCAGAACCAACCACCGGGATTGTGGTTGCCCGCCTCGTCGAGCACGCCCGGCATCCAACCGATGGCACGGTCCGTGTCGAAAACATTGACCAGGTTGTGGGTGACATAGTCGCCGCCGGCCCGGTCGAGGTACATGTTCATCGCGAACATCTGTCCCGCGCGGGTGATGGGCGCGGTGTCCACCGAGTCACGGACCCAGTCAGTGGGCTCGGTGTTCTGGTGCCGCGCCGGGTCGACGAGGACCGCGAAGATCTCGGCCGGCGTCGCGGCGATGGTGCGGGTGACGACGTAACGTTCTGCGGTTGAGCTCATTCGATGTCCTCACTGGCGGGCCCGTAGGCGGCTGCGATACCGGGGGAGTCGAGCCAACCCGAGTACGTGGGGCGAGAGGGCCACCCTTCGGGCGAATCGAGCCATTCCTCCTGCCGGCCCCAGGGCAGGATGTCGATCAGACCAAAGGAGTGACTGAGCTGCTCGGTGCCCCGCCCATTGGTATGCCAAGTCCTGTACACCGTGTCCCCGTCGCGCAGGAATACGTTGACGCCAAAACCGCCGCCGGGCGGAGCATCCATGTCGGTGGCGAAGGGGCTCTGCGACGACGAGTACCACTCCATCCGGTTGCCGACCTTTCGCTTGTAGGCGAGCGCTTCCTCGATCGGTCCGTTGGTGACGATGACGAACCGGGCGTCGTAATTGTCGAGGAACTCCAGACGGGTGAACTGCGACGTGAAGCCCGTGCACCCGGGGCATTGCCACTCCGCGCCGTCTGACCACATGTGGTGGTACACGATGAGCTGGGAGCGGCCGGCGAACACGTCGGCCAGGCGGATCGGGCCATCAGCCCCGATCAGGGTGTAGTCGGGCACTTCGACCATCGGCAGCCGCCGGCGTTGGGCGGCGACCGCGTCCAATTCTCGAGTGGCGGCCTTCTCCCTTTTGCGCAATTCATCGAGCGCGTCGCGCCACGTCTGTTGATCGACGACCCGCGGCAGGGCCGTGGCTTTGGGTGACATGGGATCCACCTTTGCTTCGATTTCTTCGTCCCGAAAGGTCTGACTGCCGAAGTGTCCGGAATTCATCGGAGCGTCGCTGCCGCGGTGATCTTGACCTAGCGACGCAGATCAGAGCGTGGCCTCTTCCTACATCAGCTATGGCAGGGCGCCACCAGGAACCGGCAGCGGAGCGCATACCCGGCCGGTAGCCTTGCGCGGCATGAACGACTCCGTCGTCGTCAGGGTCAAGCCCGGCAGTCGCAAGGGGCCCCTCGTTGAGGTCGGTCCTGACGGTGAGCTGACCGTCTACGTTCGGGAACCTGCGGTTGACGGCAAGGCCAACGACGCCGTGACCCGGCTACTGGCAGCCCACCTGCGATTGCCAAGGAGTCGGGTCGAGTTGATATCCGGAACCACAGCACGGCTCAAACGTTTCCGCGTGAGCCGTTGAGTGTCGCACGGCGCGACGCAGGCCTGGGCCCCCGCCGGCGCCGTCGCCCGCCTCGTCACATATTGATGCCCAATTCCGTCTAGCGATTAGGAGCAGTAAGGAAGCATCGTCGGAAGGGCGCCATGATGAATCGCTTGAGTACGGGCGCGCAGATCTACCTGGTCGCGGTGACAGCGGCCGTGGGGGCAACCACCTCTGGGATCGGGATCTGGTGCCTAGTCGATCCGAATTCGTTCGCCGATGCCGTCGGATTCGATGCCCATCGGCACTTCCTGCATGACGTGGGCGCGTTCCAGTTGGGCCTTGGCGTCACCCTGCTCCTCGCGCTGATCTGGGCGGACGCGTTGGCCACGGCGCTCGCGGGATTCATTGCGGCGAACACCGTGCACACGGTGAACCACGTCGTGGACCTCGACGTGGGTGGTTCGGCCGCGCAAGCGTGGGTTCTCGGAGTGGTGTCAGTTGCGCTGGCCCTGGCATTCGGGCTGCGGTTGCGCCAACTCGGCTACGTTCTGGGCTCCGTTGGCACGGCAGCCAACCCGACGTTGGTGCCCTTCGTGCGCCAGAAGACCATCGCGCTCACCACCTTTCGCAAGGATGGCACTCCGGGCTCGAGCCCGATCAGCATCGCGGTGGAAGGAGATCGCGCCTACTTTCGAAGTTTCGAACGGGCGGTCAAAGTGCGCCGGATTCGCCGTAACCCGAGCGTTGAATTCGGCCCGGCGACGGCATCGGGGAAACCGACGGGAACCGCGCTGCCTGGCCGCGTGCGTCTGCTAGAGGGGGCTGAATATCAGAAGGCGGCACGCCTGCTGCGGCAGAAATATCCTTTTCTGCATGGCGTGCTGGTGCCGTCCGCTCACCGGCTCATGCGGCGCAAGTTCGGCCGCACGATTCACGCGGAGTTGACTCTGTTGTCGGATCTAGGACCTAGCCGGTCGCAAGCTGATTTTCTCGCCTAAATACGTTTGGGCACAGCTCCTTTCGCACGTACATTAAGCTCCGCTCCAATCCCTTCCGCGGCATCTGTCGACCGGGGGAGCGCCCGCCCCGGCGGACGTCTATCCCGGGGTGGCCTATCCGGCGTCGAGGGCGGCGTTGACATGGTCGCTCACGACGATCGCTCACCGCGGTACCGCATATGGTAGCGGCGATATAACTGCTAGCACCGCTATTGACACCGATATGCATAGGGGTTAGCGTTGCTAGCAGTACGGCATGAGGGGAGTTACGACATGGTTTTGGACGTCATCGTCCGTGCCGCTGCACTCATCGCGGTCCTGGCTACCGCAGTGGTCTACGGGACCGACGTGTTCTGTGCGATCGTGCTGCGACCGGCCTTGGCGTTGGTCGACGACGATGCCGTGGTCGTGGTCATGGGACGCGTGCACCAATACGCAGACCGGCGCATGCCTGTGCCGGGGGTGCTCGGGGTTGTTGCCGCTGCGGCGAGTGCGATGCTCGCCACGGTGGCAGCGCATTGGGCACAGGCGATCGCGGCGGGCGTCGCGCTGGTCCTGCTGTTGGTCTGGCTTGCGCTGTACACGAAGGTGAGCGCACCAATCAATCGGCAACTGACAGCGGCTGCGCACCTTAGCCGGCGATTACCAGAAGCGCGTGCGCTGCAAGAGAAGTGGGACTCGATCATCGGCGCCCGCGCGACCCTCCAGGGTATGGCAGTGGCCGCGCTATGCGTGGAGCTGATGATCTGACGTGCCACCGAGCCAGCCGACTTCAACCGAAGGGGGACAGGTTCGATGTTCCAGCTCAGGATCTACACGCTGCGATCACCTCAGGCATGACCAGCCCGGAATTCGCCGACGACATGACCGGATTCGACGTTGGCGACATCGTCGACGTTCAGACGACACCGCTTGACCCGACGCCGTTTTCACCGATTGACAAACGACCCAAGGAGCGCGCGACATGACCGTGACCACGACCATCGGCTACACGCTCGCCGGACTCCTAGCCGCGGGCATCATCTTCATCGGCACACGTTTCCTCGTCGCGCCGCGCGTCGCCGCCGCCGGCTACGGCGTGCTCCCCGATCTGGACCGACCGGGGGTGGGCGCGTACCTGAGCGTCAAGGGCGTGCGCGACACCGCCAGTGGGCTCTTCGTCATCATCCTGATGATCGCGGGCGCGACCCACCTGGTCGGCTGGGTGATGTTGGCCGCCAGCATCATTCCGATTGGCGACGCGACCATCGTGCTCCGCAACGGCGGCTCGAAGTCGGTAGCGTGGGGAGTCCACGGCGCCACCGCCGCCGTCATGCTCATCACCAGTGCGTTCCTGCTCGTGCCCTAAGGGAGGAGGAACGCGACCGCGTCATCCACCCTGATCATCGAACCTATTGCACTGCAAGAGCTTTAACCCGCAGCGACCCCGAGGGGTGGACCCACAGTGGCCGCGGGAACGCAGCCGGTAGCTGTTGCGGCGGTAAATGCGAGGATCGTCGCAACGACGACCTTCGTGACTAGACGTGACATGGCAACTCCGTTCATCCGGCCCCTCGTCAGAACTTTAGATGGAACGGCCAATTATTTCAACCACTATTGAAATACTGCGGGTCCGCAGGCATAGTTCCTGTGCGGACAGTTTTATCGGCCGCGCAGCAGGAGCGCTCAGGCGAGCGTTAGGCGCATTAGTGTGTGCGCTGATGCCGTCAGCAACGGCGGCCCTGTCCTTCCTGCCTGCGCGCCTGAAAGAACCGAGCCATGAACGAGAAGGGGAGTCACTTGACGTCTAAGGTTCCGCCGGTCAAGGTCGCGCGAGCCGTTGAACGGACCCGCCACCACTTGTCGCGCCTGCGCCAGCGCTCCGCGCCGCCTGCCGCAGTGATGATGGAATTGATTCTGAACGCATGGGTGGCCCAGGCGATCACGTCCGCGGCGGATCTTGGGGTAGCGGATGCCCTGGCGGATGGCCCACTGTCGGGCGAGCAACTGGCTGACCGGGTCGGTGCCGATGCCGACGCCCTGAGGCGACTGATGCGAGCGTTGATCGGCATAGGGATTTTCCGCCTGGGCAGCGACGGGCGTTACGCACTCACGCCACTAGCGGACACGCTGCGCACCGACGCGCCGGTCTCAATGGCCGGAATGGCGCGGTGGGTCGGCTCACCTCAGCATCGCGAGCACTGGAGCCACCTGACCGACGCGATTCGCACCGGGAACCCGGTGCTCCCAAAGCTTCGCGGCAAACCGGCCTTCGAATACCTGGCCGACGAAGCGGAGTTGGGTGGGATCTTCAACTCTGCCATGACCAATGTGTCCGAGTTTTCTACCGTGCCCTTGACCGCCGCCTACGACTTCGGTGCGTTCGGCACGATTGTCGATATGGGCGGCGGACACGGTCGGCTGCTGGCGGCGATCCTCGAGACGGCTCCGAATTCGCGCGGCGTGCTGTTCGATCTTCCGGAGGTCGTAGCCGGGGCCCCTGAGTTGTTTCGCAAGTACGGTGTCGATGACCGCGCCCGGATCGAAGAGGGCTCGTTCTTCGATTCCGTGCCGCAGGGGGGCGACGCATATGTGCTCAAAAACGTCATCCACGACTGGCCCGAGGAAGACGCGGTCCGCATCCTGAAAAACGTCCGCGCCGCGACCCGCACCGGCGCGCGCCTGTTGCTCTGCGAGTTCGTCATTCCCGACCACGACCGGGACTTCCACGGCAAATGGGTGGACATCGAGATGCTGGTCGTCGCCGGCGCACGCGAACGCACCGCAGAAGAGTACGGCCGGCTGTTCGACCGAGCCGGTTTCCGGTTGAATCGCGTCGTCGACACCGTGTCGCCGCTCAGCATCATCGAGGCAACCGCCGTATAGCCAAGGCGACTCCGGCGCCTTGGCAGGATTGCAACGGCAGATCCGGTGATTTTGCGAGACGCACCTTCCCAGCGCGCATTGACGGTTTCAGTGCGCGGCCTAGTCGTCTCGCCGCGTGCGCGGACGTGCAGGCGCCCGCGAGGTACGCCGCGTACCGCTCGGCGTTCGTGATGGGGAAGACTGCGTACTCGGTATTCCGCGCGAATAGCACTGGGGCGTAGAACTTTTCAGCGAGAGTCTTTCCCGCAGCGGGGAGATCGCGGGAATCTGGAGCTGACCTCACTGTGTGCGGCATCGCCCAAGACCTTCCGATCAATCATGCTCGGCAACGTGTACGGCTCCAAGACGTGGTCGGGGATGGACGCTTCATAAACTGACAGGCCTCCAGACGATTCCGCATCCGCTTTGCTGAAAAGGCGCTGACGTTTCTCCGGCGTGAGCGATAACGGTCCCGGTACCGCCCTGTTCTGCCAAGATTTACACGTCATACCGGCGGGCTGGAGGGGGCGCGTTGCGGTTTCTGAGCCGCCGCATGGGTTATTGGCTGTCTGCAGTCGTCGTTGCTGCGGCAGAATTCAACGCGCTCGGGTTGTGGGGGGTGGCGACGGCACAGCGGGCGCAGTTCGTTCTCGAAGCAGTGTTGTGCGTCGTGGCGCTGCTCGCCGGGCTGCTTGTCGTTCGGCGGGTGGCCGGCCTGGCGCGGTGGTGGCGAGTGACCCTTCTGGCGGCCATCGCCACCTTTCTGACAGCTGAGGCCCTCTCTCAGCGACCCCGGGCGGCCAATAGCGACGCGACCGCGCCAACGTCAGCGGTCATCGGCTATTTCGTTGCCGGACTGCTGTTCGGTGCGGCGATACTTCTGCTGGTCCGGTCCGGCCACCGAGCTCTGACGCGAACGTGGATGGGGGGACGGCAGAGCTTAATTACCACCGGCCTTGATGGATTGTTGGCGACACTCGCGTTCTTCCACCTGGTCTATGTCGCCCGGCTGGGGGCCATGCACGGAGCCGCGCTGCCGAGGTCGACCAACACCGCAGTCGTAACCGGCATTGAGGCAGTCGAACTCGTCGTGGTGGTGAGTGCCCTTCTGCTGGCGATGTGGTATCCGCCGTATCGACCGGGCCGGACGAATTACATGCTGCTTGCCGCCGCTGTGATCACCCTGACGTCTTCAGACCGGCTGCTCGCTTACCTTCGCAGCGTCGGGGTGACCCAGCTGGACTTGTGGATCGGCACCGGATTCGTCATGGCTCCGCTGCTGATCGCATGGAGTCTGGTGGATTTTCCAGCACGCGCCCGCCCCGAGCACGACGAAGAAATGCCGACCAATTGGGCGCAGCTCACCCTGCCGTACGTGGGATTCATGGGCAGTACCGCGCTCGTCACCTTCCACGAGCTCATCGGACGCCGGGTCGACCCCATCTTCATCGGCACCTACGTTGCGATGGCCGTGCTCGTTTCGACCCGGTACCTGGTGGCGATGCGCGTGCAGAGGACGCTCACCGAGCAGCTCATCGACGCCAAACGCCGCCTCGCGCATCAGGCTCATCACGACCCGTTGACCCACCTACCCAATCGATTGTTCTTGGCGCAGCGGCTGGACGATGCGATACGCGACGGACCGTTCGTGCTGATCTTCGTCGACATCGACGATTTCAAAGAGGTCAACGACCGATTCGGGCACGCCGCCGGTGACGAACTGTTATGCGCGATCAGCGCGCGGCTCAGGAGTTGCCTTGGCGCCGACGACACACTGGCTCGTGTCGGCGGAGACGAGTTCGCCATCCTCATCACGGGTGTCGTGGAGACACCCGAACTGGTCGCCGACCAACTGCGGGTGGCGCTTCGCAGCCCGTTCTCGCTACATGGCACGTCGGTCCGAGTGCGCGCCAGCATGGGCCTGGTCAGTCCCGGATGTGACGGCCTGCCTCGGACCTCCGATGATCTACTCAGGCAGGCCGACATCTCGATGTACACCGGAAAGCGGCTGGGCAAGGACACCGCGGTGGTCTACCGGCCGGCATTCACTGTGGCCGAGGATTTTCCGACCGCGCTTCGGCAGGCGAAAGGTGGTACTCCACAGGGCTTTCGGCTGAAATACCAACCCATCGTCGGCCTGCCACAGGGCAACCCGGTCGCCGTCGAGGCGCTTGCCCGCTGGACCACACCGAGCGGCATACAGATTCCGCCCCAGACCTTCGTTTCCCTGGCCGAAGCTAACGGCATGGGGGCAGAACTCGATGCCCTGGTACTCGATCGGGCCTGCGCGGACATCCAATCGTCCGGCCTTGGCCTGGACGTTCATATCAATATCGGCGCCGCGCGTTTGGGCAGCGTCGATTTCGAACGGGTCATCAGCAGCACGCTTGCCCGGCACGGGTTGCCGCCGCAACGAGTCGTCCTAGAGATCACCGAGACGGTTCCCATTGTGGATCTCGCCGACGCAGCGGCGGCCATCAGACGACTGAATGCCCTGGGCATCAGAGTGGCCTTGGATGACTTCGGCGCCGGATACAACTCGCTGACCTATTGGCACGAGTTGCCGGTGCAGATTGTGAAACTCGACCGCGGGCTGGCGATGGGCGTCGAGCCAGGACGTAACCTCACGCTGTATCGCTCGGTCATCGGGCTCTGCGAAGCCTTGGGCCTCAACGTCATTGCTGAAGGAATCGAAACCGCCGAACAGGCTGAGACGGTCTTCATGGCCGGATGTGGTCTGGCGCAAGGCCATCTGTTCGGTCGGGCTACCGACCTCGCTGACGTGGTCGCGTCCTAGCCGATTCGGTTGGCGCGCGTCGGCCCGAGCTCGCATCCCGCTCGACTGCGGACAGTCGGGGGCCAGCGGTCGCCGCCGCGATCGTTTATCGGCAATCGGAAGCGAAGCCCTGGCGGCTACTTCCCGTCGACTCCCGGCCGGCGATTGAGTCCACCTGTTCCAGCACTGTCGTTTCAGGACGCGATGAACGCGAGCAGGTCCGGGTTGAGGACATCGGCGTGGGTGGTCAGCATGCCGTGCGGGTAGCCGGCGTAGGTCTTCAACGCAGCGTTTTGAAGGAGGTCGACCGCTCGGGGCACCGCGCTGGCGAACGGAACGATCTGATCGTCATCGCCGTGCATCACCAGGACGGGAACGGTGATCTTCCGCAGATCCTCGGTGTAGTCCTGCAGCCATGACGCCACTGTCTCGTAGTGAGCCTGGGCGCTGCCGGACATGCCCTGACGCCACCAGTTCGCGATGACCGCCTCGGATGCCGCCGCACCCGGGCGGTTGAACCCGTAGAACGGCCCCTCTGGCACCGCACGGAAGAACTCCGACCGATTCCCCAAGACACCCGCGCGCACCGCGTCGAACCACTCTTGGGGTTGACCGCCCGGATTGTTGTCGGTCTGCATCATGCTCGGCGTCGGGGAGGACACCAGTACCGCCTTGGCGACGCGCTCCTGGTGGCGCGCCACGTAGCAGGCCACTTCAGCACCGCCGGTGGAATGCCCGATATGGACCGCTTCGCGCAGATCGAGCTGCTCGGTCAGCGCCGCGAGATCGGCCACCCAGTGCTGGATGTCATTGCCGGTCCCGACCTGCTCGGATCGACCGTGCCCGCGCCGGTCGTGGGCAATCACCCGATAGCCGTGCTGCAGGAAGAACATCATCTGCGCGTCCCAGTCGTCGGCCGTCAGCGGCCAGCCATGACTGAACACGATCGGCTGGCCAGAGCCCCAGTCCTTGAAGAAGATCTCGACACCGTCCGAGGTAGTAATGGTGGGCACAGACGTTCCTCCCGGCGGTCGCCCTCGCGGGCGCTCCCGCGATCGAGTGATTCACACTGTAAGCCACCAGGTAGAAGTTCGCGTCAACCATCGACTGCATGTTCGCCCGAGAACTGGAAATCCCTGGGCTACAGCGGAAGACGGACATCGGTGTCAGGTCCACACCTGGCCACTACTTGGTGGACGAACCACGAGGCCACCGACGACAAGCAACTCACAAACAGATCGTGACGGAAGGATTGGGGCACACCGAGTCAGCACACCAGGCAAGGGCGGCCCTCCCAGTACCTGTATCACTAGGGTCTCCCAGGCGTCCAAGTCGCCTGTCACCCTTGTTCAGTCGGCTCCCAGCCAGACCGATAAGAAAGCAATGAATCTGGGTTTGCATCACTGGAACTTTTCAGGGCCTCCCGATGTAGGCCACCGCCCTCGCGGCGACGGTCCGAACCCACGAGTTGCGCGGTTTGCACGCTGCAGATCGACAGGAGCGCGCAGTGCGGCCGCCCCGAGAGCCCGTACCAGGTGTCCGCAGTTTTGCCTCCACTAGTTCTACTCGGCTGCACCGAATGCGCGTGTTGGCGCATTCCGCCACAACAGAAGGGACACAGACCAATGGAAGACAACCAATTAAGGACTCATATCGAGCTTTTCGATCTGAGCGGGAAGTACGCCCTTGTAACCGGCGGCACCAGAGGCATTGGGATGATGATCGCGCGCGGCCTTCTGCAGGCGGGCGCCCGCGTCGTCATCAGCTCACGCAACGCAGATGCGTGCGCGGAGGCACAGCATCGGCTGTCCGAATTCGGTGACATCCAAGCAATCCCCGCCGACCTGTCCAGGCACGACGAATGTCAGCGCCTAGCGGATCTGGTCACGACCGACTCACACTTGGACATCCTCGTCAACAACGCGGGAGCGATGTGGCGCGAGCCGCTAGAAACGTTCCCGGACGAGGCCTGGGACTCAGTGATCGACCTCAACCTCAAGTCACCGTTCTGGCTGGTGCAGGCGCTGCTCCCCGCACTGCGCGAGGCGGGCACTGCCGATGATCCCGCGCGGATCATCAACGTCGGCAGTATCGCCGCCATCCACGTCGCCCAGTCGCCCAACTATTCGTACGCCAGTAGCAAGGCGGCACTGCATCAACTCACCAGAGTGCTTGCCAGAGAGTTGGGCCCACAGCACATCACGGTGAACGCGGTCGCACCGGGAGTGTTCCCTTCGCAGATGATGGCGTCCACGCTCGATGCCATCGGTGACACGATCGCGGCGGCGGCGCCTCTGCGCCGGCTCGGCCACGACGATGACATGGCGGGTGTCGCCGTGTTTCTCGCCAGCCGGGCTGGGTCCTACCTCACGGGAACCATCATTCCGGTCGACGGCGGCATCGCGACGACCGCAACGGGTACGCCCTAGGCGGTCTCCAAGTCGGGTCTTACGCGGTCGTAGGGGTACCAGCAGTGCCTCCCATAGACTGCGGGACGGACCTACGGTGAAGGGATGGCCACGACGGACCTTCGCACCGATATCCGGGAGTTTCTCAGCTCTCGTCGCGCCCGCATCACGCCCGAACAGGCGGGCCTGCCCGCATACGGCGGCAATCGTCGGGTCAAAGGTCTACGTCGCGAAGAGGTAGCGCTACTGGCGGGGGTATCGGTCGACTACTACGTGCGCATGGAGCGCGGCGGCCTCGCCAGTGCCTCCGATGGTGTGCTCGACGCGTTGGCCTCGGCCTTGCAACTCGACGAGGCCGAGCGCGACCACCTGTTCCACCTCGCGCGCCATTTCGCGGCGACCGGCGGCCCGCGCCGGCGCAGGCCCGCCGTGAGGGTCCGCTCGTCACTGCAGCAGGTGCTCGACGCGATCTCCGATGCGCCGGCCTCGATCGGTAACGGACGTTATGACGTGGTGGCCATGAACCAGCTCGGGCGCGCGCTGTATTCACCGGTGCTGGCCGACCCGCACCGACCCGCGAACACGGCGCGGTTCGTGTATCTGGCTCCCGAAGCGGCCAGAGATTTCTTCGTCGACTACGACACAATTGCCGGTGACGTGGCCGCGAAGCTACGCATGCAAGCCGGCCGCAATCCGCACGACGAGCAGCTGATCGCCCTCGTCGGCGAATTATCAACGCGCAGTGACCTATTCCGGCAGCGGTGGGCTTCTCAGGACGTGCGGCTGCACCGGTCCGGGCGCAAGCGGTTGCGCCATCCGATCGTGGGCCAGCTCGACTTGGACGTCGAGTCCCTCGAACTGCCCGCCGACCCCGGCCTGCACCTCAACGTCTACACCGCGCCCGCGGGCACGCCGACCGCTGATAATCTGGCGCTCTTGGCGTCGTGGGCGGCCACCCAACAGACGCTGGCCACCGAGCTAGGAGCACCCAATCACTAGTCGAACTTTGGCGTACTAGTCGCACACTTCCCGCCGACCACCTCGGGGTGATCGAACATGGCGACGAGTACGCATACGGTCGCGACATTCACGGAGCTCCCCACACCCGAGCCACTTCTAGCCGCAACAGTGGGTCATACATCGGGACGAAAGCGCCTATGCCGCATGGGTGGGGCAGGCGCGTGCCAGGGCGGCCATCTCGTCGCCGAACTCCTGGTTAACCCGGGCCACCGCTTTCGCCGACGGCGGCAGTTCCGTTTTCAGCGGGTCTTGTCTGCCTAGGTCGTCGTTCATCTGGTTGGCGTCATTCATGAATTCTCGGGCTAGCGCCGCAGCTCGTTGCGCGTGGGCCGACAGGCCAGGCGCGGTCACCTGGTTGGCTCGCCGCGCAAGGCCATCGAGCCATGCCTGATAGTCGGCGTCAGTGGGCACGGAGTTTTCTTCGTAGGAGCCCGGTGGCGCGAACCGCGTCTTGGCTTTCAACGAGGCCTGCATGTCGCGGTTGAAATCGATGAATTGCCGCACACTCCAACACGGTTGCGCCCGCTCATCGATGCGCAACGCGACGAACAGACCCGCGGCGGCCACGACCACGCACCATGCCGTCAGCAACCGCCGGGCGGTCCTGCGTGTGCGGAGACTGTTCGCGGCCACAAGACCAACCTAATTGCTGATGGGGCCGCGCGAAACCACGTCATCGGGCATCAGCTGCCCGCGCTCTCAACTGTCTCGGGGACCAAGCCGGCGCCGCCCCGTCACGCGTGGGGGCAGAAGATGCCCAGGATCTGTTGGCAGTTGTCCTTGTTGATGAGCGCCGGCGGGGGCGGGGGCGGCGGTGCCGGTGGGTTGTCGCCGTCCCAAATGTTCTGGGCGACATTGCCCTGCCCGAAGTAGACGTAATAGTAGGTGTGGCAGATGTTGTTGTCCCAAATGACGGGATTGGTGACGTGGTTACCGGTCGGCGGCAAAGGTTCCCCCGGGCACCAGCGGTGCGGGCCGCCATCGGCGTTGGCGGTGCCCGCGGCGAGCCCGAGACCTGCGGCACCCAGTCCGCCGGCCACCAGGGCGGTTGTCGCCAACCGCGCGATCCGTCGCATCATGATTGTCCTGTTCCGTCGGGTGGCCCCCGGAGTGGGGCGCTCTCGAGCTGAAGCAAATAGCGCGCCCGCCGCTACCGATCCCAAACTTGTCCAGCGGTCGCCGTGGCCGCTGCGCGGTTTGGGCAAGTCCCATGCATGCTGAGCGATTGCGGGGGGTGACACCGCATGGCCGCTTGCCGTGTAACGCCCCGACGTCAGGCGGGTGTCAGACTGGCTTCGCCAGGTGAGCGCGAAAGTGGCCGACGGGCGGGCCGAACTGTTCTTCGACCACCACCTCCGACGAAGTTGAGTACGAACTGCCGTCCCGCCGCCGCGGCGGGATGGGGGCTGTCAGGCGAGCATGGTTGCCGCGCAGCGCGACTCCGTGCTGTGACCGTTAAGGATCGTTACCGCAATCGTGATTTTCGCGCTCGTATCATTGAATTCACGAGAATTCGAAAGTTTCGACCTCAACAACGCCGATCGGCGTCCGCGAGCCTGGGGGGCTGATATGACCATCGCAATCGCCGAGCGCGAGCCAGTCGAGAAAGACGCGTCCCACGCGCACGCCGATGCCGCTTTGGCGGTCGCAAGGGTCAACGCGATGCCCTGGCGAGGGGACATCGTTCTCGCCGAATGGAAGCCGCGCTGGCGACCCACGGAAGAAGAGATCGTGCGCGCGGCGATCGCGGTGATTTTGGCCGCCCTTGTTGTGATGATCGGCGTCGCCGCGGGCGCGATCTTGACAATGGGCTAGCAGCGGATAGGGCAGGTGGCCCTGAGCCCCACGAGAGAATGCGATCAGGGACCACAAGTTGTCGGCACGACCGAGTAGCTTGAAAGTGCTGCAGCACAACGTGTACGGACGCCCAGGAAGCACTACGGATAACCCGCAAGTTTTGATCATGCATGTTGCTTCACCGCGGCGTCACCGGGGGAGCCGAGCCGAGATCACCAACTCGGGCTTGCGAGAGTTGACCGAGGTGGTCTGCTCTTCGAACTCGGCAACCAAGCCGGTAGCGGCAACGATCTGTAGATGGAGCCCCATTCGCTACCCCCGGGCCAGAGTCGCCCCGCGTGGTGCATCGAGCACGTCGCGGGGAGGCTACATCAGACCTGGATCTGTCCGCCGTCCACAGTGAGCTCCGCACCGGTGAGGAAGCTGCTCTGATCCGAGGCCAAGAACAGCACCGCCGCTGCGATCTCCTCGGGGCGTCCCAGCCGCTTCATTGGCAGCTGAGCGGCCATGCCATCGAGCAGGTTCTGCTGCTGGTCAGCCGGCGCCAGGCCGGTGAGTCCGGGTGTTTCGACAGGGCCGGGCACGACGGTGTTGACCCGGATCTTGCGGTCGGCCAGTTCCGCCGCCCACGTGCGGCCGAGGGACCGGATGGCCGCTTTGGATGCCGCATAGAGACCGAACGCGGGTTCGCCCTTGGAGGCCGCGGTAGATCCGGCGAGGACGATCGATGCGCCCTCGTTGAGCAAAGGCAGTGTCTTCTGCACGGTGAACACCGTGCCGGCGACGTTGCGGTCGAAGTTGTTCCGGTAGTGCTCGGGGGTCACATCGGCCAAGGCGGCGAAATCGCCGCCACCGGCATTGGCGAAGACAACGTCAAGGCCCTTGCCGTGGGCTGAGATTTCGGCGGCCAGGCTGTCGAGTTCGTCTGGCTTACTGACATCGCTCTGCACCGCATGGGCGCCGATCGAGGCGGCTGCCCCGTCGAGGCGGGCGCGGTCGCGACCGGTGATGAAAACATAAGCGCCTTCGTCAGCGAGGCGCTTGGCCGTAGCCAGACCGATGCCCGAGGATCCGCCAGTGACCAGTGCTGTCTTGCCGTCGAGCTGTCCCATGGTCGGGCCCCGTTCTTGTCGTGTTGTTGATCCGCTACCCGACTACAACCTACGGGATACATCACCTATTCCGGCGAGTTCAATACCGTCCACAGTCGATTGATCCGTTCGCCGGATATTTCGGCCACGTCGAAGCCCGATGCCACGGTGTTACCGTCAGCGGTGTGTAGCTCCCACGCCAAAAAACCGAGTCCACGGGTCTGGCGGACCGTACCGGCCTTGACGAAATGCAGGCCCCGCAGCTTTTCCTGCAGCCCGGCCGCTTTGGCATTGAGGTCGTCGCGGCCGGTTACTACACCTTCATCGTCGATCCATTGCACGTTGTCCGCGTAGGTTGTCGCGATCGCCTCTGTGCGCCGCCGCGGGTCGCGCTCATTGAACACGGCCAGGAGGTTGGCTTCCATCAGCCGGGTGATGACATCGCTCACGTGACACTCCAGAGTTTAGTGATGTATCACCTAAAATAGCACTACCTTGTTGCCGGTGGCAGCGAGCTATTGTGATCGAGGTTGACGTGAATGTGCTCCAACGCGGCGGTCAGCGGTGCCAGCAGGTTCTCAGGCAGGGGATCAAAGAACAGGCTGCGTACCAGGTTGACATGACCGGGAGCGGCATCGACGAGGGCGTGCCACCCATTCTGGGTAAGTACGACATGGCTGGTGCGGCCGTCCTCGGCGCTGGGCCGCCGTTCGGTGAGGCCGCGTTCCTCCATGCGCCGCAATTGATGTGACAACCTGCTGCGTTCCCATCCGATCCGCGCTGCGAGATCGCTGACGCGCATGGCCTCCTCGCGGTCACCGCTGAGTGCGACGAGAACGTCGTAGTCGGCCAGCGACAACCCGGATTCGGCCTGCAGCTGGCGGTTCATCTCGTAGTTCATCCGTAGCTGCACGCGCATGTAGGCCACCCAGGCGCGCTGTTGCCTCGGGGTTAGCCACTGCCGCTTTGGTGATATGCCACGCACTTTTCTTGGAGTCACGTTGATCAGTATGACGGCGCAACGGGCTCAGCGCGGGTGATCGGCGAAGCTGTCCCAGGTGCATCCGCCCACCATTGGTCCGCAATAACTGCGGAGTCCGAGGCCTTGACGGCCGGTGTATCCGTTATGCTGCCGGTTGTTCCGGAATGTCGGTGCGCAGTTCAATTGCGAATAACTTTTGCAAAGGCAGCTCTCAAGTATTGCCCAGTTCAACGTCCGCCAGCGGAGCTGCGATTGCGGCCATACTCCTGATCGTTAGCGCACCGACTACGGCCTGCAGCCACCGGCCGTCATTTCATGCTGACGAAACGGTCAACTCAACAACCACATCCACCGATGCCGCGGCGGCAAAAAGCGACTCATTGACGTTGGCCGACAGAGTTTTCCCGCTGCACGAGGTCCAATGCCGCCGCATGGGCGGCGCGGTGCTGGTCACGGCCAAAACGCAGTCCGGCGACAGTGTCATCGTCGACGCAGCGGGCGGCAAACTCGAAACCCTGGACTTCAGCGCCGATGGTATCGCCTACTTCTGGGAACCGACGTCGACCGGAGGAGTGCCGGCCCCGGCGCTGACGCAGGACCGTGACCATTACGCGGTCACTGGCAAGATCAAACAGCTTCACGACTACACCAAGATCAGTGATTTCACGTTTAGGGCAACCTGCCCGCATTGAACATTCCGCCATGCGCATTACCGGCCCCATCCGGCTGTGACGGGCCGATGACCGCACCGGGATCGACTGTGCGCCAAGGCCGGCCGCCGTCCAGCAGATCTGGCGAACCGCTAACCATGTGGCACCACCATGATGTCGCGGGCACAATGTCGGATTCAGGGAGTGATCGAGAAGCGCGTCAGTTGTCCGGTCTCATTCGGCTTGGCGGTGGGGGAGCGCCCGGACACGGGTTGTACTGTGTCCAGGCGACTTTCGGAGGTTCACCATGACACTACCCAACGACGACGCCTGGGGTCCGGCCACCAGAGTGGGAACCACGGCCACGATGGCGGCGGCGGCGAGAGCCGTCGCCACCAGGGATGGGATCATCGACGATCCTTTCGCCGAGCCGCTGGTGCGCGCCGTCGGTGTGAGCTTTCTGACCCGCTGGGCTACCGGCGAGCTCGTCGCCTCGGACCTCGACGCCGAGGGCAGCTCGTGGGGCCTGGCGCAGATGCCCGCATCGATTGCGGCCCGCACGCGGTACTTCGACGAGTTGTGTGCCAATGCCGCAGGAGCGGGCATCCGCCAAGCCGTAATACTCGCCTCGGGCCTCGACGCGCGCGCCTACCGACTGGACTGGCCCCCGGGGATCACGGTGTTCGAGATCGATCAACCGGCCGTCATCGAGTTCAAAACCACTACGCTGGCCAAGCTCGGTGCCGAACCAAAAGTTGACTTACGCACGGTCGCCATTGACCTGCGCGACGACTGGTCGACGGCACTGACGACGGCGGGTTTGGACACCCGGAAGCCCACGGTGTGGATCGCCGAAGGCCTATTCGGTTATCTGACGCCCAAGGCCCAGGATCTGCTGCTCGATACGGTCACTGCGCTGAGTGCTCCAGGCAGCCGACTCGGGAGTGAGGCTGTGCCGAATACCGCCGATATGGAACCCAACGCAGCGCGCGAACGCATGCGCGAGGCGACGGCCAAGTGGCGCGACCACGGCTTCGAACTCGACTTCGACGTGATCGAGTTCGAAGGCGAGCGCCACGCCGTCGGGCCGTACCTGGATGCGCGCGGCTGGACGTCGGTCGCAACGCCGATGGCCGAGTTGCTCGCTCGCCACGGGTTCGGGGCCATCGCGCAGGCCGACGATGATCGACAGACGATGAACGGCGTCACCTACTACACGTCAACGCTGAACACAGACCGTTAGCCGTCACCGGGGGTTCCGTCACGCTTGCACGCTCGGAAAGGTCGCGGCAACTGTTGCTAGCTCTTCCAGACGACCTTGTCCGTGCCTCCGGCGTCCCGGTAGACGACGCTGTCGGGGTTTGTACCGTTGCGAACGTCGAAGTAGATACGCCCCGTAACAGGGCTGCCGAGGGGGAGCGGCCCCTCAGGAAGGCCATCGGTCTGGTTGCCCTTCATCACCGCGTACGTAGAGCTGTTGACGGCCCGAGCGTTGAAGTCGGCAATGTTCGGAGTGGCGTTACCACTCACACCCTTGGCGGTGACATCGGAGTACCAGATGCCGTCGTTGTGGCCGCTGGGCAGCAGGTCGATCACGGTGTAGTCGATGGTGCCGCCCATACTGGAAAGCTCTGCCATCTGGCCGAATTGCAGCACTTGGGGATCGGCCAATGCCGGTGTCGCCGCGAACAGTCCGGCCGCGGCCAAAACAGCTGTTGCCGCCGCCGTTTTCGATGCAATGTGTGAGAACGCCACGTCGGGCTCCCTTCGTGAGGTGCCGGCTCTCGAAGAGCGGCACTGATTCACGAGGTCTATCCAAAGCTCGGAATTTCAAACCTGATGTTTGCTAGCACGCTCCCAGAAGCCCATGGTGGATTTCATCGAGCACCGGTGATCCTTATTGAGGTGCTCCGACTCGCCGTCGATGGCCGCGTTGTAAGTTCGTCCGGAGCTACGAAGATCGCGACCGCCTGCGCCCCTCATTTGGTTCGGTTCAGTCCCGGGCGGGCGAGGAGGTCAACCGCATTTGACCCACACCACAGGAAGACGCGGAAGGAAGCCCATGAGAACGATCGCATACCGCCACGCGGCAGTCGTCGGCCTGGCCGCCGTCGCGCTGATCACTGTGGGCTGCAGCCATGGCAAGGGCGTCGTAGCGTCGGCACCGCCTCGGGTCGGGGTGAACGCCGCCACCGCAACGTCTAAAGCCCCAGCGCCACCCACCGAGGTGAAGCTCATCGGGGAGCGCGACGTCGAGGTGACCCTGACCGGCCCGATCGCTGCCAAGTACTCGTCGGCGACCGAGAGTCAGAGGCAGGCTCTCGGCAAGCCATTGACGGGTGACCGCAATGCCGGCACCCGGGAGAGCGGGGTGGTGTTCCAGCAGTTCCAGGGCGGCGTGATCACCGCCAAGAACGCCGGGGCCGGCACGCCCGCATACATCACGCTGGGCAAGATCCGGGAGGCGTGGAATGTCCCACGCGACCCGGACGGCGCGCCTGCGGTCACCGGCACCAACGGTTCGGCAGGTCCGCTGGGCTTAGCCACCAGCGACGCGAACGCCGCCGGCGATCTGCTCGTGGAGACGTTCGAGCACGGCAAGATCGAGTACAACACGAAGACCGGCCTTGTCGCGGTGACGGTCAACGACAAGGTCGTGCCAACCGGGCTGTAGCCGAATCGCGGGCAGCGACCTTGCCACTACCGCACATCGCCACCTGGATGGCTCGCATGGAGGTTCCACTGGCCGCAATCGGGGGCCAGGACATCGTTGACGTCGACTTCGAGTCCGCCGACCTTCGGCCCGGGATTGGACGCGGTGCTCACGACGCGCTGGTAGAGGACAGCGGCGGGGTGGACCTGATTGCCGGACCAGGCTCGAGTTTGCCAGACCCAGCGGCGGCCAGGTGTGCTCGAGGACCCGACAACGCCATCGGCCGCGGCCCATTGGCACGTCCTGACGCCTCCGTAGATCCCCGTGCGTTGAACCCCTAGAACCGAGTTGATTCCGCGAAACCATTGCAGCGCAGTGCGATTCCAGGTGTCGCGATTGATGTCTTCGTCGATGGTGAAGAAAATTGGTGCACCCTGGCTGCCGCCTGCGGCGGTGTGTAGCTGCCAGGCGGTGCGCGCGTCCGCGATGCCGCCGGCGTAGCCCCGCGTGAAGTCCGACGGTGTCGACCCACCTGGTTTGCCGTATTGGTAGTTACTGACGATCACCAGGCCTGCGGCTTTCAATGAGTCGGCATAGGGCCGAGTGATCGGCTTGGCGCCAAACGATGTGCCAGGACGCGACTCCGATACGTAGTTGACCACCCCGCTATAGCCGGCAGCTCGAATCTCCTGCGCAGGAATCTGGCGCGCGGCGAAGTCGATCAGTTGGGGAGGAGCGGCGGCGGCCGCCGTAGGCATGCGGCAGGCGACTGTCGCGGCACCCAAACCGGCCAACGCTGTTGCGTAGCGCAGCGCGTCGCGCCGAGAAACCGTTCGCAGTCGCACATCGCGGGCCGGCGGGGGCAAACTGTGCATCGCGCGATGTTAACGATGTGACTGTTGTCACCGATAGACCTGCGCTAGCCGAAACGCGGTTGCATTCCCAAACGGATACCGAACGGTGACCGTTCGGCTATGACTTCGGGTGCAAAACGAAGATCGCGCGATCCATCTGACGAAAACAGCGAGATTTACTGATAGCCCTCCATATTCGGTCCCGCCGCATTTCTCCTCAAGCAGTTGCGCGCGAGCGGGGGAGCGGCTTGGGCTTCCCCGCTGCCGGGGCACCAGATCGATATCCCGCTGTTAACCGACTTATCCCACAATCGCCCGCGCTGCGCGCTCTGCGATGAGCATGACCGGCGCGTTGGTGTTGCCGGAAATGATGGTGGGCATATTCGACGCATCGACCACCCGAAGTCCGCCGACGCGGTACACGCGGCAGTCGGTGTCGAGCACCGTGGCGGCCGAACGCGGCCGCCCGCGGGCGTCAAAGGCTCCCATCGCGCAGGTACCCACCGGATGGAAGATAGTCGTGCCGAGTTCACCGGCCGCCCTCTGCAGCTCTTCATCGCTCACCAGTTGCGGGCCGGGTAACAACTCCTGCGGGCGGTAGCGGGCCAGAGCCGGCGCCGCCATGATCTGCCGGGTCATCCGGAGGCCCCGCACGGCGACTTGGCGATCGGCGTCAGTCGACAGGTAATTGCAGAAGATCTTCGGGTAGGTCAGGGGATCTGCACTGGCCATGCGCACATGGCCTCGCGAGCTGGGTCGGAGATTGCAGACCGAAGGAGTAATCGCTCCGAAGGGGTGCAGGGGTTCGCCGAACTTCGGCAACGACAAGGGCTGCACGTGCCACTCCAGATCGGCGGCTTCCAGCGCGGGGTCGCTCTTGGCAAAAGCCCCGAGTGTGGAAGGGGGCATCGTCATGGGCCCCGATCGCAGTAGTAGGTACTGAAGTCCCATGCCTGCGCGGCTAATCCAGTTCCGGTACAGCGTGTTGACGGTCGGGGCGCCCCGGATCCGGTAGATCGTTCGAATCTGCAGGTGGTCTTGCAGGTTTTCGCCTACTCCTGGCAGATCGACGGCCACCGGTACTTGATGTTGGGCAAGCAGGCCGGCCGGACCCAGACCCGAGACCTGCATTAGATGCGGCGAGCCAATAGCCCCAGCGCTGAGGATCACCTCGTGGCGGGCTCGGACGTCGATGATTTGGCCGCCTCTGAGAAGCCGCAGGCCGGTGACGCGGTGCTGGGCCGTCGTCCAGGCCCCGCGACGCTGATCGTCCGGGACCTGGTCGTCCATCAGGAGCCGCAAGGCCTGGGTCTGCGTGTAGACGGTGAGGTTCGGCCGGTGGGCGATGGGATGCAGGAAGGCATCGGCCATCGACCAGCGACGGCCACGCCGTTGGTTGACGTGAAAGTACGCAGAGCCGGCGTTGACGCCCCGGTTGAATTCATCGATCGGGAGGATGCCCATCTCGGCAGCTGCGGCCTGCCAGGCGTCCAGGATTTTCCAGCGCACGCGTGGCCGCTCGACAGGGATCTCGCCACCGGCGCCGTGGCAGTCGTCGGCTCCGCCGAAGTAGTCCTCCAATTTTTTGTAGATCGCCAGCGTCTCGCCTGGCCTGTCCGGGCCACCCCAACGCCATCGCTCGTCTCCGGTGGCCTGCGCCCACAGGTTGTAGTCGCTAGCCTGGCCGCGCATGTGGATCATGGCGTTGATCGACGAGCAGCCGCCGATCACTCGGCCGCGCGCGTAGTGAATGCTGCGGCCGGCCAGGCCGGGGTCGGGCTCAGTCGTGAAGCACCAGTCGGTGCGGGGGTTGGCGATTGTGTACAGATAACCGACCGGCACCTTGATCCAGAACCAGTCGTCGGTGCCGCCGGCCTCGATCAGGAGGACACGGCGATCAGGGTTGGCGCTGAGCCGATTGGCGAGCAGGCAGCCTGCGCTGCCTGCTCCCACGATGATGAAATCGAATTCGGCGATCGGGCTCATTCCGGTATCGGTCCTCCATAGCGTCGGATGCGAGTCCTAGTGTGCGCGATGACCACCACATCTCGTCGAGGAATGATTGGCCTTGAGAGCTACGCGTTGACTTCGGTGTCTGACAATTGTTGTGGCACAAATCAAAACGGAATCTTTTACGGGCAAACTCCACCCGCGAGAGGTGGGGCCAGGTCGCTTACTGGTAACCCGCCATATTCGATTCCGCCGTATTACTCCTAGTGCGAAACGCTCGCTTGCGCGAATGAGCAGGGAGCTGTGCCGGTAAGGAGCCCGCGATGCCCCGCTACGACCTGACCGGAATCACGTAGTCGCACACCCGTCGTCCCGATCCGCCGGCGCGGCGGGCTCTCAGCGTGTGTCGTTCCCCTCGACTTGGCACACAAACACCGACATACCGTTGTCGCGGCGGTGCCTGACGCTGGTGTCATGAACAAGAACGAGAACCTAATGGAGACGAACACGGCTGCAGCGGATGCGGCGCTCGCGGTGTGGTTGGAGATGTGGAACACCGACGGTGAGATCGCGCGTCGGATCTGTAGTGAGGATTTCCGGATTCATTTCCTGAACTCCGAGACGGATGGGTCGAACCCGGGCGACGACGTGCTGGGCGCGGAGAGTTTCGTTCGGTTCCTGGAGGTGTATCGCGAGCGGCATCCGGATGTGGTGTTCATCGAGTTCGCGCGGGCCGTGGACGGCGCGCACGGGCGGATGCTGTGGAACGTACAGGACGGGCAGGTTGCTGCGGGCGGGGTCGATGTCTTCGACTTCACCGAGGATGGGTTGATCCGCGAGGTGTGGTCGGTGGGCGGGACGCGCTCGTTCACCTGAGACCGGGGGAGACTGACATTCGTGAGGAGAGCCGAGCGGTTGTACGCGCTGGTCGATCTGCTGCGGGGATCGCGCCGACCGTTGTCGGCCGCTCGGCTCTCGGAGGAGTTCGAGGTGTCGAAACGCACGATCGAGCGGGACATCCAATCGCTTCAGCTCGCGGGGGTCCCGATCTACGCCGACCACGGGGTGTTGGGCGGGTATTCGATCCTGCGGGATCACTCCTTGCCGCCGCTGAATCTCACGGTGCCGGAGTCGCTGGCGGTGCTCGCGGGGCTTGGGCTCTTGGAGACATCGCCTTACGGTGCGGCGGCGCGTCGCGCGCGGGCGAAGGTCCTCGCGATCAGCCGCGAGGATCAGCTCGCGCCAGTCGATGAGGCGTTGGCGTCGATGTTCGTCATCGACGCCCAGCCGCCGTCCGAAGCGGCGATCTCGCTGATTCCCGAGGCGATCGCCGCGCGCCGAGTCGTGCGGTTGGACTACACCTCCGAGGACGGCGAGACCCACACCACCCGTGACGTGGAGGCGATGGGTCTGCTGCGCGGAGGTGATTCGTGGATGTTCGTGGGATGGTGTCGGCTGCGCGAAGGCATCCGCGGATTTCACCTCGACCGCATCCGGCACCTGGAAATCACCGGAGAGATGTTTCCCGAACGCGATCCTGCGGTGCTGAATGCGGATCTGTCGCGGTGGCGCACTCGGCGACTCGGAGGACGCCCCGAGCCGACAACCGCGGGTCCATCGTGAAGCGCCCAAGTTGACATAATGTCGCTTATCGGCACAACGGCGACCAGGCCATCGCATGGAGGGCACTCGACAACGCTCGGACGAGGCCACCGAGACAAGCTGCCGTGCTCGCGCCCCCGTCACCACCAGTGCGGCAATGCCCGCGAAGATCATGAACTCGGCTTGCCCGGACAAACGACGATTGAGCTCCCACGGTGGGCCACGCACCCGAATCGGGCGGCTAGCGGCCCGCGACGCCCCCCGATCCGTTCGTCCGCGTGCATGACCTCAATTCGTCACTGTGACGAATTACTCACCGCCCCAGCGGTATTGGTGATATGGATGATCAGTCACCATCGCGCCACGCAAGCTCGACTCCCGATCATCACGACGGGGCCACGCCGTAGAAATGAACGGCAACTACGCGCCTCGGTCGCCGGGCGGCCAGGCACCCCACGACAACCCTGGTGCACCTTCCGCGCCCTGGCCCCCGGTTGATGACGCGACCAATTGCCGGGCCAGACCGACGCCCCAAGCAAAGCACCATCCAGCTTTGGCCGCATGGTGGGACCCACTCCCACTTCCGCCACTTCCGCGTGCAAAGCCACAATTCGTCACTGTGACGAATTGTGTTCCACCCCAACGGTATTGGCGACACGAATGCATCATGTCGCCATCGAGCCGCGCGCCCCCGCGACCGCCGGCCGCACTACGCGTTGCTTGGCCTCCCCATTCGGGAGCAACCCGTATCCGTAGCGCGAATCTAGGGGCACGGTCAAATCGCTACGATAGAACCGTAGATACAGGAATATCACAGCTATATATCCTTATATGCGTAGTCGGGCGATCTTAGGATCAACCCCGTGATCCGCCCACCAAGAGGGTCCGCGCTCATTTCTAACCATGACGTGGCTCGGCTGCGACGGCCCGAACAGACCAACCTCCGATGACAGGGCCGATCTGGATGGCTTTCCCGCCGGAGGTCCATTCGATGTTGTTGTCCAGCGGGCCGGGTCCCGGACCGCTGCTGGTCTCGGCGAGCGCATGGCACTCACTGAGCACCGAGTACGCCGCGGTCGCCGGCGAACTCAGTTCACTCCTTGGCGAGGTTGAGGCCGGCGCGTGGGAAGGACCAAGCGCCGCGAACTATGTGGCCGCCCACGCGCCGTACCTCGGCTGGCTGATTCAGTCCAGCGCATTCAGCGCCGGGATGGGCGCGCGGCAAGAGGGCGCCGCGACGGCATACACGACGGCGTTGGCCGCGATGCCGACGCTGGGCGAGCTGGCGGCGAACCACGCCACGCACTCGGTATTGGTGGCGACGAACTTCTTTGGAATCAACGCAATTCCGATAGCGCTGAACGAGGCGGATTACTCGCGAATGTGGGTACAGGCCGCCACAACGATGAGCACCTACCAGGCCGTCTCGATCTCCGCGGTCGCCGGGGCCCCACCCAATACGGGGGCGCCGCGAATCATGGCGGCGGACATGGGCACGGGGAGCATGGATGCCGGTTCTGGAATGAGCGGCAGCTCGGGGATGGGCGGCGGAAATCCCTACATCATGGGAACCTCACTCCCCCAAAATCTCCAGGAGTGGCTGCAAGCGCTCTTTCCCTTCAACCCCTTTTCGCCGCAGGGCTGGTCGATGCACCCGAGTCTGTCGATGTTCCTCTCGCGCGTGGAGACCCTGATCCCGATGTATGCCCACGATCCCGCGCAGCTGTTCGAGACGATCGTGATGCTCGCTCTGCAATTCGTCATTCACCGAACGCTCGTATTCATCAACCTTCTCCTGTTCAATCAGGTGGGGTTGCTCAGCTTCTTCCTGAGCAATCCGGTCTACACCCTCGGACTGGTTACGCCGATGTTGGCGGTTCCCGCCGGAGCCGCAGGCGGCTTGGCGGGGCTGGCGGGACTGCCAGGAGCGGCTCCTGCCCCTGGCGCCGTTCCGATCCCATTGCCCGCGACGGCAATTCCGCTCACCCAAACGCCGCCGCTACCCGCGCTCGCCGCCGCACCGACCATCAACGCCACGCCGTTTCACGCGTCGGCGGTGTCGGCGCCTGCGCCAGTCGCTGCGGCCGCGCCGGGCGCGCCGCCCGGCCCGCCGCCAACGCCGGTGGGACCGGAAAGTGCCGTGGCCGCACAGAATTTCGTGTCCCCGTATCTGGTGGGTGGTCTCGGCGCCGGGTCGGAGTCCAAGGTTGCCGGCCAATCTCGCAAGCGGACCGCAGCTGCGGCCGCGGCCGCGGCGACCGCGGCGGGGGCGGCGGCACAAGAGCAACAAGCCAGGGGCCGTCGGCGACGGGCACCCCGCCGCACACACAGGGGTTACCGCTACGAATTCCTCGACCTGGAAGCCGAATTCAGCGCCTCAAGCGATCCGCCAGCGATGGCCTCCGGCCAGGGCGCGGGACCGCTCGGCTTCGTCAATCCCGCAGCGCCGCGCGCCGCGGGATTGACCAGGCTGGCCGGCGACGGCTTCGGCGGCGAATCAACCGTCCCGATGCTTCCCGGTGGCTGGGAGGCCGACCCGGCCTGAACGTGACCTCGTGACGCTTTGCAATCAGTCGCCGGGCGCCGACCAGTGCACCACCTTCATGGCTGTCATCTCGTCGAGCAGTTCGGGCCCGAAGCCGAAGCCCGTGCCGCTGGCACGGCGGGGCTCGGCGGTTCCGCCGGGCGCACCGCCGAAGACGGAGTTGATCTTCACCGTGCCGACAGGAAGGCTGCGCCACGCCTCCTGGGCATGCGCCATGCTCCCGGTGAGTACCGTGGCCGCCAGGCCGTAGCGATCGTCGGCGGCTTCGGTCAGCGCCGCTGCGAAGTCCGGCACCACCCGCACCGGCGCGACCGGACCGAACGTTTCCTCGCGCATGATCAGCATCTCGGGAGAGCAGTCACTCAACACCGTGGGTGGATAGAACGAGCCCGTCCCGGGCTGCGGCTCGCCGCCGACCAGGACGTGTGCCCCGGCCCGGGTCGCGTCTTCGACGTGCGCGTGCACATGTTCACGATGACGCTCGTCGACCAGCGGTCCGATGCGGTCGGCCCACGAGATCGCCTCGTCGATCAGTGCATTGAGGAAAGCGTCGGCGATCGATTGCACGACATAGACCCGCTCTACCGAGACGCAGCTCTGTCCGGCGTTGGCGAAGGCGCCCAGTGCGGTCTGGCCGGCCGCCCAGGCCGGGTCCACGTCGGCGTCGACGATCAACGCGTCGTTTCCGCCATTCTCCAGCAGTGCCTTGGCACCGCGTTCGGCACACGCGCGCGCGATCTCTCGGCCGGTTGCGCTGCTGCCCACGTGCGCGACGACGTCGACCAGCTCCGCAGCCGCCAAGCGCTCCCCGACGGTCTCGTCGCCGTCCACGATCTCGAGCACGCCATCGGGCAGGCGGGCGGCCAGCAATTCGGCGAACCGTCGGCCGGTCTGTGGGCAGCGCTCGCTGGCCTTGTGTACCACGGTGTTTCCCGTCACGAGGGCCGCGCCCAGCAGCCCGGCAGCGACGGCGACGGGATCGTTCCACCGCATGATCACCGCGACCACGCCGCGCGGTTGGGGAACCATCAGGTCGGTCGCGGACCATCCGCCCTGCAGAGCGTGGCCGCGGTGGAGCGGCCCCAATTGGGCGTACTGCAGCAGCGTGTCGATTCCGGCATCCACGCCGCTGCGCGCGTCGCCGCGCAACTTGCCGGTTTCCCGCTCGTTCAATTCGGCGAGTTCGTCCGCGGCAGTGCGGACGTCGCCCGCGGCCGCCGCTATCGCGGCCGCCCTTTCGCCCGGCGGGGTGCGCGCCCACCCGTTGGCCGCAGCCGCGGCGCGTGCGACGGCGTCGTCGCAGTCGGCCGGCTCGGTGATCGGCACCTGCGTGACGGTGTCGCCGGTCCGGGGATCCAGAACACTGATGATTTTGGTAAGGGTCGAGGCCACGCCAGCGAATACCCTGTCCCCGGCCCGACCAATCGGGAGCCCCCGAGCGTCGCCAGCTGACAGAACTGAAGATGCCCCGTGGACACAACGGCGTTCCTGTATGTTCGGCGTGTCGGCGGCGTGAGAGAGCAGAGGCATCGATGGCAAGCGGACCCGCCGACAATGACTTCGCTTCACGACACGTGGTGAATCCCGGCCTGCGCAAGGTGGCCCGATTTCTGCCTCGCGGATACGCCCTGCACCGCGGTCTCAAGGTCCAGCGGACGATCATGAACCTCTTCAGCAGCACGGGGCGGCTGCGGGACGTACCGGTCGCCACGGTCGACGAGCACGTCACCGTTCGCCTGCATCGTCCGACCAACTTTCCCCACCGCGGACCGGCACTGCTTTGGGTGCACGGCGGCGGCACCATCATGGGTCACGCCGCCCAGGACGACAAATACCTTCGCAAGCTGTCCCACCGCACGGGTGTCGCGATCGCGGCCGTGGAACACCGCTTGGCGCCCGAGCACCCTTATCCGACCCCGATTGAAGACTGTTACGCGGCACTGCTGTGGCTCGCGCGCCAACCGTGGGTGGACCCGGAGCGAATCGCCGTCGGCGGGGCCAGCGCCGGTGGACACTTCGCAGCGGCGCTGGCGCAGTGGGCTCACGACCGCACCGACGTCAAACTGGCTTTTCAGATGTTGGTGTATCCGATGCTGGACGATCGGACCGGCACCGAACGGGACGGCCAGCGGCGCATTATGTGGACGGCGAGCGACAACCAGTTGGCGTGGCGCTGGTACCTCAACGGTGCCGACCCCAAAGAAGCGGCCCCCGCCCGTCGGGACGATTTGTCCGGCCTGCCGCCGGCCTGGATCGGGGTCGGGACGTTGGACCTCTTCTATGAGGAGTGCCTGCAATACGCCCGGCGCCTGCGCGAGGCGGGTGTTCCCGTGCACGAGGAGATCGCCCTTGGAGCCTTTCACGCATTCGACCAGATCGCGGACAAGGCGCCGGTGTCGGTGAACTTCTTCGCCAGTCAATGCGATCACCTTCGGGACGCCCTCGTCACGCCCCGCGCCTAGAGGCGGCTGGCGACAACTCCCCTGCATCGATCGATCCCCTTGTGCGGCAGCGTGTTTTAGCAGACTGATGACGGGCACACGATTGGCTGGCCCGTTAGGCGAGCCCAAGCCGGGAACGACGCCGGCCACTCGCCGGAGGTCCGCGCGACCCGAATCCGCCGCCTTTTGACTGCAAATTGTGCAGAACGTGCAACTATAGGTGCTATGTCCAACCCGGTGGGTCTGCGGGAGCGTCGTCGGCGCCAGACGAGCGCTGACATTCGCGACGCCGCGGTGCGCCTCGCACTGGAACGCGGATTCGACAAGGTGACCATCGATGAGATCTGCGCCGATGCGGGGGTGTCGACGCGCACCTTCTTCAACTACTTCCCGAACAAAGAGTCCGCGATCGCGTACGGCCCTTCGGACATACCTCCGGAGCTGGTAGCCGATTTCGTCGCGGCCGGGCCCGCCCCCTATTCGGTGGTGTTGGAAGAGTTGATCACGCTGGCGGCGCACCATCTCCGCGACGTGCCCCCGAAACGCGAACAAGCGGCCGGCATGCTGGAACTCGCCAAAACTTCCCCGGCGGTACTGGCGGCATTCCTCGCCGACTTGGAGCGGTTCCAGAATCACCTGACCGATGTTGTAGCGCGCCGCCAAGGCATGCGAGCCGACGACGAGATAGTCGCGTTGATCGCCGCGCTGGCGTTGACGGCCGTGCGTTCGGGAATCGAGCGCTGGTCAAGCGGGGAAGCCGGCGCCGCGGACGACACGCCGATGCCCTATGTCGAGCGGGCCGCTGCGCTGGTCAACAGCATCTTTACAAAGTGATTTGAAACACCGCGCGCAATTATTGCATGGCGTGCAAGGTATGCACATTATGTACTATGCTCATCAGGCGGTATCCGAAGACGCTTCATGAAGTAGGTGTCGGTACCGGGGGCGGCCGCTGGTGCGCTTGGGCTACCGTCCCAACTTCGGGCGATCGAGCGCGCACGCATCATAGTGATCAGCGAGAACCATTGCGGTGCAACGTAAGTCGTGGCGCTTCCCCGCCCATGCGTTGGTGTACAGGTCACACTGACGCTGACCGAGGACGGCGGCCTGATGGGGAAGGAACCACCTGAGGTGAAGGTTGTGCGCAACGCGTGGTTGCCGATGCTGATCGTCGCGGTCCTGGTGGTCGGCGGCTTCGCCGTGGCCCGGGTCAAGTCATTCTTCGGAGCCCACGACACGGGCGTCATGACGAGCCCGCGGCTGGATGACTCCAAGCCGTTCAAGCCAAAGGTCGTCAAGTACGAGGTCTTCGGCTCGGCCCGCACCGCCAACGTGAATTACTTGGACCTGTCCTCTGACCCGAAGCGGGTCGACAATGCGACCTTGCCCTGGACGCTAGTGCTCAGCACGACCGCCCCCTCCGTCTTCCCGAACCTCTCGGCGCAAAGCGACGGTGATTCCCTCGGTTGTCGCATCACCATCGACGACGAAGTCAAGGCCGAGAACCTGACCGACCGCGTGCACGCCCTGACCTTCTGCTTGGTGAAATCCGCATGAGCGCACACGTCGACGACGCCCGCACCGACACCATCCCCGTCGCCCAAGAACCGGTGCGGGACAAGATTCCGCGGATCATCCGAACCTTCGCCGTGCCCATCATCCTCGGCTGGATCGCGCTCATCGCGGTGCTCAACGTCGTCGTCCCCCAGTTGGACGAGGTCGGGAAGATGCGCTCGGTGGAGATGACTCCCGACGATGCGCAGTCGGTCGTCGCGACCAAGCGGATGGGCGCGATCTTCAACGAGTACAAGTCCAACAGCTCGGTCATGATCGTGCTCGAGGGCCAAAATCCCCTCGGCGCCGACGCCCACGCCTACTACGACCAGATGGTCAAGAAGCTCGACGCCGACACCAAACACGTTGAGCACGTTCAGGATATGTGGAGCGATCCACTGACCGGGGCGGGCGCGCAGAGCAACGACGGCAAGGCCGCCTACGTCCAGGTGTATCTGGCCGGTAACCAGGGCGAAGCCCTGGCCAACGAATCCGTCGAGTCGGTGCAAAACATCGTCAAGAGCTTGACCCCGCCAAAAGGGGTAAAGGCCTACGTCACCGGGCCCGCCGCTCTATCGGCGGATCAGCACACCGCCGGCGACCGCAGCCTGCAGCTCATCACCGCGGCCACCTTCACGGTCATCATCGGGATGCTGCTGTTGGTCTATCGCTCGGTCGTCACCGTGCTACTCACGTTGTTGATGGTGGTCTTCGAACTCTCGGCCGCCCGTGGGATGGTCGCTTTCCTGGGCTATTACAAGATCATTGGGCTTTCGACGTTCGCCACCAACCTGTTGGTCACGTTGGCGATCGCGGCCGCCACCGACTATGCGATCTTCTTGATCGGCCGATATCAGGAAGCCCGCGCCGTGGGTGAATCACGCGAAGACGCGTATTACACCATGTACAAGGGCACCGCACATGTGGTGCTCGGGTCAGGCCTGACCATCGCCGGCGCCACCTTCTGCCTGCACTTCACCAACCTGCCCTACTTCCAGACGCTGGGCATCCCGTTGGCCATCGGCATGGTGGTGGTCGTGGCGGCCGCGTTGACGCTCGGTCCCGCGGTGATTTCGGTGGCGACGCGTTTCCGCAAGACGCTCGAACCCAAGCGCACCCAACGGATTCGCGGGTGGCGCAAGGTCGGCGCGCTCGTGGTCCGCTGGCCCGCCCCGATCCTGGTTTTGACGATCGGGATCGCCCTCGTCGGATTGCTGACCCTGCCCGGCTACCGCACCAATTACAACGACCGCAACTATCTGCCCGCCGACCTCCCCGCCAACGAGGGTTACGCGGCCGCGGACCGGCACTTCTCCCAGGCGCGGATGAATCCCGAAGTGCTGATGATCGAAGCCGACCATGACCTGCGCAACTCCGCGGACTTCCTGGTCATCGACAAGATTGCCAAGACGGTCTTCCGGGTGCCGGGAATCGGTCGCGTGCAAGCAATCACCCGGCCCCAGGGCACGCCGATCGAGCACACCTCGATCCCGTTCCAGATCAGCATGCAAGGCGTCACCCAGCAGATGAACCAGAAGTATCAGGAAGACCAGATGGCCGACATGCTGCATCAGGCCGACATGATGCAGACGACCATCGACAGCATGGAAAAGATGTCGAGCATCACTGCGCAGATGGCCAACGACATGCACCAGATGGTCAAGAAGATGCACGACATGACCATCGACATCAACGAATTACGCCAGCACATGGCCGATTTCGAGGACTTCTTCCGCCCCATCCGCAGCTACCTCTACTGGGAACGGCACTGCTACGACATCCCGGTGTGCTGGTCGTTGCGGTCCGTCTTCGACGGCCTCGACGGCATCGACATCATGACCGACGACATCGAGAGCCTGCTGCCGATCATGGATCATCTCGACACACTGATGCCCCAGATGGTGGCGCTGATGCCGTCGATGATCGAGAACATGAAGGCCATGAAAACGACGATGCTGACCATGTATGCGACGCAGAAGGGTCTGCAGGATCAGCAGAACGAGGCGCAGAAGAACTCCAATGCAATGGGCAAGGCGTTCGATGCGTCGAAGAACGACGACTCGTTCTACTTGCCGCCGGAGACCTTCAACAACGCCGAGTTCAAGAAGGGGATGAAGAACTTCATCTCCCCCGACGGCCATGCCGTGCGTTTCATCATCAGCCATGACGGCGATCCGATGTCGGCCGAAGGCATTTCGCACATCGGCGCCATCAAGAAGGCCGCCTACGAATCGCTCAAGGGCACGCCGCTGGAGGGTTCCAAAATCTATCTGGCGGGCACCGCGTCGATCTACAAAGACCTCAGCGACGGCAACACCTATGACCTGTTGATCGCCGGGATCTCTTCGCTGTGCTTGATTTTCATCATCATGCTGCTCATCACGCGGGGCGTGGTGGCATCAGCGGTCATCGTGGGAACCGTCTTGCTCTCGCTGGGCGCGTCGTTCGGCCTGTCGGTGTTGATCTGGCAGCATCTCATCGGCATCGAGCTGCACTGGATGGTGCTCGCGATGTCGGTCATCATCCTGCTCGCCGTGGGCGCCGACTACAACCTGCTTCTGGTAGCGCGGTTCAAGGAGGAGATCCACGCCGGCCTGAACACCGGGATCATCCGGTCGATGGGGGGCACCGGCTCGGTCGTCACGTCGGCGGGCCTGGTGTTCGCCTTCACGATGATGACAATGGCGGTCAGCGAGCTGACGGTCATCGGCCAGGTCGGTACCACCATCGGATTGGGTCTGCTGTTCGACACCCTGATCGTCCGGTCGTTGATGACGCCATCGATCGCCGCGCTGCTGGGCAAGTGGTTCTGGTGGCCCCAACGTGTGCGGCAACGCCCGGTTCCGTCGCCCTGGCCCAAGCCGAGTGACGAGAAGGCGCCCGAGGAGACCGAATCACTCGCTCCGGCTAGGTAACCCAGTCCGGCTGCCCGGCGGTGTCGACCGCGGAGAAGTCCTTGTGGCCCAGGCCGGCGGTGGTGCCGCCGTCGACGACGAACTCCGAGCCGGTCGAATAGCTCGACTCGTCGCTGGCCAGGTAGACGACGAGGTTGGAGACTTCCTTGGGCTCGGCGATGCGTCCCAGCGCGGTCTGGAAGATGTCCTCGGGAACCCACTCTGTCATCGGGGTTTTGATGAGCCCAGGGTGGATCGAGTTCACCCGGATCCCGCTGGGCCCGAGCTCTAGTGCCGCCGACTTGGTCAGGCCCCGGACGGCGAATTTGGTGGCGGTGTACCCGTGGCAGGCGATGGTGCCGGCGATTCCCTCGATGGAGGAGATGTTGATGATCGATCCCCTCCCGGCTTCCTTCATCGGCTTCACCACGGCGCGGATACCCAGGAACACGCCCGTCAGGTTGATGTCGAGGATCCGCTGCCATTCCGAGAGCGCGTAGTCCTCGAAGGTGCCGATGTTGATGATGCCGGCGTTGTTCACGAGGATGTCGATGCCGCCGAATTCACTGAGGACGGTGGCCACCGCGGCGTCCCAATCCTCGGGCTTCGTCACGTCCAGGTGCAGGTAGCGGGCGGCGTCTCCGACCTCGGCAGCGACGGCCTTGCCCTCGTCATCGAGGATGTCCCCGAACACCACCTTGGCCCCCTCGGCCACCAGCGTCCGCACGTGCGAGGCGCCCATCCCCCGCGCGCCCCCGCTGATAAGCGCGACCTTCCCGGCCAACCGTTCTGCCACCGCAATTCTCCTGTCGTGTGAGTCTTTAGCACCATACAGATGTGGGCAGATGTATGACCAGGGTTGAGTCAGCCGACGATGTCGAAGATCGCAGCGGCGGAGGTGACGGCCTTGTCCGCGTTGCCCTCGTCGTGCAGCAGCATGCGCACGCCGACGCGTCCCGGCCCACCCGGGTGCGCGGTGCCCTCGACGCGGAACGGACCCACCTTGCCGCGCGACATGAACATGACGTGCCAGCTGACCACTTGGAGCTTCCGGGTCCCGGCGACGTCGGCGGCCAGATCGATCGCCGCTGTTTCGAGCACGACGTGTTGCGGTCCGATGTGCAGCGCGGCGTCCGGAGAAGCGAGTTCGGTACTGAGCTCGGGCAGCACCCAGTGGCCGTCGCCACGCCTGCTGGCGCCGAAGGCCTGCCACAGCGGCGGCAGGTCCGGCGAGTCCTCGACCACCAGCTCCGTGCCCGAAACATCCATCCGGTCCAGACCTTCCGGCGGGATGCCGATGATCGCCCCCTGCCCCTCGTTGAAGGCGATCACCCGATCCGGGTTGTCGGCGTCGACGATCTTGCACCGCCCGTAGCCCATGGTGCGGCCCTGGTGCACGACGCCGGAGTCGACGATCTCGACCCGGCTGACGTCATAGCCCGGGTCGACGATCTGCACCGACGCGATGACCGGATTGGGCACCGCGACCATGTCGGTCTGGCAGCCCTCCGGGGAGGAAATGGCCAATGGCGCCACCATGATGCCCCCGGCCTCGTTGCGCATGTCGCGGCGGATGGTGACGGTGTCGTCGATCTCCCCGAGGTCCATCGAGGAGTGTTTGCGGCCGATGTAGCGGTAACTGAGCAGACCGGTCCAGCGCCGGTACAGTTCGTCCCGGTAGGCCTCGGAGTCTCCCGCTAGCTCTCGGATGTCGCGAAGTCGGTCGCTCAATTCCCCGCTCCCTCAGGCTTTTCCGTGTCGCACCTGGTTGAACGGCACGCCGCGGTCGGCGGCGTACTCGCGGGGGAAGCTCAGCACCCGCTCGCCGATCACGTTGCGCGCCATCTCCGTGGTCCCGCCGCCGATGCTGGCGATCTGACGGCCCAGGTAGCGGGTGCCGATGTCGAGCAACCCCGCCTCGTCGTCGACCACGGCCGCCGGCCCGGCGACGGCCAACGCGGTGTCGTTTTCGACGTCGTGCACCTCGGCCATGGACAACCGGATGATCGATCCCGCGGCGGGCGGCAGGGATCCCTTGGCCACCGCGTGGAAGACGTGCTCGCTGAGTTGTCCGTGCACGGCCCGATGGACCAGGGCCCTACCCACCAGCTCGCGGACTCGTTCGCCGCCGGCCCGGTTCGTCTTTTCGACCAGGGACAGCAGGTCAACCGAAATGTCTTGAGCCTCAGCGATTCCCGGTCCGCTGGTGTACTCCGACCCGTCACCCATGGTTCGACGCTCGTGGTAGAGCTGGCGCGACGCGACGTCCCATCCCTTCCCCGGCTCCCCCACCACGGCGTCGTCACCGAGGTCGACGTCGTCGAAGAACTCCTCGCAGAATTCGACCGAGCCGTTCACCTGCTTGATGCGGTTGATAGTGACACCGGGATGCCGGAGCGGTACCAGGAACATCGTCAGTCCTTCGTGCTTCGGCACGCTCCAGTCGGTCCGGGCCAGGCACAAACCGTAGTCGGCGGCGAACGCCCACGTGCTCCACGTCTTGGCGCCGTTGAGGATCCACCGCCCGCCCCGGCGTTCGGCGCGGGTGAGGACGCCCGCAAGGTCCGATCCCCCGCTGGGTTCCGACAGCAGCTGCACCAGCACTTCGTCGCCGCGCAGCGCGGCCGCGATGTGTGTGCGCTTCTGCTCCTCGCTGCCCATGTCGAGGATCGTCGCGCAGCAGATGGCGAAGGACGGAACGTTGAGCATGAGCGGCGTCTCGTAGGCCAGGGCCTCCGCGTCGAACGCCTTCTTGTACTCGTAGCCCAGGCCGAGGCCGCCGTACTCGCGCGGGAAGCAGATGCCGGCGAATCCGCCGTCGTACAGCTTCTTCTGCAGTTCGCGGGCGCGCTGCCAAGAGGACAGCTCGTCGCGCTGCAGGACCATCGCGTCGCCGGAATCCAGCCGCGGGAGGGTGTCGGCCAGCCACACCCTGGCCCGGCTCCGGAAGTCTTCGACCGACTCGGGCGTCACCGGATGGCCTCCCATTCGAGCGTCGACTTTGTGCTGGGCGACTGTACAGCACCGCTCCCGCGGCTGTACAGGTTGGCGCCCTACGCCCGGTTCAGCTCCACCGCGGAGCGGATCAGCGCCTTCAATGCCTCTTCGTCGACCTTGTCGCCCTCGTGGAAGTCGATCGCGCGCCTGGTGTTGCCATCGAGACTGGAGTTGAACAGACCCGACGGATCCTTCAGCGAGGCGCCCTTGGCGAAGGTCATCTTCACGACGTTCTTGTAGGTCTCGCCCGTACAGATCATTCCGTCGTGATACCAGACCGGAACACCGCGCCACTTCCAGTCCTCGACCACATTCGGGTCGGCGTCCTTGATGAGTTCCCTGATGCGGGCCAGCATCTCGCCGCGCCAATCCCCTAACTCCTTGATCCTGGCGTCGATCAGCTCAGCGGGAGATTTGTCCTGGGAGTTGCCCATCCTGGCTCACCTTTCCGATGTTGTCTCTCGACCGCCCCGTGTCCGACGCCGGGGTCGAAGACCCGTAGTCTGCAGTACTCAGCATGACCGATACACATCCCTTCGACGACGCCATCCGGCTGGAGACCGTCGACGCCCACACCAGGCGCGGCCGGACCCATCCGGAATGGGCCAACATGGTGGGACCCTTCGGTGGAATCACGGCCGCGGTCATGCTGCGCGCCGTCGAATCGCACCCCGACCGGATCGGCGAGCCGCTGGCGTTGACGGTCAACTACGCCGCGCCCATCGCCGACGGCGACTTCGACATCTCGCTGCGGGCGGCACGCACCAACCGCACCAACCAGCACTGGATCGTCGAACTCAGTCAGGACGGAGACGTCAAGACCACGGCGACGGCGCTGTTCGCCGTCCGCCGCGACGGTTGGGCCGATACCGAAAGCCGCCCACCAAACGCGCCGACCCCCGAGCAGCTGCCCGCTACCGATCCGGGCCTCGTTCGCTGGACCAGCCTCTACGACATGCGCTTCGCCGAAGGCCCCATGCCGGGCAAAGACGGGCAGCCGAGCCCCTCGTCGACGACCACCTTGTGGGTGCGCGACGCCGCGCGACGCCCGGTCGACTACACCGTGCTGGCCGCGCTGTCGGACACCTTCTACCCGCGGGTGTTCCTGCGACGCGGCGGCTTCGTCCCCTCGGGAACCATCTCGTTGACGGCGTACTTCCTCGCCGATCAGGACGAACTCGACCGGGTGGGCAACGACTTCGTCCTGTGCACCGCGCACGCCAATCGCTTCACCCGCGGCTACTTCGACCAGAGCGCACAGGTGTGGACGCGAGATGGCGCCCTGCTGGTCACCACCCATCAGGTCGTCTACTTCAAAGGCTGAGAGGTTTACACTTCGCCAGTGAAACGTCACGCCGGGACGCTGAGGGACAGGATCAAGCCGCAATGACAGAGCGCGCGGAGGGCGTGGTGGCCGACGCCGACACCGCCATGCTGCTGGCCGTCGAATCCATCAAGCAGCTCAAGGCCCGCTATTGCCGGAACCTCGACAGCAAGGACTGGGCGGCTTGGCGCACCGTCTTCACCGATGACTTCGTCAGTGACACGGCGGAGGCCGGCGGCAAGGTGATCGAGGGCGCGGACGATTTCGTGGCGTTCACGCGCAAGGCGCTTGGGCGGCCGACCCAGGCTACCGCGCACCAGGTGCATGCTCCCGAAATCGCGCTCACCTCGGCGACGACCGCGCGCGGGGTGTGGGCCCTGCAAGACGTCGTCCGGTTCGGACCCGGGGTCACATTGGTGGGCTACGGGCATTACCACGAGACCTACGAAAAGATCGGCGGACAATGGTTCATCAAGAGCTCCAAGCTAACTCGGCTGCGAGAGGATATCGTCACTCCCGTGTTTTCTCTTTATGTCTCCGACCGAATCCGCCGGGCGGTCGGCCGGGTCGCCAACCGACTGATCGGACAGTGATAAGGCCATGACTGCCTCCACCGTTCTGGTCACCGGAGCCTTCGGACAGGTCGGCAAGCGTTGCACGCAGATCCTGCTCGACCGGGGACGCACCGTCGTCGCGATGGACCTGCGCAACGACAACACCGTCGCCGTCGAAAAAGAACTGGTCGTCGGCCGCCACCCCGGGACGCTGATTCCGGCCTATACCGACCTTCTGGACGCCGAGGCGGTGCGTGATCTCGTCGCGAGCCATCGGCCCGAAGCCGTCGTTCACCTCGCCGCGATCGTGTCCCCGCTCTCCTATCGCAGACCGGCGCTGGCCCGCAAGGTGAACGTGGGCGGTACCGAGAACCTGTTGGCGGCGTGCTCCGCACTCCCCCGCCCGCCCCTGTTCCTGATGGCGTCCAGCGCCGCGGTGTATGGATCGCGCAACCCCTACCGCCAGCCGGAGCGGATCACCCCGGACACCCCGGTGAACCCGATCGATCAATACGGTCAGGACAAAGTGCTCGCCGAGGCGGCAATCCGCGCCAGCGGCCTGCCGTACGCGCTCTTCCGGTTGGGCGGGGTCATCTCGCCGGACACGCACACGACGGTCAACGGCGACTCCCTGCTCCTGATGCGGTCGATGCCGGGCGACAACCGCATGCACGCAGTGGACGCCCGCGACGTCGCGCTTGCTTTCGCCAACGGTGTCGATCGGGAAGCCACCATCGCGGGCAAGGTGATACTGATCGGCGGCAACGAGTCGTACGTGCTCACGCAACGCGAGCTCGAGGACGGCCTGATGGAAGCCGTCGGGCTGGGTGGCCTCGGCCCGTCGGCCAGCCTGCCCGGCGATCCCGCCGACGACCGCGGCTGGAGCTTCACCGGCTGGTACGACACCACCGAAGCGCAGGCGCTGCTCGACTTTCAGGAACACGACTGGTCCGAGACCCTGGGGTGGATCGCCGGGACGCAGGGCCGCACCCGAACCATGGTGCGACTGCTGAGCCCGATCTTGCGCCCGGTCTTGCGTACAGTCCTGATGGTGCAGCGCCGGCTCGAGGGACGCGGCCCCTACGCCGACCCGTGGGCGCTGATCGAAAAGCATTACGGCGCTGCGGCTCTGGCCAGCGCGGACTAGCTATTCCGTTACGATCGAAAGCCCTTGCGCCGCAGCATGACTTCCACCTCGGCGCCCATCAGCGGTCGATCCATCCCATCTGCGCTTCGGCGTGATGACCACCCCGGGGTGGGGTGAGTCGGTCGAGCCGGGACAGCTGGTCGGGCGTCAGTTCGACGGCGTCGGCACCGACGTTTTCCTCGAGTCGCGTGACGCGCTTCGTTCCCGGAATCGGCACGATGTCGGAGCCTTTCGCCAACAACCAGGCCAGCGCGACCTGAGCGGGAGTGGCACCGACGTCGGCGCTGATGCTCCGCAGTTCATCCGCGCTTCTCAAGTTGTGCTGGAAGTTCTCGTCGAAGAAGCGCGGGTTGGTCTTGCGGTAGTCGCTGTCGGGCAACCCCTCGGTGGAGCGAATGGCACCGGTGAGGAAGCCGCGGCCCAACGGTGAGTAGGCGACGAACCCGATCCCCAGTTCGCGCAGCAGCGGCAATATCGCCTCTTCTTGGTCGCGCGTCCAAAGCGAATATTCGGATTGCACGGCGGTGATGGGATGCACGGCGTGGGCGCGCCGGATCGTGTTCACACCCACCTCCGAGAGGCCCACGTGCCGGACCTTCCCCGCAGCGACAAGCTCCGCCAGGGCACCGACCGTGTCTTCGATCGGGGTCTCGCGGTCGAGGCGGTGCTGATAGTAGAGGTCGATGTGATCGGTGCCCAGCCTTCGCAGCGAACCGTCCACCGCGATGCGGATGTTGGCCGGGCTACTGTCCGGGCCGCTGCGTTCCGTGTGGGAAATGAGGCCGAACTTGGTGGCCAGCACCACCTGATCACGCCGGCCCTGCAGGGCACGCGCGAGCAGTTCTTCGTTGACGTAGGGGCCGTACACCTCGGCGGTGTCGATCAGCGTGACGCCCAGGTCGATGGCGCGATGAACGGTGCGGATCGACTCGGCGTCGTCGCTGCCGGCGCCCGCGTAGGCCACGGACATGCCCATCGCGCCCAGGCCCAGGCGGCCGACCTCCAGGTTGGCGAGCCGAGCTTGCTTCATGGAGTCATTGTGCGCGCAGCGACTTCACGCCACGGGGCGGGTACCGTTGCGCGAGTGCACCGCATCGATCTTGCCGCGATCCGATGGACGACGTAGAAACCGCGAAACCGGCCCGCAATCTGGCGGTGGACTTCTACCGCGCGTCGGGTGTGGTTCTCATCGTGCTGGGCCACTGGCTTGCCGGTTCGGTGACCTACCACGACGGGCAATTCGGTCGCGAGAACCCGCTGCTCGACATGCCGTGGACGCAGTGGCTGACTTGGATCTTCCAGGCGGTCCCGGTGTTCTTCTTCGTCGCCGGTTACGCAGGCGCGGTGTCATGGTCGCACCGCCGCGAGGCCGACAGCTTCTCGCGCCAGGACTGGATTCGGCATCGACTGGCGCGGGTGTTGGGACCCACGACCGTGTATGTCGCGCTGGTTTCGCTGGTCGTGGTGGCTCTGCAGGTTCGGCGTGTGGCGGGCACGGTGATGGAATACGCGGGTTGGGCCGTCGCCATGCACTTGTGGTTTCTCGCCGTTTACGTCCTGGTGGTGTCACTGACACCGATTGCCGTTGCCGCACATAGGCGTTGGGGGCTCAAGGCACCGGCGGCGCTGGCCGCGGGCGTCGTGCTGGTCGATGCCGTCTCACTGGCGGGCCACGTCCCCTATGTCGGCTCGCTGAACTACCTGCTGTGCTGGGGCCTGCTCTACCAGCTTGGGATCGCTTGGCACGGTGGGCTGTTGGCCGGCCGCAGACCGGTACTGCTAGCCGTCGGTTCGGCCGTCGTTCTGGCGCTGCTGATCCGGGTGGGACCGTATCCGGTCAGCATGATCGGCGTTCCGGGCGAGGCAATCGAGAACACGTCACCCCCGACGGTGGCGATGATGGCGTTCGCCTGCACGCAAGCGGGGCTGGCCATGGCGCTCGCGGCAATTATCGACCGGGTCCTGCATCACCGCCCGGTTCGGCGCGTGCTGTCCACCGCCAATGCGAACGTGATGGCCCTCTACCTGTGGCACATGATTCCGGTCGTCGTCGTCGCGATCGTCGCTTATCCGGCCGGCTTGATCCCGCAACCGCATGAGGGTTCGGTGGCGTGGTGGCTGGTCCGGCTGGAGTGGATCACGATCCTGAGCGTCGTGACAGCGATCGAGCTGCTGTTGCTTTGGTGGCAGCGGCGGTTCTTCGCGGTTCCGCTGCCCACTTTCGGTCTCCCGCTCGGCGATCGTTGGGCCGAGGCGATCATGCTGACCGGCGCCCTCCTGGCCGCCGTTGGATTGCACCTGTTGGCGCAGGGCGGCTTCGCACCGGACGGGCATTTCTCGTGGCCGACCGCTGCCATCTTCGCCGCCGGGGTGGTGCTGGTGGCGGTGCGCCCCAGAACCCCGTCCCGCGTTTCCGGCCGGAGCTCGCAGGGACGCCCGAGCGCTTAGCGGTGGGCCGGCAGCACGATCTCTTCGGGTAATCGACTTACGACCTCTGGACAGGGGCCGTAGTGCCCTGGTCGGGGTGGTTATTCGGGGAGAAACGTTTCCCGCAAGGCTCGGATTACGTGAGCAGTTGAGCCTAGGCTAGTAGGAGACACCCTCGCTAAGGGAGTACACAAATGTCACACGCCACGCTCCACACCAGCCAGGTCCCTCAGCAGCGCGCACAGGATGCCGAGCTATTGAGGGATTCCGGAGTGCACAAGCTGGTCGTCGCGGACCGCGACGGCAATTGCTTGGCATTCCTATTGGCCTGGGACAGCTTCGACTACGACGCTGAGACGGACACCTACGTATGTGTCGTCGACAGCGACGGCAGAGAGCTGATGACTGTGTACACCGCGGGTGAGATCAAACCGACAGCCAAGGCCAACACGTATGTCGTAACCGCGCCGGAGAGATTTGGTGGTCCCAGGGCGCTGTAGACGCCGGCGAGGGAACGGCCTGCTCGTAGCAAAGCTATGACACGCCGTCCTTCATAGCGTGTTGAAGGATTCATCGAGCTGACCGCCCGGGGCGCCATTCGTCATGGCGGGTTCGGGCTCTGCCCAAGAATGTCCGGGGCCGGTGGCGGAGCCTCAGGGGATCTTGACATCGCGGCGCTTATGATAGACCGTTCGTACGGTTAGTTTGAGCCGAAGGATGGACGATGCCTCGACCTGGTAGGCGTGGCGAGATCTTCGACGCGTTTGTCCGCTATGTCGCCGAACGCGGCTACGACAGAACGAATATGGGCGACATCGCCGACGAGCTTGGCATGTCGAAGGGCACCATCGTTCATCACTTCGGAACCAAAGCGCAGATGTTGCGGGAGCTCGAAGAAACCCACCTCGCCCGCCAACTCGATGCGCTACAGATGGCCTGGGCCCGACTTGCCGCACCGCACGAACGCGTCGCCGCAATCATTTACACCTCCGCACTGCTCCAAGTCGTCGCCCGCGACGCGACGGTGGCAAGCCAGCGTGAGGTGGTTCAGCTGTCCGATGACCCGGCGATGCAGCAGGTCCGCAAGTTGCGCCATCAGCTGCAATCCCTTGCGATTGACGAAATCCGCAGCGGCATAGACAGCGGCGTGTTCCGAAGTGTCGACGTCGAACTCGCGGCACTGCAGCTGTGGGGATCGCTGCAGTGGATGTGGGTGTGGTTCGATCCCGCCGCTTCCCGGACACCCGAACAAGTCGGGGCGGCATTCGTCGATGTGTTCCTCGGCGGACTATTACTCGACCGCCTGGGACTCAGCAAGTGGGCGAACCCGTCCGCGGACATCGTCTCGGTGGTGCGCGAATGCCTAGCCGCCGTCACGGGTCCGGCAGCCTGACGCGTAGCGCCGGATAGCCCTGCGCCGGGCGGACATTGGTGCAGCACTTGCCATTTTGATGCGCCCGGCCATCTGGGCGCCGGCGATGCCGAGACGCACAAACGCCATCACTGTACGAGCGGTCGGTTTCCTACGCCCGGGGCTTTTCTTGCCCGCGGCGGCAGGAACGCGCGGCGGCCAGGCGAAAACGGTCAAAACCCCTGGTAATGACCAAGATAATTTGAGTGGTCTGCGATCCCGTGACAATTGCCCTCCCCGTGCAGCTCACCCAGGCGCCTCAGGTTATTGACTGACCGTACGGTCTAATGCCATAGTGATGCGTGGCGCAAACTAGGGCGGCATGGAGCCGAAGGGTGGGGTGTGAGAGTGCCGATTCCTCGTCTATCCCGTTTCATTCGAAACGCCGCGCACTCAAAGGCCTTTCGCTGAACAGCCGCTCTACGAACCGGCGTGCTGATCGCGATCACGGACAGCGCCGCGGTCCTCGGCTAACGACTGGGCGCCGGCCAGTCGAAGAAGCATCGGAGGTGTCGCGGCTCGTCGCATGGCCACGTCAGGGGCGGCGCGGATGACCACCTCGCACTCGGTTGCCAGCAAAGTAGGCAGCAGGATTCGCCCGGGCACCGAAGTGGCGGGCGGGTTCTTCCGCATGTGCGTGTTGACCGGAAAAGCCCTGCGGCAGCCGTTCGAGTGGCGCGAGTTCATCTGGAATGGCTGGTTTCTCATGCGGGTATCCCTGCTGCCCACCATCGCGGTGTCCATCCCGGAAACCGTGCTCCTCATCTTCACACTCAACCTCCTGCTGGCCGAGATCGGCGCCGCCGACGTCTCCGGTGCCGGTGCCGCGATCGGCGCGGTCACCCAGCTCGGCCCGATCGTGACGGTGCTGGTCGTCGCCGGCGCGGGCGGCACCGCCATCTGCGCCGACCTCGGCGCGCGCACCATCCGCGAGGAGATCGATGCGCTCGAGGTGCTCGGCATCGACCCGATCCACCGGCTGGTGGTCCCCCGGGTCGTCGCTTCCACAATCGTCGCGGTGCTGCTCAACGGCCTCGTGGTCGCCGTTGGTCTGGGGGGCGGCTATCTCTTCAGCGTCTACCTGCAGAACGTCTCGAGCGGTGCCTACCTCTCCACGTTGACGGCGCTTACCGGTCTGCCCGAGGTGGTGATCGCGTTTGTCAAGGCGGCGACGTTCGGGCTGATCGCCGGCCTGGTCGGCTGTTATCGGGGGCTGATCGTGCGCGGTGGGTCCAAAGGTTTGGGGACTGCCGTCAACGAGACGGTGGTGCTGTGCTTCATCGCGCTTTTCGCGGTCAACGCAGCGCTGACCACCATCGGCGTCCGGTTCGGGACAGGCCGCTGAGATGTCCACAATTGCAGCTCTACGCGTCCGCTTCCCGCGCACATCGGCGTTGGTCATTCGGTACGGGGACGTCCCGTCTCGGCCACTGGTCGAGATCGGGCAGATGGTCTGGTTCGCACTGACCGCCGTCGGGCAGATCCCCTTCGCGATGCACCGCTACCGCAGAGAGTTGCTGCGAATGGTTGCCCAGATGGGGATGGGCACCGGCGCGATGGCCGTGGTCGGTGGCACCGCGGCCATCGTCGGCTTCATCACCCTGTCCGCGGGCTCGCTGGTCGCCATCCAGGGCTACGCGACGCTGGGCAACATCGGTGTCGAGGCGTTCACCGGATTCTTGGCCGCGCTGGTCAATGTGCGGTTTGTCGCACCGGTAGCCGCCGGTCAGGCACTGGCCGCCACCGTCGGCGCCGGCGCCACCGCCGAACTGGGCGCTATGCGCATCAGTGAGGAGATCGACGCGCTCGAAGTGATGAGCATCCGGTCGGTCGCCTACCTGGCCTCCACCCGGGTGGTGGCCGGCCTGATCGTCATCATCCCGCTCTACGGGTTGGCGATGACCATGGCTTTCCTGTCCCAGCAGGTCACCACGGTTCTGCTCTACGGGCAGTCGATCGGCACGTACAACCACTACTTCCACACATTCCTGCGCCTCAACGACGTTGGCTGGTCGTTTGCGGAGGTGATCCTGGTTGCGGTGGTCGTGATGACGACCCACTGCTACTACGGCTACACCGCCACTGGCGGGCCGGTCGGCGTCGGTGAAGCGGTCGGTCGGTCGATGCGGCTGTCGTTGATCACGATCGTTGTGGTCGTCGTGCTCACCGCGATGGCGGTCTACGGCAAAACCCCGAACTTCAACCTCACCGTGTAGCCGCCAATGACAGCCCCGGTGAAGGAGAACCCGCAACGCATTCCGCCGTACAGGACGGCCGCGTTGGTGTTCCTGATGGTCTTCGCGGTGGTACTGGGTGTCGTCTGGTTGCAGTTTCGGGGCCGGCTCACGCCGACTACACGCTTGACGATGTTGGCTCCACGGGCCGGTTTGGTCATGGATCCGGGGTCGAAGGTCACCTACAACGGCGTGGAAATCGGCCGGGTGGCCAGCATTTCGGAGATCGAGCGTGACGGCACACAGGCGGCCAAGTTCGACTTGAACGTGAATCCGAAGTACATCGAGCTGATCCCGGCCAACGTGGACGCCAATATCAAGGCGACCACGGTGTTCGGCAACAAGTACGTGTCGTTGACATCGCCGAAAACCCCTACACCGCAACGCATCACACCGCAGCACGTGATTGATGCGAGGTCGGTGACAACGGAGTTCAATACCCTCTTCGAGACCCTCACCTCCATCACGGAGAAGCTGGATCCGGTCAAGGTCAACCTGACGCTGGCCGCAGCCGCGCAGGCGTTGACGGGCTTGGGCGACAAGTTCGGGCAATCGATCGTCAACGCCAACGCCATCCTCGACGACATCAATCCGCAGATGCCGCAGATCCGGCATGACATACAAGGGCTGGCGGCCCTGGGCGACGTCTACGCCAAGGCCGCACCCGACCTGTTCGACTCACTCAACAACGCGGTGATCACGGCACGCACGCTGCACCGGCACGAAGCCGATCTGGATGCCGCGTTGTTGGCCGCGGCCGGGTTGGGCAACACCGGCGAAGACATCTTCGCCCGCGGCGGGCCCTACTTTCAGCGCGGAGCCGCCGATCTGGTGCCCACCGCCCAGCTGCTCGACACCTACAGCCCCGAGATCTTCTGCACGATCCGCAATTACTACGACGAAGAACCGGCGGCCTATGCGACGACCGGCGGCGGCAACGGCTACGCGCTGAGAACCATGACCGAGCTGACGTCAGGCTTGGGAGGCATTCTCACGCTCCCGGGATTGGCCGGCACGGCGGCCACCATGGGGCTCCTCGGTCTGGCCGGGCTGGTCGGCGGGGCGCCGAATCCCTTTGTGTATCCGGACAATCTGCCGCGGGTGAACGCACGCGGCGGCCCCGGGGGTGCGCCGGGTTGCTGGCAGGCCGTCACCCATGACCTGTGGCCGGCGCCAAGTCTGGTGGTGGACACCGGCGCCAGCCTCGCGCCCTACAACCACTTAGACACCGGCTCACCGTATGCAATCGAGTACGTGTGGGGCCGTCAAGTCGGGGACAACACGATCAACCCATGAAAATCACCGGCTCCGCTATCAAGCTCGGCATCGTCTCGCTGGTGCTGCTGCTGATCACCGTGTCGATCGTCGTGGTGTTCGCTCAGGTGCGCTTCAACAGCACCAACCACTATCACGCGGAATTCGGGAACGCCACCGGGCTGAAAAACGGCCAGTTCGTCCGCGCCGCTGGAGTGGAGATCGGCAAGGTCAAGGCGGTGCGGCTGATCGAGGGCGGCCAGCGGGTAATGGTGGACTTCGATGTGGACCGCTCGATACCGCTCTACCAGTCGACGACCGCGCAGATCCGTTATCTCAATCTGTTCGCCGACCGCTACTTAGAGCTCAAGCGCGGCGAGGGCGAGGGCGTTGACCGGGTCCTGCCGCCGGGCGGATTCATCCCGCTGTCACGAACCTCGCCGGCGCTGGATCTCGACGCCCTGATCGGTGGTTTCAAGCCATTGTTCCGGGCGCTCGATCCCGACAAGGTCAACACCATCGCGTCGGCCATCATCACCGTGTTTCAGGGCCAGGGCGGCACCATCAACGACATCCTCGACCAGACCGCGCAGGCGACCGCGCATATCGCCGAACGCGACCACGCGATCGGTGAGGTGATCAAGAACTTGAATACCGTGCTGGACACCACCGTTCGGCATCGCAAGGAATTCGACCAGACCGTCGACAACTTCGAGAGATTGATCACCGGGCTGCAACACCACGCCGACCCGCTGGCCGCCGGCACCGCGAACATCAGCAACGCCGCCGGAACGGTGGCCGACCTACTCGCGGACAACCGCGCTCTGCTGCACAAGGCGATCAACTATCTGCAGGCTCTACAGCAGCCGCTCGTCGACCAACGCGATCAGCTCGGCGATCTGATCCACAAGACACCGACCGCGCTCAACCTGATCGGACGCAGCATCGGGCTCTACGGAGACTGGGTGAACTTCTACGTCTGCGACCTCACGATCAAGTGGAACGGACTGCAGGCCGGCGGTCCAGTACGCACGGTTCGGATCTGGCAGCAGCCCACCGGTAGGTGCACGCCGCAATGAGAACGCTGACGGAATTCAACCGCAACCGGGTCGGGCTGATGGGCATCACCGTGCTCGTGCTCGTGGTCGCCGTCGGCCAAAGCTTGACCAGTATCCCGATGATCTTCGCCAGCCCGAGTTACTACGGGCAGTTCACCGACACCGGTCAGCTCAACAAGGGCGATAAGGTGCGCATCTCCGGCGTGAATGTCGGCAAGGTGGAGGCGTTCGCTATCGACGGCGACCACGTCGTGATCAAGTTCAACATCGGTCCCAACACCATCGGCAACGAGAGCCGGCTCGCGATCAAGACCGACACCATCCTGGGTAAGAAGGTGCTCGAGATCGAGCCACGGGGAACCCAGAAGTTGCGGCCCGGGGCCGTGTTGCCACTGGGCCAAAGCACCACGCCCTATCAGCTCTACGAAGCGAACTTCGACATCACCAAGGCCGCCACCGGCTGGAACATCGACACCGTCAAGCAGTCACTGAATGTCCTGTCGCAGACCATCAATCAGACCTACCCGCATTTGAGTGCCACGCTCGACGGGTTGACCAAATTCTCCGACACCATCGGTAAGCGCGACGAAGAGGTCAAGCACTTACTCGCTCAGGCCCACCAAGTGGCCAGTGTGCTCGGTGACCGCAGCGAACAAATCAACCGGTTGCTGGTCAACGCGAAGACGCTGCTGGCGGCGTTCAACGAACGCGCCCGCGCCATCGGCCTCTTGCTGCAGAGCATTTCCGCCTTCTCGGCCGAGGTGCAGGGGTTCATCAACGACAACCCCAACCTCAATCCCGTGCTGGAGCAGTTGCGTGCCATCAGCGATGTGCTGGTGGAACGCAAAGACGACCTGGCTCAAACCCTCACGTATGTAAGCCAATTCGCCGCATCGCTAGGGGAATCGGTGGCGTCGGGACCGTACTTCAAGATCGTCCTGTCCAACCTGCTGCCGTATTGGATCTTGCAGCCGTTCGTCGACGCCGCCTTCAAGAAGCGCGGCATCGACCCGGAGAACTTCTGGCGCAGCGCCGGGCTTCCGGAGTTCCGCTGGCCCGACCCCAACGGCACCCGGTTCCCCAACGGCGCACCGCCGCCCGCACCTCCGGTGCTGGAGGGCACACCAGAGCACCCGGGACCGGCCGTCCCGCCCGGAACGGCGTGTTCATACACCCCACCGCCCGACGCGCTGCCGAGGCCGTGGAACCCGTTGCCGTGCACGGGTGTAGACGTCGGACCGTTCGGTGGCAGTTTCCCGGCACCGATCGATGTAGCCGCGTCGCCGCCGAACCCGAACGGACTGCCACCGTCACCGGGAATCCCGATCGCCGCGCGCCCCGGCGAGGCGCCGCCAGATGTCCCGGGCACACCGGTACCGCTGCCCGTCCAGGCGCCGCCGGGCGCGCGCACCGAGAACCTGCAGCCCGCCGGCCCCACCCCCCCACCGTCGACGCTCGCACCCGGGCTGCCGCCGGGGCCGCCCGCGCCGTCGGGACCCGGGCCGCAGCTGCCCGCCCCGTTCATCAACCCGGGCGGCACGGGAGGCAGCGGCATCACGGGAGGTAGCCAGAATTGAGCAACGTCTTTAACTTCCGCAAACCGCGGCCCCGGACGGTAATCGGCGTGCTGGTGGTACTGCTGGTCCTGGTCGCCGGGTCCCTCGGCTGGCGGCTCTACCAGAAGTTGACTTCCAACACCGTAATCGCTTATTTCCCAACGGCGAACGCGCTTTATTCCGGCGACAAAGTCCAAATCATGGGCGTTCGTGTCGGTTCCGTCGACAAGATCGAACCGGCCGGCGACAAGATGAAGGTGACGTTTCACTACGACAACAAATACAAGGTGCCCGCCAACGCGTCCGCCGTCATCGTGAACCCGACGCTGGTGGCGTCACGAAGCATTCAATTGGAGCCGCCCTACAAAGGTGGTCCCGTCATGGGCGATAACGCCGTGATCCCCATCGAGCGCACGCAGGTCCCCACGGAGTGGGACCAACTGCGCGAAGGCGTCGCCAACGTCATCGCCAAACTTGGCCCGACACCCGAGCAACCCAAAGGTCCGTTCGGTGATGCCATCGAGTCATTCGCGGACGGGCTGGCCGGCAAGGGCAAGCAGATCAACACCACGCTGAACAGCCTGTCGCGGGCGTTGACCGCGCTGAACGAGGGCCGTGGCGACTTCTTCGCGGTGGTGAAGAGCCTGGCCCAGTTCGTCAACGCACTGCACAAAGACGACCAGCAGTTCGTCGCGCTGAACAAGAACCTGGCCCAGTTCACCGGCGAGTTGACCGGATCCGACCACGATCTCGCCAATGCGCTGCAGCAGTTCGACAGCCTGCTCTCCACCCTGCGCCCGTTCTTGACCAAGAACCGCGAGGTGCTCGTCCATGACCTCGACAACCTCGCCACCCTGACCACCACGTTGGTCCAGCCCGACCCACTCAACGGTTTGGAGACCGCCCTGCACGTCCTGCCGACGTTGGAGACGAACCTCAGCCAGATCTACCACCCGTCGCACGGGGCCGTCATGTCGATCCCAGCGATCCCTAACTTCGCCAACCCAATGCAGTTCTTCTGCAGCATGATTCAGGCCGGTAGCCGGCTGGGCTATCAAGAGTCCGCCGAGCTGTGTGCGCAATACCTGGCGCCAGTCCTCGATGCGATCAAGTTCAACTACCTGCCGTTCGGGCTGAACCTGTTCAGCACCGCCGAGGCGCTACCCAAGGAGGTCGCCTACTCCGAGCCGAGGCTGCACCCGCCGAACGGATACAAGGACACCACGGTGCCCGGAATCTGGGTGCCCGACACCCCGTTCTCGCACCGCAACACCCAGCCCGGCTGGGTTGTCGCGCCGGGCATGCAGGGCACACAGGTGGGGCCGATCACGGGCGGCCTGTTGACCCCCGAATCACTGGCCGAATTGATGGGCGGCCCTGACACCGGACCCCCGCCCCCGGGGCTGCAGACCCCGCCCGGGCCGCCGAACGCCTACGACGAGTACCCGGTGGTGCCACCGATCGGCCTGCGGGCCCCGCAGGTACCGATCCCGGCACCGCCGCCCGGACCGGGTGTGATTCCGGGTCCGGTCGCGCCGACGCCGGCGCCCGTGGCCGCGGCGACGGGAGCGGGATCATGAACGCATTGCGCGCCTTGGCTATTCGAGCCCGATACCGGGCGCGGCAGGGATTCGCACTACTGGCTGCTGTCGTGATGCTGACGTCGTGCGCGAAGTGGCATGGAATCGCGAACGTACCGATGCCGGGCGGCCCGGGCTCTGGGCCCGGCAACTACACCGTCTACGTGCAGATGCCCGACACGCTGGCCCTCAACGACAACAGCCGGGTGCGGGTGGCCGATGTCTTTGTCGGCACGGTGCGCGCGATCGAACTGAAGAACTGGGTCGCGACGCTGACGCTACGTCTGGGCAAGAACGTCAAGTTGCCCAGGAACGCGACCGCCAAGATCGGGCAGACCAGCCTGCTGGGTTCGCAGCATGTGGAGCTCGCCGCACCACCCAACCCGTCCCCGGAGCTACTGAGGGACGGCGACACCATCCCGCTCAAGAATGCGTCCACTTACCCCACGACCGAGCAGACGCTCGCGAGTCTCGCCATCGTGCTGCGCGGCGGAGGCATCCCGAACCTCGAAGTGCTGCAGAACGAGGTCTACAACATCGTCAACGGTCGCGCCGAGCAGATCCGTGCCTTTCTCGGCAAGCTGGACACCTTCACCGCCCGGCTCGACGAGCAACGCGCTGACATCACCCGAGCCATCGATTCCACCAACCGGCTGCTGGCGTACGTCGGTCCCCGCTCGGACGTCCTGGATCGGGTCCTCACCGAATTCCCGCCACTGCTCAAACATTTCGCCGACAAACAGAAACTTCTGATCGACGCGGTCGACGCTACCGGGCGGCTCAGCGGAGTTGCCGACCAATACCTGTCGGCCGCGCGGGGCGACCTCCACCAGGACCTGTTGTCGCTGCAGTGCCCGTTGCGGGAACTCGGGCGTGGGTCTCCCTACCTGATTCGCGCACTCAAGCTGATACTCGTGCGGCCGTTCGACATCGACGCCGTGCCCAAGGCGTTCCGCGGCGACTACTTCAACCTGTCGCTGACGCTCGACCTGACGATGAGCGCTGTCGACAACGCGGTCCTCACCGGGACCGGGTTCTCCGGAGCGCTGCGTGCGCTCGAGCAATCGTGGGGCCGCGACCCCGAGACGATGATCCCGGACGTCCGATACACGCCGAACCCCAACGACGCCCCGGGCGGCCCGCTGGTCGAAAGGGCGGATAGGCAATGCTGACCCGCTTCATCAAGCGCCAGCTGGTCATGTTCGGCGTCCTGACTGCAATCACCGCGGTTGCGCTGGGCTGGTATTACTTGCAGATTCCCGCTGCGGCCGGGATCGGGCAGTACATGCTGAAGGCGGACCTGCCCGCGTCGGGCGGCCTGTACAAGACGTCGAACGTGACGTATCGCGGTGAAACCATCGGCACGGTCACCGCTGTCGACCCGACCGCTACGGGCGCGCGGGTGACGATGAGCATCGGCGATCGCTACAGGATCCCGGTTGACGCGTCGGCGAACGTGCATTCGGTGTCGGCGGTCGGTGAGCAGTATCTCGACCTGGTGTCGGTGGGCAACCCGCGCCAATACTTTTCGCCCGGTCAGACCATCACCAAGGGCACCATCCCCACCGACATCGGGCCGGCGATCGATGCCGCCAACCGGGGGCTGGCCGCGCTGCCCAAGGACAAGATCGCCTCGCTGCTCGACGAAACAGCCCAAGCGGTAGGCGGATTGGGCCCCGCGCTGCAACGACTGGTCGACGCGACGCAGGCGATCGCCGGTGACTTCAAGACCAACATCTCCGACATCAACGACATCGTCCAAAACTCCGGGCCCATCATCGACAGCCAGGTCGACTCCGGCGACTCGATCGAACGCTGGTCGCACAACCTGAACATCCTGGCCGCGCAGAGCGCGGAAAACGACCAGCACCTGCAAAGCATCCTGACCCAAGCGGCGCCGACCGCCGATCAGGTCAACGAGGTGTTCAGCGATGTCCGAGAGTCGCTCCCGCAGACACTGGCGAATCTCGAAATCGTGCTCGACATGCTCAAGCGCTACCACAAAGGCGTCGAGCAACTGCTGGTGGCCTATCCGCAGGGCGCTTCGGAGGGCCAGACGGTCACGAGTGCCTTCCCAGGCTACGCATCGCTGGGGACCTCGCTGACGATCAACCAGCCCCCGCCGTGCCTGACCGGGTTTCTCCCGGCATCCCAGTGGCGGTCTCCCGCGGATACCAGCCTGGCGCCGATGCCCTCCGGAACCTATTGCAAGATCCCGCAGGACACCCCTGCCAACGCGGTGCGCGGCGCACGCAACCTTCCGTGTGTCGATGTCCCCGGTAAACGAGCTGCGACGCCCCGAGAGTGCCGCGACCCTAAACCCTATGTTCCGTTGGGAACCAACCCGTGGTACGGCGACCCCAACCAGCTCGTCACCTGCCCGGCGCCGGCGGCGCGATGTGACCAGCCGGTGAAACCTGGGCTGGTGATACCCGCGCCGTCGATCAACAACGGCCTGAACCCGGCGCCCTCCGACAGGGTGGCAGGGACGCCACCCCCGACCAGCGATCCACTGCAGCGGCCGGGATCGGGAACCGTGGAATGCAATGGGCAGCAGCCGAATCCCTGCGTCTACACCCCCGGCGGTCCTCCCCCGGCCGTATACCTCCCCCAGAGCGGCGAACTGGTGGGGCCCGACGGTGTGAAGTACGCGGTCGAAAACTCGAGCAAAACGGGAGACGACGGCTGGAAGGACATGCTGGCGCCGCCGGCCAGCCGATGAAGGGATTGGATTGAAATGCGGGAAGCGATTGGCCTGGGCCAACTTCGGAGTGACGCCTGCACGTATCTCGAACGGGTCGCCGCCGGGGAGACCATCGATGTCGTCCGTCGCGGCAAGCTCGTCGCGCGGATGGTGCCCGTCGGTGACTGGAGGGTGGCTCCCATCCCGGCGCGCTCTGCAAAACTCGCGGCGCGGGATGCCGGTGGGTGGGTCGGTCTGGATGAACTGCGAACCCGCGCCGGGCGCTGCTTCGACCGGGTAGCGGCCGGGGAGACGATCAGCGTCGTTCGCGGCGGCAGATTGTTGGCACAGATCGTGTCCGCCGGTGACACGGAGAGGACCCCGAGCCCGGTCGACGCCTGCGGCGGGGTCGAGCTCGACGAATTGCGAAAGCGTGCGGGGCGCTACTTCGACGAGGTTGCGGCGGGCCAGACGATCGACGTCATCCGGTGCGGCAAGCTGGTTGCCCGCATCGTGTCGGTCGCCTAGGGGCAACAGCCGCTGGTTTTCCAGCGATGTACGGAAGGTTTGCGGGCGCGGCGGTGTTACGGCCCATGTGACCGCAACCGGCTTCCACGAGGGCGAGACCGAAACGCAGCGCCGGGCGGGCGTCGAAGCCGAGGCCGGGCGGCTCGAGGCCATGCTCGACTCATCGGGGCTGTCCCCGGGCGCCGCAAAATTTCTCGCATCACAACGGTTCGCCGCGCTGACAGCGCGCGACCACGCGGGGGTCCTCTGGATCTCGCCGTTGGCCGCACCGCCGGGTTTCCTCCGCGGCCACCATGACATCTTGCGGGTGTCGGCGTTCCCCCGCGGCGGCGATCCCCTGCACGAGATCCCTACTGGCGAACAGGTGGGACTGATCGCCATCGACTTCGCCACCCGCCGCAGGCTGCGGGTCAACGGCGAGCTAGTCAGTGCTGAGGACCCCGGTGGTATGACCATCCGCGTCGATCAGTCATACGGCAACTGCCCCAAGTACATTCATCGCCATACCATCGATGTGGCCACGCTCGCTACGCCTGCTCGAATACCCGCGAGACGCGCGGCCGTTCTGGACGCATCCGACCAAGCGTTGATTGCACGGGCCGACACGTTCTTTCTGGGCACCAGCCATCCCACCCGTGGTCGAGATGCGTCACATCGCGGAGGACCGCCGGGGTTCGTCCGGGTCGACTCCCCGAGCCGACTGTGGTGGCCGGATTTTCCGGGAAACAACATGTTCAACAGTTTTGGCAACCTGGCCGTCGACGACGAGGCCGCTTTGCTGTTCCTCGATTTCACAACCGGCGCCACCCTGCACATAACCGGCACCGCACACGTGGTGTGGACCAAGCCGGGCGAGGCCGGCGATGACGGCGGAGTGGGTCGAAACGTCGCATTCGCCGTCAACGCCGTCGCCCGCTAGCCTTCGAAAAGTCCCCCGTCCGGTAAGGGGAGTTGGCAGATGGCGTGCGCTTCGTCGGCGCTGAGCCCGAACAACCGCAGAACGTGCTCGGTGACGACGTCGGCGGCGCGCGCGTCGTCGCGATCGGGATGGTCACGCAACAAATTTCCGAGGCCCAGCAGCGCACCCCCGGCCATGGCGAGGGCTAACTCGGGGTCCTCGACGTCGAACCGCCCGGCCGCCACGCCGGCTTTGATGTCGCGGAGTGCGCGCGGCGCCAGACCCCGTTCCGACGACAGCAATTCCAGCCCGTTGGCCAACAGAATCCGGCTCTCCTGCGGGTGCCGACGAAACAGCCGGCCAGTCAGCCGGAAACTGGTGGCGAAAGTTTGGGCCGGGTCCTCGATGGCCTCGGTGAGCCGGTCGAGCATCGAGCCGTAGGCGTCGAGTACGTCGGCGACCGCGGCCTCGAACAACTGCTCCTTGCTGTCGAAGTGGTTGTAGAAGGATCCCATCCCGACATCGGCGGCCTGGGTGATTTCCAGGACCGGGACATTGACCTTGCCCTCGGCGATCAGCCGCTGCGCGGCTTTGACCAGCGCAGCCCGGGTACGCCGCTTGCGCCGCTCCAGCCTGGTCGGTTCTGCCATCGTGCTCATTCACAGCAGTATGCATCAGTTATGAGGATTCCGTCAGATCCTTGACTGAACGTTCTCTCGTATGTGACGATTTCGTCAGTTAGTTGGGAGTAGTCATGGATTTGACCGAGAGCGCCCGCCTGAAGGCGCACAGCGAGCAGACCGCGCGGCCCGGCGAGCATCCGGGGCGGTCGCGTAACCCGGTGATCAAAGTCGCCGACATCGCGTGGTTGGAGTTCGAGCGCCCGGACCTGACCCGGGCCGAGGCGTTCGCGCGGGCGTTCGGCTTCCACACGGCACAACACGGCCCGGACGAACTGCAGTTCCGCGGAACGTGGGCGGGAGCGCCGTGCCTCATCTTGCGGCGCGGCCGGCGCAGCCGCTTCGCCGGCGCGGCGTTCCGGGCGCCCGACGAGGCCGACGTGCTCCGGTTGGCGGACTCCGTAGGCGCATCCGTGCGACCGCTGCCGGAAACCATCGGCGGGGTGTCGGTCGAGTTGATCGACCCCAGTGGCATGCCGGTCCGCGTCGTCGCCGGATTGCATGAACTCCCGGAACTGCCGGGCCAACGACCACCCGCCTTCAATTTCGGAAACGAGATGCGGCGCGTGAACACCGGCCAGCGTCCGCCCCGAGAGCCCGCGCGGGTGCAGCGCCTGGGCCACCTGGTGGTGCAGTCGACCAAGTACGTCGAGACGCTGAACTGGTATCTGGACAACCTGGGCATGATCGTCAGCGATTTCCTGTACTTCCCCGGCCAGCGCGACCGGGGCCCAACCATGAGTTTCATCCGGTGCGACCGTGGCTCGACGCCGGCCGACCATCACACCTTGGCGATGGCCCTCGGTCCGGCCAACCGCTACGTCCATTCGGCGTATCAGGTCAGCGATCTCGACGCGCTGGCCGCCGGCGGCGAATACCTTGGTGCGCGCGGCTATTCCCGGTCCTGGGGAATCGGCAGGCACATTCAGGGCAGCCAGATCTTCGACTACTGGCGCGATCCCGATGGCTATCTGTTCGAGCACTTCACCGATGGCGACTTGTTCGACAACACGCTGGACCCGGGTTGGGCGCCCTTCACCGCATCCGGGCTGGCTCAGTGGGGACCACCGGCTAGCAGGGATTTCCTCGGAACCGACGCGAAATCGGCTCGGCGCGAATTGGTTTCGATGGCCACCGCGCTCCGCGCGGACAACGAATTCGATGTCAAACGTCTGGTCGGCCTACTGAAAGTTCCCACCTCATGACCCTTTCCGTGCTGCACACCGCCTCTGAAACCCCCTGGTGGCTCAAGACCGCCAACGGCGCAGTCAGGATCGACACCACGGCCACCAGCACCGCAGCGCTGCTGGCCGACCGGGCCGCCATCGAGAAGGCGGCCAACGGTACCGAGACCGTTGCCGTCGACACCCTCAACTTGATCTCACCGGTGACCCGGCCGTGCCGAGTCATCGCCCAGATGACCAATTACGAATCGCACGTCAGGGACGCGGGCATGGATCCGGCGTCAGTCCCGCTCACGTTCTTCCGCAAGGCATCGGCGTCCATCAACGGGCCTTTCGATGACATCGTCAAACCGCGGCACGTCAGGCTGCTCGACTACGAGGTGGAGATCGGCCTGGTCATCGGTCGTGCGATTGCCATCGGCACCACCATCTCCGAAGACAACCTGGACGATTTCGTCGCCGGGTTGGTCGTCACGAACGACGTCTCCGCGCGGGACATTCAACTCCCGCAAACCCAGTTCTACGAGGCAAAGTCGTATCCGACGTTCACGCCGGTCGGCCCGGAGCTGGTGCTACTCACCGCCAATGAGCTCAAGCGCTTCGGCGATCTGCGCCTGCGCCTGCGTGTCAATGGCCAGGAACGTCAAAACGCGCTCGTCGAGGGCGACATGCTGTACCGGCCACTGGAGGCGCTGCAGTCGCTCACCCAGTTCCAGGAACTCGCCCCGGGCGACCTGGTGCTCACCGGCACCCCGGCCGGCACCGCGCTGAGCGCGCCGCCGAAGCCCGTGCAGCTCATCGGAAACCTGTTGCCGCCCGCCATGAAATGGAAGATGTTCTTCTCGCGCCAGGCCGCCAACCAGAATTACCTGCATGACGGCGACGTCGTCGAGGCGTCGGTGGCCACCGACGACGGGGCCATCGATCTCGGAACGCAGCGCACCGCAATCCGATTCGCGTGAGCACCCCGTCCACTTGCCGGGTCCCCGTCGTCATCGTCGGCGCCGGACCGACCGGCGTCACCGCCGCCACGTTGTTGGCGCAGTACGGTGTTGACTGCCTGGTGCTCGACCGTTGGCCCGGCGTGTACACCCAGCCGCGCGCCGTGCACCTGGACGATGAGATCTATCGCATCATCGCCCGCCTCGGGATCGCCGACGAGTTCGCCGCGATCTCTCGGCCGACGCTGGGCCTGCGGCTGGTAGACAACCGGTTTCGCACGCTGGCCGAGTTCAACCGCGATCCCGCGCGGGATGTGCACGGCTATCCGCCGGCCAACATGTTCGACCAGCCGGAATTGGAGGCCCTGCTGCGGGCCAATCTCGAACGCCACCCCAACGCCCGGCTACGCGGGAACGCCGAAGTCACCGACATCGTGACGGACGGAACACACGTCCGGGTCACCTTCACCGACCGCTCCGACGGCCACGTTCATCAGGTCGACGCCGACTACCTGCTCGGCTGCGACGGCGCCAACAGCGTGGTGCGCGCCCGGATCGGCTCGGCCATGCGGGACCTGAACTTTCAGCAGCGCTGGCTGGTTGTGGACATCGCAAGCGATGCGGATCTGCGCCAGTGGGACGGGGTCCACCAGGTGTGCGACCCGGATCGCGCGGGGACATACATGCGCATCGGGCCGGCCCGATACCGGTGGGAGTTCCAATTGCTGGCCGGCGAAACCGCGAATGACTTCGACAGCCTGGACCGATTGCGGCCGTTGATCGAGCCGTGGACGAGCACCGTATCCATCGGCGAGCTGACGCTGTTGCGGGTCGCCGAGTACACCTTCCGCGCGCAGATCGCCGACCGCTGGCGTCGAGGTAATGTCTTCATCCTCGGCGACGCTGCCCACCTCACTCCCCCATTCATCGGCCAAGGTATGGGAGCGGGACTGCGAGACGCGGCCAACCTCGCGTGGAAGATCGCCGGAGTCCACCACGGCACCCTGGCGCCGGGTGTTCTGGAAACCTATGAGCGGGAACGTAAACCGCATACCCGATCCATGATTCGCCTGGCGCTCAGCGTCGGTTGGGCCATGACCGGCGGCGGCCGCCTGGGCAATGCGGTCCGCCGGGCGGTGTTGCCACGGCTGCGGCTCATCCCCGGCCTGCGAGATAAGGTCGTCGACTCGAGAACCCCTGCGCTGCACCGTTCCGCGTTGGTACGCCGATTCGTGCGACCGCACCGGCTCGCCGGCACGCTCTGCCCGAACCCGGTGCTACGCGACGGTCAACGGTTGGACGACGTACTCGGCGGCGGTTTCGCGTTGATCAGCACCGCCCGCCCCGGTGCGGCCGACGAGGCGGCGCTGCGGCAGCGCCACGTGACCGTGCTGGTCGCCGAGGCCGGCAGCCCGCTGGCGGCATGGCTAGAACGAGGCCGTGCCGCCGCCGCACTGGTGCGACCCGACCGCACCGTGGCGCACGCCGACCGCGACCTTGTCGCCCTTTGTGCCTGGACGGCAACCGTCCTTCGCCCCGCCGCACTTCAGGCGGATGCCCCGGGCCGAGCGACGATCACCGGCGTCCGAACCGAATGCAGGACCGCGTTGCTGACGGATCCCAACAGCACACCGGTCAGGCCACCGCGCCCGTGACTGCCCACGACGAGGAGCTGGGCCGTTTCCGACTTTTCGGCGAGCTGCCTGGCCGGCCCGTCACGTACGACCAGTCGCTGCACCGTCACATCCGGATAGCGTTCCTGCCAACCCGCCAGGTTCTCGGCCAGGCTCCGGTGGGCCTCCGCTTCCAGGGAAGACCAATCCGCTTCCGGGAGTTCGCTTACCGTGATGTCACTCCATGCGTGTAGGGCCGTCAGGCCGACACCACGACGGGAGGCTTCGTCGAAGGCGATTTCGATCGCGAGCTCGGAGGCCGGCGACCCGTCGACCCCCACGACGACGGGAGCGTTGTGCACGTCAGGCATGTCGTCGCCGTGGATGACCGCGACCGGGCAATGGGCGTGCCGCACCACGGTCGCACTGACCGAACCGAGCACGCCCCGGGCCAGCAGCCCTCGTCCCGCCGTGCCCACCACGATCAGCTCTGCCTCGCCGGACATGTTGATCAGGGCCAGTGCCGGGCTGGAGTACACGAGTTCCCGGTGGATGGCGACCTTTCGGTCCGCCGGGAGCACCTCCTCGGCGAGCTTGATCGCGTGCATGATCGCCTTCTTGCCCTCGTCTTCCAGCCGCACCGCTAGAGACTCGGGGTATGGGACCGGCGGCCAGGTGGCGGTCGGGGTCGTCACCGCGTGGACGACGGTCAGCGGAATCTTACGCATCGCCGCTTCGTGGGCGGCCCAGATCGCCGCCGCATTCGATGCCTTCGAGCCGTCCACCGCGACGACGATGCCGCGCTGTTGATCAGGTCCGGACATTTCGCTCTCCCTCCATCACCGGCGACGCTATAAACCCAGGCGGCAGTCGGTCGTGAGGCTTAAGTCCCTAACCAACGGGACGGAGGGCTTTCGCGGGACTTGTTAAGCCCGCCGTAACCGCGCGGTCACTCACCGGCTAGGCGCGGTGTCGTTGTAGCTGCGCGATGACCCAGAAAGGTAATGCCACCAACAGCGTGCCGCCGATCAGATTGCCCACGGTGGTGATGCCGAGGTTGGTGAGCAGGCCGTGTTGGCCGAACCCCCAACCGATCCCGCCGCGCGGTGCCGCCGGGTGAAACAGGTTGAGCAACAGGGGAAGACCGAGGAAGCCTACGTTGGCGATCACGTGCTGGGTGCCGCCGATGACGAATGCGAACGGTCCGTAGAATGCGAAGGTCATGCGGGCGACGTCGCTGCGAGCCTTGAAGAACATGCACATCGACGTCTGCAGGAACCAGGTGCACACGACGGCGAGCAGCAGTGCGGTCCAGAACGGCTGGCCGGCCTTCTGCGCGCCGACGGCAGCCGCCCGTTCGGCGAAGGCGCCCAGGTATGGGCCTCCCGCGGCCCCGCACACCGTGACGAATACCAGCGCGCCCAGGACGTTGCCGATGAGGCCGACGGTAACCAGAAAGGCGTAGCCCCCGACGCTCATGGTGCGGTTGAGGACGGCCAGAAATCCCGCGGCCATGTCGGCGGTGATCAGCGACATGCCGGACACCAGGATGAGGACGAACGACATGCCGAACGCCAGGCCCATCAACAGGCTGGCGACGCCCGGGGTCTTGACCCCGGTGCTTACCATCAATGCCAGCAGCGCTCCGAAGGCGACCATCACCCCGCCGACCAACGAGCGCATCAGAAACGCCCACGGGTGTGCCGCCTTTTCCACGGCCATGGCGGCCACTCGGTCCACCATGGCGCCGACGCTGAGCGGCTCGAACGGATCGTCGGGGACGACGTTCGGCGTCCCGCGAGAAGTCAAGCCGGGCAGGGCGTTCGGCGGGGACGCTTCGTCCTCCAATCGCGGCGCTTGCGCTTCGAGAGTCATGGGTGTTCGCCTTTCCGTAAAGCGTTGATCGCGTTGATGACCCCGGTGATGTGCTCCGCGCTGAGCTTCTCCCCCTCGAAGACGTGGTTGAGTAGAATCCTCAGATCCAGCATCTGTTGCAGGTAAACCAGGCACGGGGGGCACTCGTCGAGGTGCTTGGCCACTATCGGTCCCCACTGTTGCGGGTCGCAGTCGACGAGTTCGTCGACGAGGCGGACGAAGTCGACGCAGTCGATCGCGGGGACTGCGTTGTCGTGGATGGTCATCGGCGATACCGCTTTTCCAGTTCGTGGCGAAGATTTCCGCGGGCGCGGTAGAGCAGCGCGCGCTGCCCCTCGGCGGTCAGTTCGAGAAGGCCGGCCGCCTCTTCGGCAGTCGTGCCGACGATGTCCCGCAGGATGACCAGCTGCCGTTGCCGCTCGGGTAGCGCGTCCAGCGCCACACGGACGTACCCGATGAGCTCGTTCTCGACGGTGTGGTCCTCGGGCAGGAAGCGCCGCGACGGCGGGATACTCCAGTGCCCCGCATCGGGATGGCCGGGGGGATGCATGCGGCCGACCAGGGGGTCGACGTCATCCGCGGACAGCACCTCGTGGTCGCGGATGCGGGATTCGCGGCGCCGATGCCGCGACGCGGTGTTCTTCACGATCCCGAACAGCCAGGTTCCGACCGAGGAACGCCCCTCGAATGAATCCGCGGACTGCAGGACCTGCACCCAGGCCTCCTGCACGGCCTCTTCGGCCACCGTCGCCGAATCCACCATGGTGCGGGCGAAATTGACCATCGGCCGATGAAAGTCGCGGACCAGATCCGCCAGCGGAATCCCGCCGACCACGGGTTCCGATTTGGTGCCCCCCGGCGGCACCGCCACCGGGGTCACCATCGTCTCGCACTCAAGCGCATGCGGCCAGTTCCCAGCGGAGCTGCCCTTCGGAAGGGGATTGGACCGGGATGAACGCCGCTTCCCGGTAGCGACGGCTGGCCGATGTCCTGCTCGCATAACCCTTGCCACCGGCGGTGCGGATCTCGAGATCCGCACTGGCGCTGGACAGTTCGGCCGCGTCGAGCCGCAGCGACAACAGCTCCTTCTTGGTGGGCGACTCGTCACCGCCCACCGCTGCGGCAAGGTCCGCCAGCGTGGCTTCCGCATCGGCGAGCCTTTCCGCCACGTGCTCGACCTGGGCGCTGAAAACCGAGTTCACCCCGCCGAGACCGATTTTGGCCTGGTTTACCGCAGTCCGGGTCAGGCCCAGACACATCGCCGACTGCAAGACGAGGAATGTCGGGCGGACCGCTTGCAGGAAGTCCTCGAAGTCACGGGACAACACCTGCTCCGTGGGTACGTAGGCGCCCGTCAGGTTCAGGTATGACGAGGCGGTGCTACCCATCGCCAGCAGGTCGAAGTGATCGCCCACCACCACACCCGGCGTGTTCAGCGGCAAGGCCACGATCAGCCTCTCCCCGGCGTCGGTACGCACCGCGGTCACCATGGTCGAGTCGGGGTAGAGGTTGCTGGCCCACCTGATCGGCCCGGTCACCACGTAGCCCCCCTTGACCGGCGTGGCGGTCAGCTCCAGGCTTCCGCAGCCCGCCGCCTCCTTGAATGCCGACGCCATGCCGGTCACCCCCAGCGTGGTCCCGGCAAGGAGCGGCCGGGCCGCCACCGTACTGTAAGGCGTTGCCGCCGTGAGCAAGTACTCCACCGCCATGCGATGGGCCCACAACGAGAACCCGGTGCTCATGCATTCTCCGGAGATCAACCGGATCACTTCGGCCATGTCGGGGAGCCTGCCGTGGGCGTTGGCCGGTGCACCCAGCCGGAGCAGGCCGGCGGTACCCAGTGCGGGGAAACTGCGACGGGATTGCTGCTCGCCGCGGTCCAGCGCCCCGGCATGGGCCCGGATGTCTTCCAATAGTTCGATATTCAACTCACTGGCAGCCGGATTCATCGTCGCCGTCATCTCGATACCTCCTGGGCGGGGTGTTTCCACGCGTAATCGAGGAACTTGCCGTCAAAAGTGACGACCACTCTGTCGCCTTCGGGGTGCGGGCGCCGGTGCACGCTCATCTGAAAGTTGATCGCGCTCATGATGCCGTCACCGAATTCTTCATGGATGAGTTCCTTGATCGCCGGGCCGTAGACGGCCAGCGCCTCATGGAACCGGTAGATCGTCGGGTCTGCCGCCATGGTCACATCCGAAGCCCGGTACGGCATCATTTGCAGGACCGTTACCGCCTCGTCGTCGAGGTCGAGAAGCGACGCGACCGCTGCCGCGTCGCCGGCCGAGAGCGGATGCTGCCCGAGTAGCGCAGCGACGGTCCACACCGGGTCCTTGCCGATCGATTCGGCGATCTTCGTCCAGCTCGATCCCCGCTTGACGCGGGCCAGCCTGATCAGCTCGGCAAGCTCGGTCTTGGTCAATGTTGTTGCCACGGAATGCTTCCCGACTCAATTCCTATTCGGTGGTCAGAGTCGAGTCGACGCTCACCGGGTTGGCGAACGTGTTCACCACGGGTGACCAGGCGATCGCGTTGTCGTGGATCTCCTTGAGCGTCGCGTCGTCAGCGTCTCCGGCCAGCGTCACCTTGCACCGCACCGCACTGAAGCCCAGCCGCTTTCCCTCGGGCGTGTCACCCACCCCCCACACCGCGGAGATGTCGATGTCGCCCTCCATCTCGACCTCGATCTTGGTCAGGGTCACCCCGCGATGCGTCGCGTTGGCCAGCAGGCCCACCGACACGCACGATCCCAGCGCCGCCAGCGCGGTCTCGGAGGGGTTGGGCGCCGAGTCGTCGCCGAGCAGCGCGGGCGGCTCGCCCACCAGCATCGGCGCCAGGTCGCGTACGTAGGTCATGTTGCGGAACCCCGTCTCGCACACCGTCTTGGCTTTCAGGGTCTTCCTGCCGGTCTCCGGGTTGGCCCTGGCGTTACACGACAGCTTGTCGAGGCCTGCGGCGTCGATGACGAGCGCGTCGGTCATATGACTTCCTCCGTTTCGCTGATTTTGCGGCTTCACGGAGTTAGTGCTCTGCGACGGCCGATGTGTGACGGCGGGCGAGATTGATTTACGTGGGCGACACCAAACATCACACAGCCGAAACGCGGCGCCGTCCAACGTCGGACGACTCTTTCGGAGATTTGCTTAGCTGAAAAGGCTTTGCCCGATGTAGTGGCCTTCGGCGGGCGCCGGCGGCACCGCGAAGATTGCTGAGCCGATGTGGCGGATGTATTCGTTGAGCAGGTCGTGGGCGCCCAACCGGTTCTGCAGGCGAATAAAATCTTGCGGATCTTTTTGATACGAGATGAACAGCAGGCCGGCGTTGAGTTGGCCGTTGGCGTCGAGACCGTCGGTGTAATTGTAGGATCGGCGCCGGATCATGATGCCGTCGTTGTTCTCCCGGGCCGCCAGGCCGACGTGAGACATCGGGTCGATCAGCGGGTTGCCGTCGGCGCCTTTGGCGGTGAAGTCGGGGGTGTCGAATTCGCCCTTGCCGCTCAGCGGCGCGCCCTCTTCTTTGGTGCGGCCGAAGATCCGCTGCTGATTGCCGATGCGGTCGACGTCCCACGTCTCGAGCAGCATCCGGACCTTTCGCACGACTTGATACGTCCCGCCGTTCATCCACGGCTGGTCGCTGTCCTCGACCCAGACGAACCGCTCGTACTCCGCATCCGTGGCGATGTTGCGGGTTCCGTCTTTGAAGCCCAGGAGGTTTCGCGGCGTGTGCTGGCCCGGGCCGGCCGATGCTCGTCCGAATCCCAGCACCGCCCAGGACGGCGAGACGATGTTGCGGCCCAGGCGGGCCAGGTTTCGCACGGCGTGGTAGCAGACCTGGGGGTCGTCGGCGCACGCTTGGACCGACAGATCGCCGCCGCGCAGGCGCGGGTCCAGGTTGTCCCCGTTGAGCGTCGGCAGATCGATGAACAGGGCGGGCCGCCGTGCGGCCAGCCCGAAGCGATCGCCGAACAGCGACGGTCCCAACCCGATGGTCACGGTAAGACTGGCCGGACTAAGCCCATAGGCCTCCCCGGTATCAACGGGCGGCTGCACCTCGACCTGTGGCTGCACGGTGCCGACGGGCTTTCCCTGCTGCAGGATCGCGGCCGCCGCCGACCAGCGCGCCAGCAGGGTCTGCAGCTCGGTGCGGCCAGCGCCGGCGGCCAGCGAGAAGGACATGAACATGGCGTAACGCTGTGGCGGCGTGGCGATTCCACCCTGATGCACCTGGCCGTAGAAAGGATAACTACGCCGCAGGTCGACGTTGTCGTGGTCATCGCCTTTGCGTTCGGCTGCCAGCGCGTAACCGGCGAAGCCCCCACCGGCGGCGCCGACCGCGGTGCCGGTGAGTCCGGCCAGCACGGCCCCGCCAAGCATCCGCCGGCGCGAAACCGCTGCGGCTTCGTCGGTTTCGGTCGTGTCGTCGGTCACGAGGTCAGCCCGCCGAGACGACTTTTTGGGCGACCGTCGACAGGCTCTGGTGCAGCGGCTGGATGACCGCGGTGAGCTTCGGCGCATCGCTGGCCTTCAGCGCAGAGGTGTAAGGCCGGAAGCCGCCGAGCGAGGACGGGTCACGGTATCCGTCCAAAGTGGCCAGCACCGTGTGGAATTGCTGATCGATCTGGTTGACCAAATTGGCGTCGATCTTCTCCAGGCCCGGCCGCAGCGAAGCGTACGCCTGCTGAGCGCCCTCCACGTTGCCCGAGAAGTCGACCAGATCGATGTGGCTGAAGGCCTCCTCCTCACCGGTGATCTTGGTGTTCTGGATCTCTTCGATCAGGTCGCTGGCACCGTTGGCCAAGTCCTCGGGCTTGTACTGCAGGTTGGCGACGATGCCGTTCAATTTGCCGACGTTTCCGACCAATTCGCTGCTGAATGCCTTGGTGGCGGGGGTGATCGCGCCACCCTGCCACAAGTCGCGCTCGATGGCGTGGAAGCCCTTCCACCCGACCTTGGCGTCGACCGGCGTGGATTCACGCATGTCGATCAGATAGTCCAGGCTGCCGGCATTGTCGCCGACCGCGAAGCCCGGCAACACGAAGCCCTCCACGGTGGACTCCGAGCGCTCCCAGAACAGCCGGGCTTTGGCGTAAGCGTTCTTCGCGGCGTCGACGTTGCCCGACTGCACGGCGGCGTCGAGTGCCTTCACGGCATCGTTGAGCTGACTGATCTGGCCGACGATGTAGCCCGCGTAGTCCTTGGTGCCCTGGCTGAGGATGCCGGCCAAGGTGCCCGTCGGCGTCGCCGGTGCTTTGCCCGTGACGGTGAGGGTTTGGTATTCGGTGCTCGCGCCCGGACAGTAGAGCTGATACGCGCCGCCGTCCAACGTGACCGTGAACGAGACCGGATCCAGGCCGGGCGCGAGATTTTCCTTCTCGCCGACGATCCGCTGGTCCCTGAGCAATTCAACTTCGCTGATCCCGGGCGCATTCGTGTTGGCCACCGTGAAGGTCACCGGCCCCGCGGGCACGCTGGTGTTGTCAAGGGCGCAGCCGTCTTTGCCCGCGTTATTGGCCATGGTGACCTTCACCGCGTTCGGGGCGGTGGGCTTTCCCGCTTCGGCGTGGCCCGAGTTGCCATTCGAGTGACCACATGCGGTCGCTGAGAACACCGCAACCGCGGCCAAAGCCGTTGCGAATGGCCAGATCTCAAAGGGCCGGTGCCTTCGGGCGGTTCGATTCGGTGTCAACCGTCTTCCTTTCCTGTTCGGTCGGCGTGCCGCGCCGCGCGGCGGCCACAGCGCCAAGGACGCAGGCCAGAGCGAAGCCACCGAGTGTCAGTGGAAGCCATACCTTCCACAGTTGCGCTTCCGCACGGTTGAGATAACTTGCCGCGATCTGCGCGGCGGCCGACCGGTCTTCGGCAGCGGACGTGGACCAGTCCGTCGCAAGCCCGCCAAGACTGACGGTCTTGGCCCCGGTCAGACCACCGCCGGTCAAAACCGCCGTGCGGTTGCTCGTTGCCTGTGCATTTAGCACGGAATCACCTTGCGCAAGCACGGTATACGCGGTGGTAGTTGACCATTGACCCTGAAACGGCCCCGGAGTGCGCCCAGCCGCGAGACCGACCGGGAGCCGGCCCCCGGTCATGCTCAGCAACTGATCCAGCGTGACTTCCGACGCGCCGTCGGCCCCGGCAGCCTCGGAAGCTTGCCATACCTGTACCGGCAAGCCGTCCACGATTTTGTTCTCCGCCGGGACGAGCACGATGTTGCGGACGGTTGAGTTGCCCTGCGCGCCGACGGCCAGCTCGCGTCCGTGCGGCCCGTTCACCATCGACACCGTGGCGGTGTGGCCGGAGCGGTCGGTGACGGTGCGGGTCCGCGCTCCGCCGGAAGGACCACCGCCCGGCACCAGCGCCACCAGTCCGGCGGCGGTGAGGAGCAGCAGCGTCGAGGCGGCCGCCAACAGGCGCCCCCTGGCCCGCGGGGCGGCGGCAAGGTGAGCGGGCCACAAGAAGATGGCGAGCACGGGTACGGCGTAGAGCAACCAGCCCACCACCTCGATGATTCGGGGGTCGGCGGGTATCCCGAACATCCCGGCGGTCACGGCGCCGAGGATCGAGTTGCTGGGCAGCCAGGCAGACAGGTCGAGCACCCGCCGCTGGCCGATATTCACCCAGCCGGCCTCGTGCGCGGTGCGCAGCGCCCCCAGCACCAGCCCGGCGGCGATCAACACCAAGAACACGCCGGTGACCCGGAAAAACCGGGCGATATTGAGTTTCAATCCGCCGAAGTACAGCGCGACACCCATCGCGACCGCCGCCGCGATCCCCAGCGCACCACCCAGCACGGCGAACCACCGGTTGCCGTGCGACGTCTGGGCGGCCGCCAACAAGAACACCGATGTCTCGAAGCCCTCCTTGAGGACGGCGAGGAAGGCCATCGCGGCCAAGGCGAGCGCACCGCCGCGGTTGATCGCCTGCCGGGCATCGCGCTCGAGCTCGCCCTTGACCTGCGCGGCGTTGCCGTTCATCCAGATGATCATCGACGTCACAAACACCACGGCGATGACATTGATGACGGTTTCCATCATCTCCTGCTGCGCCTGCGGCAGGCTCGTCGCGAACAGGTTCAGGCCCACGCCGACCGCGACGCTGATCAGCACCGCCGAGGCGACGCCGGCAAACATCGGCCGTATCGGCTGGCCGTTTCGTTTCAGGAAGGCGCCGACGATGCTCACGATGAGCGCCGCCTCGAGGCCTTCGCGGAGACCGATGAGAAAGGTGCCGATTAGTACGCCGAATACGCCCTGCATGCGCCCGATTTCTGTCCCGGGGGTCGGGACCCCGGCTTAGCCTAGCCTAAGGCCGCCGCGTCACGATGCCGGCTGCGTCACGAAGTCGATGAGTTCTTCGACCCGGCTGATCAGCGCCGGCTCAAGGTCGTTCCAGTCACGCACCCGGGACCGAATATGCCGCCATGCCCTGGCGATGTCCGCCTGGTCGGCGTGGGGCAGGCCGAGCGCCCGGCATGCACCGTGCTTCCACTCGATGTGCCGTGGCACATCCGGCCACCCCGCCAGACCGAGCCGCTGGGGTTTCACCGCCTGCCAGATGTCGACGTAGGGATGGCCGACCACCAGCGTGTCGCTGCCGCCCGGCCCTCGCCGCACCGCGTCGGCGATCCTCGCCTCCTTCGAACCCGTGACCAGGTGATCGACGAGCACACCAAGCCGGCGCCCCGGACCGGGTGCGAACTCCGCCACGATCTCCACCAGGTCGTCCACGCCGCCGAGGTGCTCGACGACGACACCCTCGATCCGCAGGTCCTCGCCCCACACCTGCGCGATGAGTTCGGCGTCGTGCCGCCCCTCGACGTAGATCCGGCTGGCGCGGGCGACCCGGGCACGGGCTCCCGGCACGGCGACCGAGCCGGATGCCGTCCTCGCGGCGGCGGCAGGCGCCACACGACGCGGCGCGGTAAGGATCACCGGACGGCCCTCGAGCAAATAGCCAGGGCCCAAAGGGAAGCCGCGCACGTGCCCCCGCCGGTCTTCCAGATCGACCCGCCCGTACTCGACTCTTACCACCGCACCGACGTACCCGGTTTGCACGTCCTCGACCACGAGGCCCAGTTCGGCTGGGTGCTCGGTCGAGCGGGGCTTGCGCCGGCCTGCGGCAAGGACGTCGGTTCCGTAGCGATCAACCACGCGGCAATCCTAGAAAGCCTTGCGGCCAAACGTCGTTATGGCGCGCCCGCCGGAGGAGGATCGTGGCCAAGATCGCGCCGCCGCCCGCGCAACACCGGCGAGTAAAAAATGCGTTTTAACTGTGTGGCGTTACTCAGCTGATGACGTTGCCGATGGTACGTTGCTAGTTGTAGGATCTGCCGCTCTTTACATCGCGGCGGTGAGCGAGGTGGGAAAATGGACCTGGCCCTTTGGGTGTCGAGCATCGTGGCTTTCGTGCGGGCCGGCTATCCCACCGGCATGCCGACAACCGGATATGCGCCCCTGGCGGCCTTGGCCCGCCGGCGACTTTGCGACGACGAGATCACCGCCATTGCAAGCAAACTCATGAGGCGCCAATTCTGGCCGATCAGCCCCGTTGATATCGGTGTGGAAATCACCCGTGTCACCAATCAATTGCCGTTGCCGGCCGACGTCCAGCGGGTCGGACATCGCCTCGACGAGATCCGCTGCGCGCGCGGATAAGCCCCGACGCGGGACCTGACTCCTACTTAGCGCCTTTCGCCGGTCCGCCACACGCCGCCAGATAGTCCGGGTAGCTCCAGGTCCCCAGGAACTGTTGGCCCGCCTGCAATCCTCGTTGATACAGGCCGTCGCGTTGCTCGGCGGTGATGTTGAAGTCGATCGGGCTGACCTCTTCGGCCGGGACGAAAATGGTGCGCCGGACGGTGCAGGGGTCGTCGATGTAGGCGTTGTCCTGATTGCTCACCAGTGTCTCTATTGCCGCGATTCCCAACGAAACTGGTCCGTGCACCGGATGGGTGGGCGGGATGCCGGGACGCGCGGACAGCCGGATCCCGAACGTCGGCCATCGCGGCTCAGCATCGGGCCGGTCGAACAGCTCCACCGGAAAATCGGAGAGCAAGCCGCCGTCGACCCAGGTGGCGTTGCTGACCCGAACGGGTTCGAACACATAGGGGATCGCCGACGAGGCGTGCACGGCGCGGGCGACCGGAAAATCGTCGGGGTCGATGCCATAGGAAGCGAGGTCCCACGGGATGCGCACCAGCCGGCGCCGGGACAGGTCACTGGCCGTCACCACCAGCGACCACGCGAACTGGTCCGGCTCCTCGCCGGTGCGCAAGTCACCGAACGTCCGCACACCCAGGTCGGCGAGCAGACCGGCGAGCAGGCGCTCCAAGTAGGCCACACGGTAGACACCGTCCGACACCAACAGCGACAATCCCCCGCCGATCAGCGGCACGTGTCCGATCAGACTGCGATCCAGGAACTTCCGGTAGTCGATGGACCGCATGACTTCCGCGAGCCGGCTGAGCGGTTCGCCCCCGACCTGCAGCGCCGCGACCAGCGACGCGACGATCGCACCCGCGCTGCTACCCGCGACGCGGGGAAACCGGTAACCGGCCCCGGACAGCGCATCGACCGCGCCGACCAGCCCGATCCCCCGGACACCGCCGCCCTCACACACCAGATCGGCACGAAACGTACTCACCGCCGGCGCCATAGGCCCACCCCCCTCAACAGATTCGTTGGCCGTCGACACCGAAGAAGTGCAGGTGCCCCGGTTCCGGGTGCAGGCGCACCCGGCTGCCCTTTTCCGGAGGCCGGCGCCCATCGGCACGCGCAACGACGGGCTGATCAATGACCTTGCCGGAGCCGGTGATTCGGCCGTAGACGTAGGCGTCCGCCCCAAGCTCCTCGACCACATCGACCTCCATCTCGACACCGAGGCCGCCCAGTTCGAAGTGCTCGGGGCGGACCCCCACGACGACTTCGCTCGCTGCATCGGTGAGCTCACGCGGTAGTGGGATGTGCCAATCCCCCAGCGACACAGCGTAATCGACGATAGGCAGGGTGAACAGGTTCATTGCCGGCGACCCGATGAAACCCGCGACGAAGACGTTGACCGGGTTGCGGTACAGCTCGCGTGGCGCGGCGAACTGCTGCAGCACACCGTCGCACAGGACGGCGACGCGGTCACCCATGGTCATCGCCTCGACCTGGTCGTGGGTGACGTAGACGGTGGTGGTGCCGAGTCGCCGTTGCAGTGCCGCGATCTGGTTGCGGGTTTGCACCCGCAGTTTGGCATCGAGATTCGACAGCGGCTCGTCCATCAGGAAGACCTGCGGCCGGCGGACGATCGCGCGTCCCATCGCCACCCGCTGGCGTTGCCCACCGGAGAGGTCCTTGGGTTTGCGGTCCAGATAGGGCTGCAGGTCAAGCAATTTCGCGGCGTCCAGGACCCGATCGCGAATTTCGGGCTTCGGTGTCTTGGCGATCTTCAGGGCGAAGCCCATGTTTTGCGCGACCGTCATGTGCGGGTAGAGAGCATAGTTCTGGAAGACCATCGCGACGTCGCGGTCCTTGGGATCGACGGTGGTGACGTCGCGGTCGCCGATCCGGATGCGACCGGAGTCCAGCGATTCCAGCCCCGCCACCATCCGCAGCGAGGTGGTCTTGCCGCATCCGGAGGGACCGACCAGGACGACGAACTCGCCGTCGCCGACGTCCAGGTCGAGGCTGTCCAAGGCCGGCCGGTCGGCTCCGGCGTAACACCGCGTCGCTTGCTCGAAAGTCACTGAGGCCATGGGCTACCCGTTCAGCCCCGAGACGGCGATTCCCCTGACGAAGGACCGCTGGGCGATGGCATAGATGATGACCAACGGCAGCATGATGAGCATCGAAGCCGCCATGATGATCGGCCAGCGCGCCACATACTCGCCCCGCAGTCGCACCAGGCCGAGCGTCAGCGTGGCCAGGCTGTTGCGCTGGAGCATCAGCAGCGGCCACAGGAAGTCGTTCCAGACGTTGACCCAGGTGAGCACCGCCAGCACCATCACCGCGGGGCGGGCGTGGGGCAACAGGATTCGCCAATAGATCTGCCACGGCGAACAACCGTCGAGTATCGCCGCCTCTTCCAGGTCGGTAGGAAGCGTCCGGAAGAACTGCCGCATCAGGTAGGTGCCGAATGCGCTGCCGAACAAGCCCGGCACGATCATCGACCAGGGTGTGTCGACCCAGCCGAGGGTCCGCATCAAGATGAACTGCGGGATCACGGTCACGGTCAGCGGCACCATCAAGGTGCCAAGGTATAACACGAACAGCGTGTCGCGACCGCGGAATTGCAGCCTGGCGAACGCGTATCCGGCCAGCGAGCAGAAGAACACCTGGCCGGCGGTCACGCACCCGGCGTACAGCACGGTGTTGAAAAACATCCGCGCGAACGGCATCAACGAGAACACCTCGATGTAGTTGGACCACCGCGGGTGCGCCGGCAGCAGCCTGGGCTCGGTGATCTCGCCTTCCCGCTTCAATGAGCCGGACACGGCCCAGGCGATCGGAAACAACCAGCACCAGGCGATGGCGAGCAGGGCGGTGTAGACCATCAGGCTACGAACGACATTGCGCGTGAATACCCGCTCAGCTGAGGCCACGAGAAGTCTCCCAAGACCGTTGCCGGGTGATCCGCAGCTGCACCACGGTCAGCACGAGCAGGATGGCGAACATCACCCACGCCAGCGCGGAGGCGTACCCGAATTCCAGGAAGGAGAACGCGTGCTGGAACAGCATGATGCCCAGGACATAGGTGGCGGTTTCGGGCCCGCCGTTCGCGCCGTTGAGGACGTAGACCATGTCAAAAGCCTGGAACGCGTGAATGATCGAGATGACGCCCACAAACGATATCGACCCACGGATCAGCGGCACCGTGATCGACACGAACTGCCGTATCTCGCCGGCGCCGTCGATTCGCGCCGCCTCGTATACGGTCTCGGGAACGCCCTGCATCGCCGCGAGCAGGATGACGGTGGCGAAGGGCACGCTGCGCCACACGCTGAGGATGCACAGCGAGGCCATCGCCCATCGGGGTTCGACCAACCACGGGACGGGGCCGATCCCGGCCCAGCCCAGCATGATGTTGAGCAATCCGTTGTCGGTGTTGAAGACGAACTGCCAGACGACCGCCATGACGACCGACGAGATGGCCAACGGCAGAAAGACGATGGTGCGGAAAAAGCCGATGCCCCTGACCTTTCGGTTCAGCACGCCGGCCACCACGAGGCTCACGCCGATGGTCGGCACAACCGTTCCCACGGTGAAGACGACGGTGTTGCGAATGGCGATGAGGAAGAGCGGGTCCGAGGTGAAGAGCTCTTGGAAGTTCCTCAGGCCCACAAACTTTGGCGGGCGGAAGACATCCCACCGCTGAAAGCTCATGTAGAGCGAGAATCCCAGCGGAAACAGCATGAACACCGCAACGGCGGCCAGATTGGGCGCCACGAACAAGCGGCCGGCGCGGGCCCGCCGTCGCCACGGACCGGCGCCCTTGGCGGGTGTGCGCGTGGTGGCGTCGACCGATGTCATGGGCTGCGCAACACCTCGTCGATGGCGGGCGACAAACTGGCCAGCGATGTGGCGGGCCGTGATCCACGCAGCACGGGCCCGAAGCTGCGGTCCATCAAGGCGACGATCTTCTCCCATGACGAGGTGACGGGGAGCCCTTCGGAGTACGCGGGCCCTTGGGTGAGGACGGCGAGGTTGCCGACGTTCTGGTGGGCTTTGGCGAAGCCGGCCGAGTCGAGCGCCGATTGCCAAACCGGTACAAAGAGGCTGGATTCACCGATCAACGCCTGCCCGACGGGCCCGGTCGCGAATTTCACGAATTCCCATGCCTGCTCCTTGCGTTGACTGCTCGCGGAGATGGCCAATCCGGTTGAACCGATGTCGGAATGTGCGGGCTGGCCCTGCCGGCGCGGCCCCACCGGCAACGACGTGACGTCGAAGTCCAGGCCCTCGGCCCGGATGAATGTCTGGTAGCGCCAGTGGCCGCCCATGGCCATCGCCGCCCTGCCCGCCGCGAACAGGTCGGGCGTGGACATCGATTGCACCTCGGACGCATTGGGCGCGACCTTGTGCTTGTTGGCCAGGTCGGCATAGAACTGCACCGCCTCGATGAAGGCGTCGTGGTCGAAGTTGAAGTGGGTCGGGTTTTTGAGCGGGGTGGACCACGGCACCCCATTGTTCATGGCGAACAGCCCGGCCGAATAGTAGGAGAACCACATGTTCACGAAGCCCCACTGGGTCACCCGCCCGGAGCGATCTCGCCTGGTGAGTGCGGTGGCGGTGTTCAAGAAGTCGGTGAAACTCCACGGGTTTTGCCACGTTTTGGGCGGGGGCGGCACCCCGGACTCGGCGAAGAGCCGCTTGTTGTAGAACAGGTAGTTTCCGGACCATTGCTCCGGGAGTGCGTATTGGCCCCCGCTGAACGTGAAGCTGTCGTAGAGCGCCCCGATGCCGTCCGACTTCAGCTCGGCGGCGAAGGCCTGGTCGCGGGACAGCATGGTGTTGAGGTCGAGCAGCACGCCACGGGCGGCCAGCTCGGCGTAGGTGAGGTCCCACGCCATCAAAACGTCCGGGCATCTTCCGCCGGCGCAGAACGTCGACAGCTGCTGCATCACGCCCGGAGCCGAAAGCACCGGGCGGACCTTGATATCGGGGTGGCGGCGCGCGAACTCGTCGACGATGCGGATCCTGGCATCGCGTTCGTCGGGGTTGGCCGCGAAGAAGAACGTCAAGGCGTCTTCTTCCGGTGCGCAGCCGGCCGCCCACGGCGCCAGGGATGCCGCGGTGAGCGCGCCGGCACCGCGCAGCAGCCCGCGCCGCCCGAACGGCTTATCGAGCATGGTGCTCCCGTTCTCGCCCCGTTGCCGGCCGCCCGGCCGTTTGTTTCTCCTGTCCTTGGTACCCGATGCGGCTGTGGTGTTGCTGGATCGGCCAACTCGGCAGGGCCAGCACGGCCCGGCGAATGCGGCCGGCGTCCCCGGTGATGTCAATCGCGTGGATGCGGTCATCGGTTCCGACGGCGATCAGCAGCAGCGCCTCAGCGCGCCCGTTTGGCGCGATGGCGATCCCCGGAGCCCCGTCGATGAGCACGACCGCGCCGGCCCGTGCCCGGAGAGCGAATCGACGGGTCTCCTCCGCGACCCGCTTGGCGCCGCGCAGCTCGGTCGGCACGTCGTCGGGGACCAGTGCCCGATCGACCCTGCGCACCACGTCCGGGGCCAGCAGTGCGAGCAGACCGGCGATATCACCGCCGCGGGACGCCGCGAGAAACGCCTCGACGACCTCGAGGTGCTTCGCCATGCGCTCGGGCTCGCCGCCCGGGTGGGCCACCCGCGCACGCGCCCGGCTTGCCAGCTTCTTCGCGGCTTCCGGCGACCGGTCCAGCAGACCTGCGATTCTCTCGAACGGCACCGCGAATACGTCATGCAGGACGAATGCGACTCGCTGCGCCGGTGAGAGCCGGTCGAGCACCACGAGCAGCGCGCTGCTCACCGACTCCGTCAAGAGCGCTTGCTCGTCCGCCGGCGGCGACGCGGTCGCGGCGATCCGGTCCAGTTCTTCGGGAGTGGCCAGCGGCTGTTCCGCACGTCGCTTGCGCGCCCGGAGCTGGTCGACGGCCTCGCGCGCGGTGATCGTGGTGAACCAGCCGGTGAGGTTGTCGACCGCGGCGAAATCAGCACGGCTGGCCTTCAGCCACGCCGACTGAACCGCGTCGTCGGCATCGGCCGCCGATCCCAGCAGTTGTAATGCGACAGACCTCAGGTGTCGCCGGTCGGCGTCGAAACGCTGGGCGAGATCCGTCAAATTTTTCGGGGCGCTCACGGGGTCACCTTTTCCGCACAGGAGCCGTCAAGAAGATGACTGCGTCCATCAAGCTCTCTGTTGCAAAGGAGGCCAGCACCATGACCTTATCGATTGTGCGCCGTAGCGCGTGCGGCGACCATCCGGCTCGCCGCCGCAAAAACGGCTGTCTGACAAGGGTTTGCCGCAGATGAACACCGCGTACGTTGCGATCACGCTGTTTACCGCCGCCATCACCGCCGGGATCGCCGTTGCCGATCTCATCCCGGCGGGTTTCGTCCTGGCGAACTCCGCCGAAGTCGGGGTGCCGCGTTCGTGGTTGCCGGCGCTGGGGGCGGTCAAGCTGGCCGGCGCGGCGGGGCTGATCGTGGGCCTGGTGGGCCTTCCCGCCTTGGGAATCGCTGCCGCAACCGGCCTGGTGCTGTTCTTCGTCGGCGCAGTCGTGACCCACCTGCGCGCCCGCGTCCTGTACAACATCGCGTTTCCCGGCGCGTACCTGTGCATGTCGGTGGCATCGCTTGCGTTGATGGTGCTGCGTTGACCGGGGTCGCGATCAGCCGGGAAAGTACCGGATCCGGTTGATGGCGTCGCCCCGCCAGGCCATGTCGGCGAACAGTATTCCCCGTCCACGGCCGGAGTGGACCGACATCGTCACCGTTGGGCCCGCGCCGATCATCTTGGTCGACCCGCCGCCGTCCAGCTGCTCGACCAGTTCAGCGAGGTCGAGGACGTCGTGGTCGCCGAGAGTGATTGTGGCGCGCGGTGATAACGCGCGCGCGGCCGCGATCCGATCTTGGCGCGAGGCGGCACCGAGGAATGCCTCGGCGAGCTTCTTGTGCCGCGCACCCACCCGCCGGAACCCCGTCATGAAGCCGGTGGTGCCGCGCAACCGCTGATTGCTCAACAAGCCCCGCGACAGTTGCAGGGCGGGTCCGACCGCACGTGATCCGGTCCGCAGGAATTGCAGCATCATCGCGGGAAGTTCCCAATAGGCCCGCAGTTCGCCAATGCGCCACTCGCCGTTGACGTCTCGCAGGTCGTAGCGAAGGAACGCGGGAATGTACATCGTGATCGCCGAGCCCATCGCAACCTCGAGCTCGATGTCGCGCAGCACCACGGTGTCGACGACGATATCGAGGTCGCGGTGGAATTTGATGTCGCGCGGACCGATGAAGGTGTCATAAAAGTGGCCGATCTGCTCCTGCCCGGCGTGCGGCCGCGACCCGACCGGGTCCTCGACCCGGCCGTCGTCGGTGAACAACGCCACCCATCCGGCGCGGTCGTGCGCGGCGGCCGCCTGTGGCGAGCGCTCGACGGCGGCCAGGAGATGCTCCCGATCCGGCGCCAACCCCATCACGGACCCCCGACCATTTCGACGCCCGCGGTCCGCATCGCCTGGAGCGCCTCGGCGGCCGAGTCCGGCGAGACGGCCGCGGTCAGGTTGAGCAGCACCCTGGTGGACAGGCCCGCACGCGCGGCATCCTCGGCGGTCCGCCGGACGCACTGGTCGGTGGCGATGCCGACCACATCGACCTCGTCGACACCACGCTCCCGCAGCCAGTCCAACAGCGGGGTCCCGTTCTGGTCCAGGCCCTCGAAACCGCTGTATGCCGCGGCATGGGCGCCCTTGCGGAAGACCGCCTCGATCCGGCTGGTGTCGAGGTCGGGCCGCAGCTCCGCACCGGCACTTCCGGCGACGCAGTGCGGTGGCCATGACGATGAATAGTCCGGTCGGTCGGAGAAATGGTCGCCTGGCCGGACGTGGAAATCCTGGGTTGCTACGACGTGCCGGTAGCCCGACTCGCCGGCGAGGTAGTCGTTGATGGCGGGCGCCACGGCGGCACCGCCGGTCACCGGCAGCGAGCCGCCCTCGCAGAAATCGTTTTGCACGTCGACGATGATCAACGCCCTCACGCGTTTCACCCTATCGGTGTCGCCCACCACGGCGCTTCAGCTGGGCGTATGGGTGGGACGGTTTGTTCGCCAACCAGTCGGGTAATCCACCGGCCATGTTGATCCGGAGAATCGCGCGCCCGTTGCTTTCAGTGGCTTTCGTCGGCCAAGGAGTCAATTCCCTGCTCAACCCCAAATCGGCGGCCGCAGCCGCCGCCCCCGCGGTGGATGGTTTGCAGGCTTTGCCGAATTCGGTGAGCGGCAACATCCCGAGTGACCCCGAGACGGTCGCACAAATCACGGCGGCCGTTCAGATCGGCGGCGGCCTGCTGCTGGCCACCGGCAAACTGCCGCGCGTCGCCTCGGCCGCGCTCGCGTTCACGGTGCTACCGGCCAACCTCGGGGCGCACTCGTTCTGGAACGAGAGCGATCCGGAGGCGAAGGCGCAGAAGCGCCAGCAGTTCCTCACCGACCTCAGCCTGGTCGGCGGGTTGCTCATCGCGTCCGCCGACACGGCAGGCAAGCCGTCGCTCGGGTGGCGCGGTCGCCGGGCGGCGGAGCGGCTCTCCGAGCGAGTGTCGTCGGCGCTGCCCGGCTCCGACGACGCCCACTTCGATACCGACTTTTCGGAATTGGGCGAAAAGATCGTGCACGGCCTGCAGATCGGCGCCGAACGCGGTCGCGAACTGGCCAGCACGGCGGCCGAACGGGGCGCGCCGTACGCGGAGGCCGCGCTGGAACGCGGTCGTGAATTCGCCAGCACGGCCGCCGAGCGGAGCAAGCCGCTGGCCCAGAAGGCCCGCAAACGGGGCGAGGAGCTGGCCGACGAGGCGGCCGAGCGAGCCGCGCCGTTGGCGAAGAAGGCACGCAAGCGCAGCGAAGAACTCGCCGACGAAGCCGCCGACTGGGCGGCGCCGTTGGCGAAGAAGGCCCGCAAGCGCAGCGAGAAATTGGCCAAGAAGGCACGCAAGCGCGGTGAGGACCTGGCGAGCACGGCATTGGATCGCGGCGAGGACCTCGCCGACACCGCCCGCGCGCGCGGCATCTACCTCGCCGACACGGCCCGGGCTCGGGGCGGCTACCTGGCCGACACCGCACGCGAACGACTCGGTGAACAGGTCAAGACCGGCCGCCGCAAGCTTTCCTGACGGCTCACGCGTCGCCGCGCAGGTAGGCGTCGACGATGGCATCGACGCCCGGGCCGACATCAACGGTCGCGCCGGCCTCGTCGGCGCCGAGCGGCTCGAGCGCGTCGAATTGGGAGCGCAGCAGCCCGGCCGGCATGAAATGACCGGTCCGGGCGGCCAGCCGGCCGCTGATGAGTGCCGGTGAACCGGCGAGGTGCAGGAATTCGACCTGCGGGCAGTGCGTGCGCAACTGGTCGCGGTATTTGCGCTTGAGCGCCGAACAACTCGCCACGCCTCCGTCGCGGTGGCCGGCCAACCACTCCCCGACCTTGTCCAGCCAGGGGTAGCGGTCGTCGTCGTCGAGCGGTTCACCGGCCGCCATCTTGGCGATGTTGGCCGGCGGGTGCAGGGAGTCGGCGTCCACGAACGGCACCCGCAAGCGTCGTGCGAGCGCCGCTCCGACGGTCGACTTACCCGATCCGGAAACACCCATCACCACGACGGGGGCCCGTCCGCTCACTCTGACGCGAGGTTGCGGTTCCATTCCAGCCAGCCGACGCCGTTGCGTCCGTCGGCCGTCTGGATGGTCGCCCAGACTCGCGGGAACTGGCTCACCCGGCCGTCCGCGGCGATCAGACGCACCGGCGCCTGGCCGCGGACCTCGACGTCCGCAGTGATCTCGCCGGGATTGAGTGCCAAGGTGGCCCCCAGCGGTAACCCGTTGGCGCCGAACGACTCTCGTGATTCTACCGTTTCCAGCTCGGTGACCGTTCCCCGCGCGTCCTGGGAGTAGCCGATGCTGAAGGCCGGCGCGCCGGGAATCCGGATGTTGACGCCGTGCAGGTGGGTGCCGTCGTCGAGGTGCAGCGCGCTCCAAATCCAGTCCATGCTCCACCAGTCACGCACGCCCCACGAGTGGTCGCGCTGGCCGGGGGCCGACTCGACGCGGTAGCTGGCGTCACCGATGGTGACCGTGCCCGAGACCCGGCACGGGATCTCGTAGCGCGTCGTCAACCGGTATTTGTACGGGACGCCGTCGGTGTCCCACACCAAGCTCATCGTCATTTCGACGGGCGTGCCGGGCTCCCCGCGCAACAACGCCGACGGATCGGGGTAAGCCTGAGCGCGCGCGTGCAGGTGGACGCGGTAGGTCTGCAGCGGGGTGGGCGCGGCGTGGCCGAGCTCGAAGGATTCGGTGCGCACGTCCCACGGGTTCGCCGGCAGCGGTACTTGCGCGTCGACGGCCACGGTGGGCATGCCGGGCCCGCAGAGCAGCGCATGCACCCACGCCGTCTGCTCGTTGGCGATCAGGCCGAGGCGGAACCAGCCGCCCAATCCCTGTGCCGCATCGGCGAAGTCGGCATACCAGCTCTCGCTCCACAGCGGTTCGGCGGTCGGCGCGTGCGCACCTTCGTCCTCCTCCGTGGGCCGCAGGGGTTCGGGCATCTGGGCGGCGGGCAGGGTCGTCGGCGCGTCGGTGTCGAGCACGTGATCACAGTGCCGTTGCAGCATCGTCATGAACATCCGGTCGCCGCGCTCGGTGCGTTCCACCAGCATTGACGAGACGATCGCCATCATCACGCCGAAAAAGCTTTGCCTGCGAACACCTTCGGCTACGTCGGCGAGCGACAGCGGCGCCGCGGGCCCCAGCGCCTCGTGATAGGCCCGCAACAACGCATCGTACTGCTCCCGGCGATCCGGGGTGGGCAGCGCGCAGCCGAGGAAGTAGGACAGGTCGGTCAGGGCCGGACCCCAGGAAACCGTCTGCCAATCGACGACCGTCAGCGGCCGGTCGGCCCCCGCGGTGCCGAACAACAGGTTGTCCAGGCGGTAGTCGCCGTGCATCAGCCCACAGATCCGGTCGGGCGCCGACTCGGCGGCCAGGTAGCCGTCGAAGGACGCGATCAGGCGTTCGCACACCATGCGGTGCTCCGGCGCGATCTGGTCGCCGTAGCGGTCGATGAACCCGGCGTACAGCGGGGCGATCATCGCCTGGTTGAGCGGCGATTCCCGATTCAGCCACGGGGCCTCGGCCAAGGTGGTGTCGCCGAGCAGCGGCCCGTGCAGCCGCCCGAGCTCGACGACACAGAGGTGCGCCTGTTCGGCTGTCGCACCGGCGATTTCGTCCCCGACGACGGCCGGTCCGGCATCGCCCAGCAACAGATCGAACGCGCCCGTCGCGGTATCGACGGCGGCGTGGTAGCAGGGCGCTATCGGGCCGCCCAGGCGCGGCGCTATGTCGGCGTAGAAACGCACCTCGCGCTCATAGAGGCCCAGCGCCAGCCCCGTTTGCCGACTCACCGGGTCGGTCGCCGCGACCTTGAGGACCACCGACTCGGGCCTGCCGGGCGTCGCGGCGCCATCGGCATAGCTGAGCCGGACGCGGTAGCACTCGCTCATCTGTCCGGTGCCGATGCGTTCCGCCGCGAAATCGGCGATGGGCCCGGCGCCGACCATCGATTCCAGCCATGCGGCGGTGAGGTCGCCGGGTCTTTCGATGACTTGTGCGGTGTCGGCATGCATGAGGGTCAGCGTGCCAGGTCACCGCGCCAGGGAGAAGCCGTCCCAGGCAATCCGGCGGTGCGGATGTGGATCGAACTCGACGCGGCTCTTGCGGTCGAAGACCATGACGGCACGGTCGGCGGTGGTGTAGGTGGGCCAGTCGTCGCCCGGGGCGCCGTGGCGGCTGAAGGACCGCCACCGCCGCTGCACCTGGTTACTGACCCGTAGCGCGGCGCGCCGATCGGCAGCGGCGGTCAGCAGCGCGCCGAATCGGGTGCGATAGACGTCGAAAACGGCCAGCAACTCAGTGGCATGGGTGGCGCCCAGCCCCGACCAGCGCAGCGTGCGGGGGGCGTAGTCGTAGCGGTAGAGATAGGTGGGCGCGTGCGCGCTATGCGCCTCGGCGATCTGCCAGGCCGCCGACCCGAAGGCGAAGTCGCCACCGAGCTGGACGCATGCCGACGGCGCGGGGTAGTCCGGGTATGCGGACGTAATGCGTTCGCGCGCAGCCGGTTCCGTGTCGGCCAACAGTTCCTCGATCATCTCTTGATTGGTCGGCAGCATTTTGAGGAAGCGGGTGAACAGGCGCCCCTCTTCCGCATTGGTGCCTACGATGAGCGGCACCCGGTGCGCGTGCCCTCCGCGCATCGCCTCGACCGGGTCGATGGGCACAACGTCGTCGCCGGCGACCGGGCCGATCGGAAAAGCGCCCAGCCTGTCCTCCATGCCCTGGTCGATCAGCCGGTGCTGGGCGTCGACCAGTTGCGCCGGGGACGCCTGCATCAGCACCTCGGCGGCATTCTCCGGCCGCGCCCCCAGCAGCGCGGCGAAGCGCGTCGCGAATTCCGCCGCGGTCTCTTGCGACCGGACCATGCCGGCGGCCGGGCTCTCCGAGATGGCCCGGGCGAACAGCCCTTCGGCGGCGGGCACCGCCAGCAGGGTGGCGGTGATGTGCGCGCCCGCGCTCTCCCCGAAGATGGTGACGTTGTCCGGGTCGCCACCGAACGCGGAGATGTTGTCCTTCACCCAGCGCAACGCCATCACCAGGTCGCGCAGGAACAGGTTGCTGTCGATGGCGATGTCCGGGGTCGAGAGGGACGACAGGTCCAGGCAGCCCAACGCGCCCAGCCGGTAGTTCACCGATACGTACACGCAACCGCGGCGCGCCAGCGCGGCGCCGTCGTACAGCGGCGTGGCCGAGCTGCCCAGGATGTAGCCGCCGCCGTGAATGAAGACCATGACGGGCAGCGGTTCTTCGGCGGGGCCCTCGGGGGTGACGACGTTGAGGGTGAGGCAGTCCTCCCCCATCGGCTGGTAGCGGCCGACCCCGAGCATCGTGTAGCGGCGCTGCTGGGGCGCGCAGTTGGCGAAGCCGTGGCAGTGCCGCACCCCCGACCACGGTTGCGCCGGCCGCGGCGCCCGCAATCGCAGGGGCCCGACCGGCGGTCGGGCGTACGGAATGGATCGCCAGCGGTGGACGGCGTCGCGGGTGAAACCTTCCACGGTGCCGACGGTGGTGCGTGCGCGGACGGTGCGCTGATGCATAACCCGACGTTAGCGGACATGCCGGGCGTAACGCGCGCGCAGCGCCTTATTTTGCGAGCATGGCGGTTTAGCCTGACTAGATGCGGATTGCCGCGCTGCTGGCAGCGTCGTTACTCGTCGCCGGGTGCTCCCACACCGTCGCCGGCCAGTCCCAGCAAACCCATGCCCCCACGACCGCTGCGACCACCCCGTCGGGAGGCAAACCACCGGCCCCGAACGCCGCGCCGGCGGCCGGGGCCTCGATCTCCGACGTCGTCGCGTGGATCGAGGCCGGCCATCCCGCGGACCCCGGTCGCTATCACGACGCGATCCGGGACGGTGCGACCACACCGCTCGGCAACGACATCGCATTCACGGCCGCCGCCGGCAAAGCATCCTGCACGACCGATTCCAAGCACACGGGCGCCGCCCTGCTCTGCCTGGTGAGCCTGACCAACCCACCACCCGCTCCCCCGACGTCCTACGGCGGCTGGCAGGGCGGCTGGGTGACCTTCGACGGGGCGAACCTGCAGGTGGGTGCTTCGCGCGCCGATCCCGGCCCGTTCATCAACGGCAATGGCTCGGAGTTGGCGAACGGTGACTCGCTGTCATTCGGCGACTATCGTTGCCGCGCCGATCAAACCGGACTGTATTGCGTGAACTACGCCCACCAGTCGGCCGCCCGATTGAGCCCCGCGGGCAGCCAGCCGTACGGCTGCCTGCGGCCGGCGCCCGCACCGGACGGCGTCGGCACGGCGTTCAGCTGTTCGTGATGGTCGCGAACAGCTCCGCCATCTCGTCGGCGGGCCCACCGGGGACCGTGTAGCCGGCTTCGTCGCGAATCTCATCGAGATGGTCGCGCACATCCTCGATCGACAGGTCGGGGTCGTAGAAACCCTTTGTCCGGCCGATGAAGAAGCGCGCGACATGTCCGGCACCGACCGTGTAGATCTCTCCGGAAACCGGGCATTCCCGGTGCGTCAGGAAGGCCGCCACCGGCGCGACTTGCGCCGGGTCCAGCTTTTGAAGGTATTGGCCCACAAGGTCATTCAGCACCGCTTTCGCCGCCGGGTCATCCTGCGGGCCGGCGCCGTCGATCGAGTGCGTCAGCATCCGGGTGTAGGCGATCGGCGCGATGGCGTTGACCTTGATGCCGTGCTCGGCCCCCTCGGCGGCCAGCACGCGGGTCAAGCCGACCAGCCCGGTCTTCGCCGCGCCGTAGTTGCTCATGCGTTCGGCGCCGAGGATTCCGGCGGCCGAGCAGGTGTTGAGCACCCTGCCGTAGCGCTGCTCGCGCATCGCGCGCCACGCGGGCCGCGTCACGTTGAACGCACCGTTCAAGTGGACGTCGATGAGGGGTTGGAGCCATTCCCGGTCAGCGATCCACCGGTGTCGTTGACCACGACTCGGGCGCCGCGCGAGGCGAGGAGGAGTGCGTATTGTCTGCCCAAACCTCTGGCTGCACCGGTGATTACGACGACCTGATTGTCGAATCGCATGGTCGTTGTCACCAGGTGACCGGAAGCTCTTTCATGCCGTAGATGTGAGCCTCTTTGAATCTCAGTCTCTCCGGCGGCACCGCCAGCTTCAGCCCGGGTAGTCGGCGCGCCAGCGTGGCGAACGCGACCTGCATCTCGACGCGGGCCAGGTTCGCGCCGATGCATTGGTGCACGCCGTACCCGAAGCCCAAGTGTCCGCGGGTGTTTCGGTCGGCATCGAAGGATTCGGGATTATCGACGAATTCGGCGTCCCAGTTTCCGGCAAGCAGGCTCATCATGACGACCTCGCCCTCGCGAATCAGCTCACCACCGATCATCAGATCTTCAGTCGCCACGCGATCGACCTGGCTGTGCACGATGGTGAGGTAGCGCATGAGTTCTTCGACGATGTTCGCGATGGCGGCACGGTCGTCGGTTTGTCCGAGTCGCTCGAAGACTTCCGGATGTTCCAGCAGCGCAACGGTTCCCAAGGAAATCATATTGGCGGTGGTTTCGTGGCCCGCCTGCATCATGATCACCCCGTTCATGGCCGTGGTGGCACGGTCGAGTTGGCCCGTCGCCACGTATTCGGTGACCAGGCGGCTGATCAGGTCGTCTCCGGGTTCGCGTTCTTTGCGTTTCACCAGCTCCTCGATATAGGCGTACATGGCGCCGAAGGCCTGGCCCTTTTCCGCGTCGGTGGACTTCTGGTCGAGGCCGGTCGTGGTGTTGCGTTGGAAGAGTTCGAGGTCTTCGGGCGACACTCCCAGCAACAGCGCGATCACCATAGACGGCACCGGCAAGGCGAATTCGCGCACCAGATCCGCAGGCGCACCGTTGGCGATCATTTGGCCGAGATTGTGGTCGACCACTTCCTGGATGTGCGGCCGCATCGATTCGCAACGCCGGAAGGTGAAGTTGCTGGTCATCATGCGCCGGATCCGATGGTGTTCGGGGTCGTCGGTCCGAGCGAACATCACGGGGACTTTGTTGTCAGCGTCCGTAGGCATTATGGAGTCCGGGATGGTCTTCGCGGACAAGCGCGGATCGACCAGTGCCGCCCTGATGTCCCGGTATCGGCTGACCACCCATACCGGTTTGCCCTGGAAGATCGCACGTCGCAGCCCGGGTTGTTCGCGCCAGTCCGCGAACTCGGGTGGCGGCGCGAGCGGGCAGTGTCCAGGCCGGGGCACCGGTAGCACCGGTAGTTCGGCGTCAGGGCTGGCGTCGGCGGTTCCGAAAGATTTGGAAGCTGTTGACATAAGCCGCGTTTCCCATTAACTGTCAGTTGTCTGCCAGTTGTAGAGCGTAAAGCTCCCCTTGTTGGCAGTCAACTGTCAGTTAGGCTGTCACCATGACCGCGGTTGCAGACCGGCCGTTGCGGGCGGACGCGGCTCGCAACGTCGAGCGCATCCTGCGCGCGGCGCGCGAGGTCTACGGCGACTTGGGCCCCGACGCCCCGGTGGAGGCGGTCGCTCGCCGCGCGGGGGTGGGTGAGCGAACCCTGTACCGCAGGTTCCCGGCGAAGGCCGACCTGGTCCGCGCCGCCCTGGATCAGAGCATCGCGGAGGACCTCACGCCGGTGATCGACGCCGCCCGCAACGCGAAGGATCCGCTACGCGGTCTCACTCAGCTGATCGAAGCGGCTATTTCATTGGGGGCGCGCGAACACAACCTGCTGACTGCCGCGCGCCGGGCCGGTGCGCTCACATCCGACATCTCGGTTTCGCTTAACGAGGCGCTCGGCGAGCTTGCCCGAGAAGGCCAGCGCGTAGGCAGCATCCGCACCGACCTGGTCGCCGATGACCTCCCGCGCCTGATCGCGATGCTCTTCAGCGTCCTGTCGACGATGGAGTCGGGCAGCGACGGATGGCGACGCTATGTCGCACTCGTCGTCGATGCGATTTCGGTCAACGATCGACAGCCGTTGCCGCCGGCCGCTGCGCTGCGTTACGAGATCGGGCCGAATAGCTGGCCGCTCTAAGCGATTTAGTTGATGGTCACCCCGGCGTCGACTTTGAACTCGAGCCCTGTGACATATCGGGATTCATCGGATAGCAGGAACAGCACCGCGTTGCTGACATCGGCGGGTTCCACGGCCGGAGTGGGCATCGCGTTGACGAAGATGGGAATCAGGTCGGACCGTTGCTCACCCAGGAGGGGGCCGAACGACGGCGGGACCATCCCCGTGGGGACACCGGTCGGCAGCACGGTATTGACGCGAACGCTTTGTGCCGCCAGTTCGTTGGCCAAGGCCAGCGTCAGCCCGACCACACCATGCTTGGCCGCCGTGTAGGGCGTCTGCAGCGGAAAGCCCTTGATCGCACCGGCGGAGCTGACATTGACCAGGCTGCCGCCGCCCTGGTCGAGCAAGTGCGGTATCGCGGCCGCGCAGGTGTTCCACACCCCGATGAGATTGACATCGACCACCGTGCGCCACTGATCGGCGGTTGTCTTGTCCCAGGACGCCACGGTCAGCACACCGGCGTTTGCCACAGCGCCGTCGAGCCCGCCAAGCTCGCTCACGCCGTCATCAACGGCCGCGCGCAACTGCGCCTCGTCGCGAACATCGACGACGTAGCTCGTACAGCCATGGCCGAAATCCCGTACCAGGCCAACTGTTTCGGCCAGGTCGTCCTCTGTTGCCAGCGGATACTCGACCTGGGGCAAGGATTGGCAGATGTCGACCAGGATGAGGTCCGCACCCTCCTCGGCAAGCCGCAGCGCGTGGCCTCGGCCCATCCCGCGGGCGGCGCCGGTGATCAGAATGCGCTTACCGGCAACACGCCCCTCATGTGGTGTCACCCGGCTACCGCTCGTTCCACATCAGGCCGCCCATCGTCGCCGACAGCGGGATGTCCTCGACCCCGAGTAGTCCTTGGCGTGCGCGGCACACCCAGTCGATCGCATTGACGGCCCGCCCCGCCGTCGAAATACAGCCTGCGTCAGTGGAATCCAGTACCGGATGGGACACGTGGGTGTTGATTTCCACCCGCGGCTCACCCTCCACGACGACGCGGTGTACGCCGGTATGCCCCTCGGGTGGGTATTGCCAGTCGGGCGCCGCGGCCTGAGTGAGCCGGGTGACGTGCTCGAGGGTGATCACCGGCACGCCGTCACGTACGCCCTCGGTGGCAAAGCGCACCGCGGCCATTTGTCCGGGCTCCACCGTCATCATTGTGCATTCGATTCGTTCCGGCGTGTACCAGGGTTCGACGCGCTGGCGCACGTCGTCCAGTTTGATGTCGAGATTGTCCGCCAGGCTGCGGACCTGACCGCCCCACATCGACACGATCACCCCGGGCAGAAACATCATCGGCGAGTCGTCGTCCGGCTTCGACCCGAATCCCATTGCAGCACCAGTGAACTCGGCGTCATCGTAATTTCCGTAATCGAAGATCTCCTGCACGGTGATCGAGGAGATGCGGGTGGTCAGGCTGGCCGCCGAGTGCACCAACGTGTCGCCGGAGAAACCGGGGTCGATGCCGTTGACATAGAGCGAGGTGTCGCCGGCCGCACAAGCACGCTCCAGGGGCTCCCGCAGCCAATCGTCGGCGTGGCGCGGTGTGACCAGCCAGACCATCGACGTGCCGACGACATTGGTGCCCGCCGCGAGGAACTTGGCCATCTGCTCGATGGCTTCCAGCGGCCGAGTTTCGGCCTGCGACGTGTAAACCACGCAGTCGGCGCCCAGGGCCACCAGCGCGTCGATGTCATCGGTGGCGATGACACCGGTCGGTTCGTCCAGTCCGCACAACCGCGCCGCATCCTGACCGATCTTCTCGGCGCTGGCGGCGTGCACGCCGACCAGTTCGAGATCCGGTCTGCCGATGATGGCTCGCAACGAGTGCCGGCCCACGTTTCCGGTGGAGAATTGGATGACTCTGCGCACGGTTACCTTCGTCCTTCCAGCGGCGGATGATGCACCATCATGGCGCGTTCAATCGCGGCGCGGGGTCAGTAGTCGGGTATCGGCAGCGGCGAATTGTTGGAGTCGATGCCGCCGTCGACGTGGAAGGTCGCGTTGGTCGCGTAACAATCGCGGGTGCAGAGATATACCGCGAGCCGCCCCAGGTCCTCGACGTCGCCCAGCCGGTGCAGCGGCGTGGCCTCCTGCATCTTCTCCAGCGAACCGGGCATCAGATCCAGGCTGCCCTTCAGGCCGTCGGTGGCGAACGAACCCAGGGCGATGGCGTTGACGCGAATTTTTGGGGCGAGTTCCTGTGCCATAGCGCGGGTTAGCGCTTCCAGGCCGCCCTTCGCGACACAATATGCGGTCAGTGCGCGGATGCCGAACCGGGCCGAGCCCGACGAGATGTTGATGATGGAACCGTGTCCGGCGCTGAGCATGTGTGGGGCAGCAAGCTGACTCATGATGAACGCCGACGTCACGCACCAGTCGAACGTGTGCCGGAAGTCCTCGTCGGTGATGTCCAAGAACCGCGCGTAGGTCGACCCACCGACATTGTTGACCAGAATGTCGATGCGGCCGAACCGCTCCATCGCGGCGTTCACGACCCGCTCCCCGTCGGGACGACTCATCGCGTCGGCCACGAGCGCCAGCCCCTTGCCGCCCGCGGCCTCGATGCCTCGAATCGTGCCGACGATGTCCGCCTCGGTGCGTGCGGTCCCGACGACCGTGGCGCCCGCCTCCGCCAAGACCCGCGCTATGCCCGCGCCGACGCCCTTCCCGGCGCCAGTGACGATTGCGACCTGTCCATCGAGGCGGAACTGCTCCAATGCCATGCCGGGGCTCCTTTGACCATGCGTGGTAAGTGCGAGTTCAATCTAGGGAGTATTGCTGACTAAAGTCAACGATCTTGCGCGGTCGGGATCTGTGGCGGTCGGTGTGATCCGACAATAGTCAAGTTATGCAAGCCTTTTTGGCGATAACACGGCATAATGGCTGAGTTATCCTTGGCACTCTTGCCGGAGTCGGGTCAAGTGTGAGGAATTGAGATGGCTGTGACGGACCGGGTGTCGGCACGCGAAGCGAAGCGCCTGCAGACGAGGGAGCGATTGATGGGCGCCGCGATCGCCGAGTTCGCCCGCGCCGGTATGGCCGAGGCCGACGTCAGTGCCATCGTGGCCGCGGCAGGGGTTGCCCACGGCACCTTCTTTTTCCACTTCCCCACCAAAGAGCACGTGCTGCTGGAGTTGGAGCGTCGCGAAGAAGGCCGGATAGCCAAGCAGTTCGCCCAATTCTTGAAGTCCAAGCACGATCTTGTTTCTTCGTTGAACGAGGCGGTCCGCTTGGTGGTCGGCTTGGAACGTCGGCTAGGCGATCTGCTCTTCAATGACTTTCTCGCACTGCATTTCTCCCAAACTCGTCCCCCTACCGAAGACGGCAGGGATCACCCTCTGATCGTATTGGTCGCCCAGGAGATCGCGCGGGCTCAAGAATGCGGTGAGACCGATCCGGACGTCAATCCCATGAACAGTGCGGTGTTCTTTCTGCTGGGCCTCTACGCCCTGTTGATTACGACCAACCACTGGCCGACCGGCCACGCCCTGCTGGAAGACTACGTCGCGAGGACATTGCGCAGCCTGAAGCCTTAACGCGCGGCGGCACTAAGGCCGTATGACGCCTCGCAGCGGCATGAGCCCGAGTTCCTTGTGGGACATGAACCCCGGTGGAGCGTCGCAAACCGCGGGAATCGCGTTCGCGGGCCCCATCGCGGTCCAGGTATAGCCGGGCAGGGCGTAGCCGCCATTCGGGTCCCGCGCCCCCTGCAAGATCAGCTCGGTGGATGAATCGCCCTCGATCACTATGCGGTAGTGGTAATGCTGGGGCCAATCCTCTTGCGGTTCAATAGCATCGAAGGTATCCATTGTGTATATCTCATGAAAAATGATGAGAGGTCTCCCCTCGACCCACGCCGTCCATTTGTGATGCTGGCGAGCGACGGTGCCCTTCTTGATCACGCCCTTGAAGCCCGGCATGTCGCTGGTCTCCCCGCCTTCGAAGGGGATGTCCCGAGTGGCGACGCCGAGCTCCACCTCGGTCGTGTACTTGTCAACCGTTTTACCCATTCCCTCCACGACCATTGCCATCGACTGCGCGAACAATGGCCATGCTTGCCCCAGCAGATTCGGGCCATCCTCAAACCCGGCCGGATCGCTCCCCATGCCCATCTCGAACAAGTACTTCAGCGTGTCCCGCCCGAAATTCACCACCTCGTAGATGTGAATAGTGTCGATCTGACTGACGATCCGCGCCAGTGTCAGGACGAGCAGGTCGCCGGCAAAACCCGGATTCACACCACCGGCATGAAACGACGTGCCGCCCTCGTGGCAGGCGGCGTCGATCTTGTCGATGTCCGCCCGGCTGTGCTCGGTTCGATACCACCACGCGCCACCTGACGCGACGACGTTCTTGCCGCCGCGCAGCAAGCGGCACACCTCATCTGCGTCCGACCATAAGGGCGCATAGAACACGCAATCGGCATCGAGTGCCTCGACGACAGCCTTGTCGTTGGTCGCGTACACACCGGTCGGTGCTTTTCCGCACAGTTCGCCGGCGTCCTTGCCCACCTTCTCCGGACGATTGCACAGCACTCCGACCAGTTCGTAGGCAGGGTTGTGAACAAAATGACGGAGCGCGATCGTCCCGACATTGCCGACGCCCCACTGGATTACGCGATACTTCTTCTCGGCCGGCGACTTGGGTGTCATCGCTACTCCTCTTGCAGGGCCGGAACGGCTGAGTGCTCGCTGAGCGTAGGCGCGCCTTGAAAGGTGTGTCAACGATTCAGGGCTGACTTTTGTCAGTAATAGCCCGCCGGAGCTGCAGCTTCAGCGGGGGCAGTTCGCTCGGATCTAGCCGCTGAACCGGCTAATGGCACTGTGCAGCAGTCGGGACCAAAAGATCAACTCCAGCCTTCAGGTGGCGGTGTCGCGGCCTTCTGCTGACTGTAGTCAGCCTGTTATAGTGCGGAAGCCGATCCAATCGGATGGAGGGTTCGTGAATCTGCCGAAACTGCGACAGCGTGATGCCGGCACTGGCACGGGAGCCGGGCCAGGTGGCGCTGCCTCACCGGGGCTGACAATCGACGAACACATGGAGCGGTCGCAATACGCGCAGCGTCAGGCCGACAAGTGGCTTATCTCCGGCAGTCTCCTGATCGGCACCGCCGCCCTCGGCGTCTTCGGCCTGCCACTGTTCCTCTGGGGAGTGCGGTTACTGCGCAGAGCCCAACGGGATGGGCTTTCCGTCCGTCCAATGCTGGTCACGTTGCTCGGCTACCTGGTCATCATCGACGCCGCGATCAACACTGTCGGATGGGCACTCGACCTGGTGGCAAGCCATACTCTGCTGGCCCGTGTGCTGCTGAACGGGTGGGGCAACATGTTCGACGCCGGTTACTTCTGGCACTACAACGAACTCTGGGTCGGCGGCGCGGCCGGTCCTGGCGAAAAAGCCATGGAGGTCGGTCTCATCCTGACGGTCTTCACCATGCGAATCGCGGCGGCGATCGGCTTCCTGCAGATGAAGCGATGGGGCCATCAGTGGATGGTCGTCACCTGCTGGATGGGCGTGGTGATTTGGATTACCTACGTCTTCAACATGACCATGTTCGCCGACGTGCGCTTCGCCGGCGTCGTACTGCCGGTCGTCGGCTGGTGGCTCTACGACATCTTCTACATCACCCCGTTCCTGGCAATCCCCTATCTGCACACCGTCAACCGCGAACTCTTCTCCGACTGACATGCGCGACGTGGAATCCAGTCGACAAGCCGATCGCCGGGGAGTCTCGCTGTACCGAGAAAGTTTTCGAGATCTCAGCACGCATCGCATGACTACGTCACCGAGGAGGTCAAATCGTGGACTATGTGTGGGAAATCCTTCGCTACGTCGCCGCATGGGGCGGCACCGGCCTGATCATCTGGTTCTGGTATTGGCTGTTCTCCAACATCGGTACGTTCTGAACGGTGGACCGGGCCGCCGGAACGCATGGGATGCCCCTGATGGCTGAAGATTCCGCGGCGATGGCCCTGGAACGGAGCTGCTCCGTGACGGCCGTCGCGCTCAGTGAGCAACGTCGCGAGGGCGTCCGGCTCGTCACCGGTGACCGGCGTTGCTTCGGTCTGAATGCCGCGCTCACGTTCGTTCATGTCCCCTACCCCGCGACCCGCCTGTCGAACCCCGGCTGGACACGCAGAGCCCTGACATGCGGTGTGGCCCTTCAATGTTCGCCGTCGAAAGAACGTATCACCGAATACCGCCTGAACGAGTTGTCCGCTCGCGAGCTGCGTGCGCTCACGATTGTCGAAGCCGGCGTCGCGCTTGGCTGGATAGCATCGCGATGGCCGGGCCTGCTGCCCGAGCTGCAGCGGCTGCTCCCGGAGATCGATCCCGAAGCCGGCGATATGGCCGCGGAACACATGCTCGACAGGGCAATTGCGTTGGCAGCCAAAGAGCAGGCATTGACGGTTCATCCACTGCTGGGCAATCTGCCGCTGGCTTACACGATGCCGCAGGGTGTGACCGACCGGTTGCGTCGCAGCTTCGGCAGGATGCCATGGACGACAACGCAAAAGCGCCTTCCGCGGCCGTACTCGGTTCCCGTCGGCGGCGACGGCGGCGTCCGCAATCCCAACCTGCCACCGCCGAGCCGGCCCCAGGACAACGATTTCGACGTCACGCCAGAACACCGGCCCGGGATTCCTTACCCCGAATGGAACATGTGGACACAGCGATTCATGCGCGATCACGTCGCCGTGATCGAGCGTGCAGACGCCCGGCGCAGTCGCCGTCCTGTGCCAGTAGCCGTCGACGTACGGAAGTGGTTCGAAGAACACACCCATCGTGCGATGACAAATCGCCTCGAGGACGGCTCCGACCTCGACGTCGACCAATACGTCAACCACTACATCGACCTGACCACCGGCGAAGCCAAGGAGCCGAAGATATTCCGCGAGTTGCTGCCCAGCACCCGTGACGTCACGACGGCCGTACTGCTTGACGGCAGTTCCTCGCTCGGGGTGCACGGCGGGCGAATCTTCCGACTGGAATTGGCCTGTGCCGACGCGCTTTCGCGCGCCATGACACTGGCGCGCGAGCGACACGGCGTCTTTGTGTTCACCGGCAATACCCGCCATCGGGTCGAGGTCCATTGCCTCAAGGACTTCGAAGACCGCCGGCTCGTGGCTCCAAGCGGGCTTGGCCTGTCCACCCGCGGATACACCAGGCTCGGCGCGCCGCTGCGCCATTTGACGAGCCGACTCCTGGCGCAGCCCTCCGAGCGTCGGCTGCTGATCGTCATCGGCGACGGCCTGATCTCCGATGAAGGCTATGAAGGCCGGTACGCCTGGGCGGATGCCGCGCACGCCGTCGAGGAGGCTAACGACGCCGGCGTGTCGACGTACTACCTCGGGGTCGGACCGACCCGGGTTGATCCCCTTCCCGAGGTGTTCGGTCCCCGACGGTCGCAACGAATCCAACGTGTAGAGGAGCTCCCGAGGGTGTTGGCCCATGTCCATCGTGAACTGGTCGCCGCATGAACGCTGCCACCGATCTCTATTTCGCCAACGGCAACGAAGTTCAGCTGTTCGAGCAGGCCTTCCGCCAGCGCATGCCCGTGATGCTGACCGGCCCAACGGGATGCGGCAAGACACGTTTCGTCGAGCACATGGGCCTGCTGTTGCAACGACCGGTCGTCACCATCAGTTGCCACGACGACCTCACCAGCTCCGACCTCGTCGGCCGCTTCATGGTGACCGGTGGCGACGTGGTGTGGACCGATGGCCCGCTGACCCGGGCCGTGAAAGCCGGCGCGATCTGCTATCTCGACGAAGTCGTCGAAGCTCGCCACGACTCGCTGGCCATCCTGCATTCGCTCACCGATCACCGGCGTGCGCTGTACCTCGACCGCGCCGGCGAAGTCGTGACGGCACCGGACACCTTCATGCTGGTGTGTTCCTACAACCCGGCGTATCGCAGCTCGCTCAAGGAGCTCAAACCGTCGTTCCGCCAGCGGTTTGTCACACTCGCGATGAGGTATCTGTCCCCCGAGCGCGAGGCCGAAGTGATTGTCGCCGAGGCCGGAATTCCCCTCACGACGGCGCGGCGGTTGGTCGAATGCGCGGTTGCCATCCGCACGGCCGACGAAGCCTTTCACTTCGAGCCGCCGTCGACCAGGGTGTTGGTCACGACCGCGCACCTGATCGCCGCCGGCGCAACCGAATTGGATGCGGCCGATGCGTGCATACTCGCGCCACTGAGCACCGACGGCGCAGTCACCGACGGACTTCGTGAAGTCGCGGCAGCCAGCCTGGCCGCCACCGACGCCCCGAGCGCGACCCCATGAGAAAGGAGCCCGGCATGGACCAACAGGAACAGAAGCGCAAGAGGGCGCTCATCGTCTTCCAGATCTTCATCTACGGCTACCTGCTGGCGATGTTCGGCATCCAGCTGTACATGTCATTCGCCCGAGGGTGGTGGGACCTGTGAAACCTGTTGCCGCGCAGGCAACCGGCTCGGTCAGCTTCGAGGATCACCACGACGAGTCCCGCCAGGCACAGCGCCGCGCCGACAAGTGGATGATCGTCGGCGCGGCATTGATGGGCATGTGGGCGCCGGGCCTGATCGGATTCCCCATCTTCATGCGCGGGGTGTGGCTGCAGCGCCAAGCGCTGCGCGCCGGCCTGTCGGTGCGGCCCATGATCGTGACGCTGATCGGTTATCTGGTCCTCATCGACGGAATGCTTAACAGCCTGGGCTGGGCCCTGGACCTGGTCGCCAACCACACGTTGATCAACCGGGTCCTGATGGTGGGCTGGGGCAACATGTTTGATGCGGGCTACTTCTGGCACTACAACGAGCTCTGGGTCGGCGGCGCGGCGGGACCGGGCGAGAAGGCCTACGTGGCCGGGCTGATCCTCACGGTGTTCTCCATGCGGGTCGCCGCGGCGATCGGGTTCCTACAGATGAAGCGGTGGGGCCATCAGTGGATGGTCGTCACCTGCTGGATGGGCGTGGTGATCTGGTCCGCCTACGTCTTCAACATGACCATGTTCGCCGACGTGCGGTACGCCGGCGTCGTATTCCCGGTCATCGGCTGGTGGCTCTACGACATCTTCTACATCACCCCGTTCCTCGCCATCCCCTACCTGCACACCGTCAACCGCGAAATCTTCACCGACTAGGCCTCAAGGAGCTGTGCCATGACCGCACCGTCGCCCACCGAAGAACAAGAACCGACCACGGATCTCGAGCCGGGTACCACGCCGTACTACGCACGCATGCACAAATGGATCAAGCGGGCCGTCTTGGTATGCCTGGTGGCACTCGTGCTCGAAGGTGCGTTCACGTTGCCCTTCATGGCCGTCTATTACGGCTACCCCACGCTTAGCCTCACCCAAATCTGCAGCGAGCTGCTCAAGATTCGCTACTCCAACGACACCCTGGAGTGCAAGTATCCGTACCCGCCCTTCGGGCCGCCGGAGGGCGCCGAGGGCAAGGCCACCGCGCAGGACGTGTGGGGCATCCAGCCGATACCGAAATACCACAGGCTCGGGTTCCGCGAACTCGTCAAGATCCACAACGATAGGCTCGCCCGCCAGGCCGCCCAACAGCACGCAGGGTCACACCCTTGACGTACCGCGTCGTCCAGTGGACGACGGGAAACGTCGGCAAGAGTTCGGTGCGGGCGATAGCCGCCAATCCCACACTGGAGCTCGTCGGGTGTTACGCCTGGTCGCCGGAGAAGGCCGGGCGCGATGTCGGCGAGCTGTGCGGAATCGAAACCCTCGGCGTGAAGGCCACCAACGACGTCGAGGCGCTGCTCGCGCTGAAGCCGGATTGCATTATCTACAACCCGATGTTCGCCAATGTGAACGAGCTGGTTCGCATCCTCGAAGCAGGTATCAACGTGGTGGGCACGGCCGGGTTCGTCACCGGCCATTTCCTCGGCGAGGGCCGCGAGCGGATCGCGCGGGCGTGCGAAGCGGGCGGATCGAGCATCTTCGGCACTGGCATCAACCCCGGCTTCATCCAACTGTTGACCATCGTGTCCGCGGGGCTCTCCGACCGGGTGGATAAGGTTTCGGTGCTGGAATCCTTTGATACCACGATCTATAACTCTCCGGCGACCGAGATACCCATGGGCTTCGGCTATCCGATCGATCAGCAGGACCTCCCGGCCGTCACCGAGAAAGGATCCGGCATCTTCCGCGACGGCGTGTTACTGCTCGCCGACGCCCTCGGCGTCGAGCTCGACGAGGTCCGTTGTCAAGCCGAGTACGCCCAGACCACGGAGGATCTGCACCTGCCCGGAGGCTGGACCATCGCGAAGGGTTGCGTCGCCGGCATCCACGTTCGCTGGACAGGGATACTGGCTGGTCGAGAGGTCATCGAAATCGGCGGCCAATGGCGAAAAGGACAGACGCTGGAACCGGATTGGCCGCTGGACATGGGTTACACGGTCGAGGTGCAGGGCCGCCCGACCATCAGAACCACGCTGAGTTTCCTCCCACCGCCGGACTTTGACGGTACGACGTTGGACGACTACATCATGCTGGGCCTCACCATCACCGCAATGCCGGCGATCACCGCGATACCCGCCGTCATCGCCGCGCCGCCCGGCATCACCACCTACACCGACCTACCGCTGCTCCTTCCGCGCGGAGTCTTGACAACCAGTTGAACAGAAAGCCGGGCCATGACCGCAAAGCAAGAACCGTCGCTGCATCATGTCGTCTTCGCCGTGGCCCCGGAACGACATGCCGACGCGACGCAGATGTTCAGCGATCTGGGATTCGCCTTCGAGCCCCTTCAGCTGACCGAGCTCGGCTTGGACATCCACCTCGACTGGAGTCGGGGTATCGAGCTGATCAGCCCGATACCCGGGTCGACCGGGCAGGTGGCCGGCGCGGTGGCTGAGTTCCTGCAACGTCACGGCGACGGCGTGTACACCGTGGTGATCGGAGTGCCGGACGCCTCTTCTGCTGACGCTGTGGCCGAGCGCTACGGTGCGACAGCTCGATTCCGGCAGCACTTCGAGGGCGAGGGCTCCTACCTCGACGAAAACGACGTATCGATCCTGGGCCTGCCCCTGACGTTCCTGGCGACCAACATTCCGTGATTGGAGTAGCACCGTGACCGTCAACACCGCACCAGCGAGCGTCTTCGACGCCGATCTACCGACGCTGCGCTACGACGTTACCGACACGCCCCAGGAGATCTATCCACAATTTCGGGCCGCCCAGCAGGTGGCACCGATCGCGCTGGGTCCCGTGGGCCCGGAGGTGCTCTCCTATGAACTTGCCCGAACCGTCCTCGGCGACCCGCGATTCGTGATCCCGCCGGGTATTCACCTCACCGCCCACGGTGTGACATCGGGTGAGCTCTGGGATCGTGTCGTTGCCAGCATCCTGTGCATGAACGGCGCCGCGCATCGCCGGTTGCGCAGCCTGGTGTCGAGGGCATTCACACCCCGGGCAACCGCCCGCATGGACGAAACGATCCATGCGGTCATCAATGAGCTCGCCGACGCGGTTGTCGCGGAAGGAAGTTGCGAGTTCGTGGAGCAGATCGCGCGCCCATATCCGATTCCAGTCATTTGCGCTCTGCTGGGTGCGCCACGGGAAGATTGGCAGCTGTTCTCGAAATGGGCAGAGGACATCTTCAAAGTGGTCAGCTTCGACTGCAATCTCGCCGAGGAGGAGCCTAAGGTTCTGAAGGCCTGGGACGCTTTCGATGAATACGTCGACGCGATGATCGCCAATCGACGCGGGGCGCTGACCCACGACCTACTCTCGGAACTCATCCGGGCAGAAGATCAAGGCGATCGCCTCGACGCCGGTGAAGTCAAGATGCTGGCGTTCAGCATCCTGCTGGCCGGAACCGACACCACCCGAACGCAGTTGGGCGCCTCGATGCAAGTATTGTGCGAGCACCCAGAGCAGTGGGCGTTGCTCCGCGACAAGCCCGAGCTCGGAATGAGAGCCGTCGAAGAAACGATGCGCCACTCCCCGTCGATGTGCAGCACCCTGCGCAGTGTCACCGATGACGTCACAGTCGGTGACTACACCTTCCCGGCCGGCACCTTCATCATCGTGAACACCTATGCCGCCAACCGTGATCCGTCGATCTACGAGGACCCCACCCGCTTCGACATCACTCGCAACGATCCGCCGCCCATCTTGACCTTCGGTGGTGGAGCTCACTACTGCCTGGGCGCAAATCTTGCCCGGCGGGAACTCTCTGAAGCGCTCAAGATTCTTTCCCGCCGCCTGACGCATCCGCGGTGCACCGAAAAGCCGCCGTGGCGGCCACTTCTCGGCATGAGTGGGCCCACGCGCCTACCGCTCGAGTTCGATACCTGAAGCGCGATAGGTGGGGTGCCAGAAGCTCAGTTGTGCGGCGAGATGCCGCACATCAGTGTGTCTATCAGTCCGTAGTAGCGTTCGGTGGTTTCATGGGCTGATGTCGTAACGCTGAGCATCCGGTAGAGCGTGGCTCCGATTAATGCGTCGGCGGCGGCTTCGACGTCGGCATCCCCCCGAACCTGGCCCACCGAGATTCCGACGCGTAACCGATCTGACACTGCATCCTGGAAACGGCTGGTGAGTTGGCGGTATAGGGTGTCGCGGTCGCTCAAGTCTTCAGCAGCGGCAGCAGCGAGAGCGCGGATGAGGGCGACGTTCTCGGCAGCCGAACCGATTTCGGCATACGCGCGCATCCATGTTCTCAAGTCCTCGACCGTGTTTCCCGTGTCCGGAAGCGCGAAGTCGGTCTGGTCGTAGGCCTGCATGACCGCCTCGGCCACCAGGGGACCTTTTGACGGCCAACGTCGATACACCGTTTGGGTACCCACGCCGGCGATAGCGGCGACCTTGTCCATCGAGACTCCGCTGTAGCCGGCTTTGACGAGAAGCGACCGGGTGGCTTCCAGGATCGCCTCGTGCACAGCCGCGCTCCGTGGTCGTCCCCGCCGGAATTGGCTCACATAGAGAACCTAGAGCAATTGCTCGACGTCGCGCCTAGGCAACGGCACCACGATGTGTCACGATTAACGAGAAAATTTATCTCGTAATTGATACTGGTCGTCGCCGACGGGCGTGCGTCTGATCGTGAAGGTGGATACATGCGCGAGCTGTGCGTCATCACCGGAGGCGCGGGTGGCATGGGACTGGCCGCGGCCAAGATCGTCGGGCAAGACCGGCTGGTCGTCGTCAGCGATGTCAGCCCTAGCCGGCTGGAGGCGGCGTCAGCCGAACTTCAGAGCCTCGGCATCGACTGCGTGGCGGTCGACTGCGACGTGACCGACCGCTCTTCGGTCGCCGAGCTGATCGCCACCTCGACATCGTTGGGCTCGGTGACCTCGGTGATCCACACGGCGGGTGTCAGTCCCAGCATGGGCGATGCCGAGCACATCCTGCGCATCAACGCGTTGGGCACGGTCCATGTCAACGAGGCGTTCCTCCCGCTGGCGCGTGAGGGGTTCGCCATCGTCAATGTCGCGTCCATGGCCGCGCACATGTTCCCTCGGCTGCTCATCCCCAAGTGGCGGTTCAAGGACGCTCTGCGCAACGAGGACCGCTTCATGGCGAAGGTGACCTCGGCCTGCAACATCATGCCGACCGGAATGCGCCCCGGTTTGGCGTACTCCATCAGCAAGAACTTCGTGACGTGGTACTGCGCCTCTCAAGCGGCCCGATTCGGCAGCCGCGGTGCCCGGATCGTCTCGGTTTCTCCGGGCAGCATCGACACCGAGATGGGCAGGTTGGAGGAGCAAGCCGGATCGGGTGCGATGGTGAAACTGGCCGCGTTGAAGCGCTTTGGAAAGCCCGAGGAGGTCGCCGAAGTGCTGGCTTTTTGCGCTTCGACCAGAGCCGGCTACCTCACCGGTGTGGACATCGCCTGCGACGGTGGCGTTCTGGCGGCGTTCACGCTCAAGAACATGATCGCGACCGCGCGCAACGCGTAGCCCCGCGAAGAAGGACAACATCGCCATGGCGGACATTGACACTCGCGGCGAACGCGCACGCCGAGCGCTTGGCCTACTGGGCGGCCTGATCGGCGTGGCGCACTTCCTCGTTCCGTGGATCTTCGATCCCTTCAATCGCCTCGGTTTCCCCCACCACGCTCGCACTTTCACATACGTCAACGGCGCGATCGAAACGGCGCTCGGCGTTCTCATGCTGCGCCCGCACACGCGTCGACCAACGCCCATATTGTCCGTTTGCTACATCACCTACTTGACGATCAGCATCCTTCGTACCCAACTCCGCACGCGACGCGGCGACGGTCGCCCAGTTCAGCGATCAGAATAGGAACGACGGTGTCGATCACAGAGACCGCCCAGAAGGCGACCAAAACCCTCAGACCAGTCGCTGGTCTCGTGCGGATGAATGTCGCCGCCGCCGTCCGGACCCGCCGACGCGGCTACAACGGTTGGACCGGCGCGATCAACACCGACTACGACCCGCAGGACCCTGCCACTGCCGCGGACCCGTTCGACGCGTACCGCACCCTGCACCGAAGCGGCCGCGTGCACTACAACCCGAGGCGGGCCGCCTTTATCATCAGCCGCCTTGACGACGTGCGGGCCGCGTTGCGCGACACCGAACAGGTCACCAGCACCCAAGGGGTAACGCGCCTGCGGATGTCCGGCTCATTGGCGGTGCTCACCGATGGTGAGGAACACACCCGGCTGCGCAAGCAAGTCCAGCCCGGATTCAGCAAGGGCGCCATGAAGTCATGGCAGGAGATGACCGAGAAGCTAGCCATCGAATTGGTCACCGATGTGCTGAATGACCAAGGCTGCGATGTCGTGCAGCGCTTGGCCATACCGATGCCAATACGCTTGATCGCCCAGATCCTGGGCGTACCCGACACCGACGTCGGCGACTTTCGTCGTTGGTCCGAACGCGCCGTTGGAGTCATGGAACTGAAGCCCACGCTCTCCGGTGTCGTCGACGCGGCCAAGTCGATATCAGCGATGGTGGCGTTACAACGTTATTTCACAAGCCAATTCGCAACCGGCGGACTCAAAGGGTCCAACACCGTGCTCGGGCGGCTCATCGAGCACAACACCGACGGCAGCCTCACCGACACTCAGCTTCTGCTGATCGCCATCCACCTACTGATCGCAGGCAACGAGACCACGACCAACCTCCTGGGCGGAATGTTCGACACGCTCGCCCGCCATCCTGACCAGTACGACCTGATCCGCAACAACCCCGACCTCATCCCCCTCGCCGTCGAAGAGCAGTTACGGGTCACCACACCCATCCAAAACCTCTACCGCTACACCCGGGCCGACTACCGGATCGGCGACGTCACCATCCCCACCGGATCACGTGTGCTGCTGTCCTTCGGCGCGGCCAACCGAGACCCCACCGCGTTCGACGATCCCGACGAGTACCGCGCCGACCGCGACCCGCGTGCGCACGTCGCCTTCGGCTACGGCGCGCACATGTGCCTGGGAGCACTGCTGGCCCGAATGGAAGCCCAAGCCGTACTACGGCAACTCGTCACTCGCGTCGCCCGAATCACTCCAGCGGGTCCGACGCAATGGTCGAGCCACAGCTCGCTACGCGGACCGACCCGCTTGCCGATCCGCCTCACCCCCGCCTGACGTAGACCATTGCTGGTACGCCGAGGAGAGCCAGCCTCCTAAGTGGTCACTTCGAGCACTTGTATTTCGCCGGTCGTGCCGTCGACCTCGACAAGCGCGCCGGGCGGCAAAGTCTTGGTGGCGCCCGCAACGTCCACTACACACGGGAATCCGAACTCGCGGGCCACCACCGCGGCGTGTGACATCGGGCCGCCGAGTTCGGTCACCACGGCGGCGGCGTAGCAGAATGCCGCGGTGTATCCGACGTCGGTGACCTCCGCGACAAGGATCTCGCCGGGCTGCAGGTCGTCGATCGTTTCGGGCCGCACGATACGCACCCGGCCACGCACCTTCCCCCCGCACACGCCGACACCGCGCAGCGTTTCCCCGCTGGTGAGAGCCGCCGACGTCGTTGTGGTGGGTTGCCAGGTCCCACTGAACACGGTCGGCGGAACCACGGCGGCCAGCCGGCGTTGTTCGGCCCGGCGCCGGGCCACCAGCTCGCCCACATCCGGCGGCAGCGCATCGAGCTCGTCGACGAGCAGATAGAACACATCGTCGGCGGTATCGAATGTCCCGGCCTCGACCAACCTGCGCCCGTACTCGCGCATTAGGTTCCGTAACACCCAGTTGGCCCGCACCACCTTGTCGCGGCGTACCTCGCGGTCGCGGAGCTGTCGCGCTGCCAGCTGTGCGATCGGCTTGGCGTGCAGTGGAATCGGGGCTCGTTGCGGCTGGGGCGGCGGCGGGACACTCATGGCTCTGGTCACCATCCGGACCAGCAACTCGGGATCATCGGCGTAGCTGATCGACAGCATCTCGAGTTCGGCGGGGCCACGATGCCCGATCAGCGCAAGCTCGGCCAGTACGGCGGCGTGAAACTCCGGCGCCTCGACGGCCAGCTTGCCCAGCCGCTCACCCGGTTCGGCCAGCAGCGCTGTCACTTTCGGGTCGCGCTGTGCGGCAACCACCAACCTCCGCATTGCCTCGACCGAACGCGCGCTGACCAGTTCTGGGCCCGCCGGCGCAGCGGTGTCTCGACCACACAGACCGCGCAGCAGGACGTTGAACGCGGCGCACAACATGAACGACGCGGATGCCAGCACCCAGCCGTGCACCACGTCGTCGCGCGCCAACGAGATCAGGCTGAGCAGCCGGCCTTCGTCCAGCCGGGTGACGTCGTCGGCCAGGCGTTCCAGGTGATCAACATCGGCAACGAACTCGTGGGTGTCTTTGGACGAACCGCCGGACAGGCCGATGAGGTTGACGCCGAATACCCCGATGTTACGAACGGTCCGCAGTTGCTTTCGGATGCGGCTGGTTTCGGAGCGTGGGCGCTCCGCACCGAAGATCGGCAACGATGCCATGCTGGGGCCGAAGAATCCGCTGTTGCTGACGATCATCGCGGGCTTGGCAAACGGTACGGTTTCGGCCATGTAATGCGCCGAGGTGATGGCACCGTAGAGCCGGTGGGCGAAAACGGCGACGGTCCGGGTGGCGATTTCGCGCTGGACGATGCCGCCGGGCCGCAGCCGCTCGGCGATGGCCACGCCGCCGGCGCGCAGCCCGCGCACGGTCACCGATGCTGACGCCGGCGAAAACGGGCCCGGTAGCGCCTCCGACAAATTGGTGGCCAGGAAGGTCGGAAAGCGCGGGTCGATCGGGGTATCGAACTCGCCGTTATCTCCCACTGGGCCAGCCCAATTGGGTTTCACCCCGTCCTCGGTCGGTGCGTCAACGGAGGGGAGATCGCCGATGTGGGCCATCCGCCAGGGCACCGACACCACCCGCTTGCCCACCGTTACCCGGCCGCGCACCGCGAGCCCCAAATCTTCGACACATTCACCGGAGTTCCACGCCGGCCGGAATCCCCACTGCTCACGCAACCGCGCGGTATCCATGAACGCCGCGCCGTGCACCAGTTGCAGCTCGGCCAGCTCGAAGCCGAACCGCACGACCGGGCGTCCAAGCGCCGCGGCGAGGCGCTGGAACGTCAGCTCGCCCGAGGCCGCGAGATTAACGGGGCCAGTGCCGATTTCGGTGTCCACGATCGCCCGGTTGAATAGCCTGAGGGCGTCGTCGAGGTGCACGATCTGCATGAGACGGTCGGCCGACCCGTCGGGGAACACAGGCAGGGCCAGCAGCCGACGCACCCAGTTATCGACGTTTCGGCCGACAATCAGCGCGGAGCGGACCGCGACCCATTCCAGTCCCGACTCCTCGAGCATCTGCTCGACCCGGGCCTTGCATTGGCCCTCTGCGCTCACCGGCGTTCTCGCATCGTGCTCGGTCTTCGGCGCGTCTCCCCCACCGTAAACATGTGGCGACGATGCGAAAACGATCCTGCTGGCCCCGGTTTCGGCCATCGCCCGCAGAACGTTGCGGGTGCCTTCGACGTTGACCTGGTGGCTGATCCGGGCGTCGGCGCCCGGGCTGTTCGCCCACGCGCAGTGGGCGACGACGTCCGCGCCGGCGATCGCGCGGTTGACCGCATCGGCGTCCCGGACGTCGGCTGCGACGAATTCGGCTGCACTGGGCCAACTTTCGGGCCGATGACGAGCGAATCCGGTGACGTCGTGGCCCTGGCTGAGCAAGCGGAAGGTCAGGCCCCGGCCCAGCACGCCGCCGGCGCCGGTGACGGCGACTCTCACTGATTGGCCCTGTGCAAATTCATGGCTATTCGTCGTCGTCCATCAGCGCCGCGTTGACCAGATCCTCGAGGTCCATGTCCGCGATGTCCTTCTCCGAGGTCACCGGGGCGGCCGGCGACTGTCCGTCAGCTCGACCGCCGTCGGCCTCGTTCGCCAACGCGAGCAACAGCTCCAGCACCCCTGCCTGTCGCAGGCGCTTGACCGGGATCGACCCGACGGCGCGCTGGATTTCGGCTTCCCCGGGCGCGGCGGCGGGACTCTGTTGCTGGGCCGCACCGACGAGTTCCCGATGCATGTAACCGGCCAGCGCGGCGGAGTTCGGATAGTCGAAGATCAGCGTCGGCGACAGCGCCAAGCCGGTGGCTGATTTCAGCCGGTTGCGCATCTCCACCGCGGTCAGCGAGTCGAAACCCAGCTCCTGGAATGCGCGGTCCGGATCGATGGACTCTGGGCTGGAGTTGCCGAGGACGGTGGCGATGTTGGCACGCACCAAGTCCAGCAGAACCGCCTGTTGCTCGTCCTCGGGCAGCCCTTCGAGGCGCTGCAGCAGAGCCGATTTCGACTTCGCCGCGGCCAGCGAGTCGTCGACCTGCCGCCGGGTCGGCGCGTTGATCAGATCGACGAACATCGGCGGTAGCGTCCCGCCGTCGAACTTGACCCGCAAGGCGGCGAGGTCGATGTGGGCGGGCAACAGGAACGGCTCGTCCACGACGAGCGCGGTGTCCATCAGTTCGAGCGCCTCATCGGAGGACATCGCGACGATTCCGTCGCGGCCGAACCGCGCACGATCGGCGGCACCGAGCGCTCCGGTCATCGCGCTGGTCTGATCCCACAGACCCCAGGCCAGCGACATCGCGGGCAGCCCGTGCGTGCGCCGGTGCACGGCCAACCCGTCGAGGAACGAGTTCGCCGCCGCGTAGTTGGCCTGACCCGACGCTCCCGCCAGTCCCGCCATCGACGAAAACATCACGAACGCAGACACATCGAGGTCACGGGTCAGCTCGTGCAGGTTCCATGCGGCATCGACCTTGGCCCGCAACACCGCCTCCACCCGCTCGGGAGTGAGCGATGAGATCACCGCGTCGTCGACTACGCCGGCTGCGTGGATTACACCCGACAGCGGCCGTTGCACCGGAATATCGGCGATCACCTTGGCCAGTGCCTCGCGGTCGGCGGCGTCACACGCCACCACCTGCACCTGCGCGCCGGCGGCGTTGAGTTCCGTCACCAGTTCGGCGGCGCCCGGCGCGTCGAGACCGCGCCGGCTCACCAACACCAGGTTCCGTGCGTCGTGGCGCGTGACCACGTGGCGGGCCAATGCCGAACCCGCCATCCCGGTGGCGCCGGTGATCAATACAGTGCCGGCCGCCCAGGCGTCCGGCATGGTCATGACGACCTTGCCCACGTGGCGGGCCTGACTCAGATATCTCAGCGCAGCCGGCGCGCGGCGCACGTCGAACCTGGTCACCGGCAACGGCCGCAGCACGTCGTCACCGAACAATGTGGCCAGCTCGTCGAGTATCTGCGCGATCCGGTCCGGCCCGGCCTCGAACAGATCGAAGGCGCGGTAGCGGACACCGGGGTGTCCCTGAGCCACCGCTTCCGGCTCGCGCATGTCGGTCTTGCCCATCTCCAGGAACACGCCGCCGGGGGCGACCAGTCGAAGGGAAGCGTCGACGAAGTCGCCGGACAGCGAGTCCAGCACCAGGTCCATGCCGCGCCCACCGGTGACCGACCGGAACTTGTCCTCGAAATCCAGGCTGCGGGAATCCGAGATGTGATTCTCGTCAAAACCCATGGCCCGCAATGTGTCCCACTTACCGCGGCTGGCGGTGGCGAACACTTCCAGGCCCAGGTGGCGGGCCAGCTGCACCGCGGCCATTCCCACCCCACCGGTGGCGGCATGGACGAGCACCCGCTGGCCCCGCTTGGCGGTGGCCAGGTCCACCAGCGCGTAGAAGGCGGTGGCGAACACCACCGTCGTGGTGGCGGCCGCGGTGTGCGACCATCCAACCGGCACCTTGGCGAGCAGGCGCTGGTCGGTCCTGCCGATCGTGCCCGTGCCATCGGGGAACAGGCCCATCACGCGGTCGCCGACCGCGAAACGTCCACTGTCCGGACCTGTTTCGATGACAACGCCGGATGCCTCGATGCCCATGACGGCGTCCGGGTCCGGGTAGAGCCCCAGCGCGATCATCACGTCGCGGAAGTTGGCGGCCAGGGCCGAGAGGGCGACCCGAACCTGCCCGGGCGCCAGCGGGGCGTCGGCGTCCGGGATGCGTTCCAACCGCAGATTCTCGAACGTGCCGTAACTGCTCATACCGAGTCGCCACGGCCCATCGGCCGGGGGGACCAGCAGGCCAACGACGGCGCGACTGCCATGCACCCGCGCGGTGTACACCGCGCCGCCGCGCAGCAATACCTGCGGCTCGCCCACCGACAACGCCGCTCCGACGGACTCGTCGTCCAACCGGCCATCGGTGTCGACGAGCACGATGCGGCCGGGGTGCTCGGTCTGCGCCGAGCGCACCAGTCCCCACACCGCCGCGCCCGCAAGATCGGTGACGTCCTCCCCCGGCAACGCCATCGCGCCGCGGGTCGCCACGACCAGGGTGCCCGCGCCGTCGCGAGCCAGCCAGGATTGCAGCACCGGCAGGACCGCGCGCGTGGCCGCGTAGACGTCGGCCACGACATCGTCAACCACCGGCACCGATTCGAAGACCACCGCCGACGGCTGCGTCGTGGAGTCACCTGATTCCGTTGCGCCCCAAGGCGATACCGCGACAGGCTGCACCGACGTCGACCGCTGCGCCGACCAGATGACCTCGAAGAGCCGGTCCGGTCCCGAACTCGAGACCGCCGCCAGCAGCTGCTGGTCGGTCACCGGCCGGGCCACCATCGACGCCACCGAGAGCACCGGCAGCCCCAACCCGTCCGCAAGTTCGATCGACACCGCCGAATCACTCACCGGCACGATCCGCGCCCGCACCGCCGTCGCGCCCGCGGCGTGCAACGAGACCTGCTGCCAGGAGAACGGCACCAACATCGAACCTTCGGGCAGTTCGTCGCCATCGGACGACAAGATCACCGCGTGCAGTGCCGCGTCGAGCATCACCGGGTGGACGCCGAACCCGACCGCCGAAACCCCCGTGTCCGCGGGCAGGGTCACCTCCGCGAACACTTCGTCACCGCGACGCCACATCGAGGTCAGGCCGCGGAACGCGGGGCCGTAGCCGTATCCGCGCTGGGCCAGGCGTTCATAGCCGTCGCCGACGTCGACCGCGGTGGCACCCATCGGTGGCCACACCGACAGGTCCGCGCTCGGCTGCACCTCGCCCGCACGCAGGACGCCCTCGGCGTGCAACGACCAGCCTGAACCCGCGTCGGCACGCGAAAAGACCGACACCGCACGGGCACCCGATTCGTCGACGCCGCCGACGACGACCTGCACCGCGACCGACCCGGAGCCCGGCAATACCAGCGGCGCCGCCAGATTCAGCTCATCGACAACGCCGCAGCCCACTTCGTCACCGGCGCGGATCGCAAGCTCCACGAATCCGGCACCGGGAAACAGCACCACGCCACCCACGGCGTGGTCGGCCAACCAGCCCTGCGCACTGGGCGACAACCGGCCCGTCAAGACCACCCCGCCGGACGCCGGCAGTTCCACCACCGCACCGAGCAGGGCGTGCTCGCCGGGCGCGAGCCCCAACCCCGCGGCGTCGACCGTGGCACCGTCGCCGGAGAGCCAGAACCGCCGGCGCTCGAACGCGTAGGTGGGCAGTTCCACGAAATTGGCTTTGCCGATGGCGCCGCGCCAGTCCACGTCCATGCCGGCGACGAATCCCTGCGCGACCGCGGTGGTCAGGGCCACCGGTTCCGGGCGGTCCTTACGTAGCGCCGACATGGTTGTCACCGCAGCGTCGGGGAGCGATTCTTCGATCGATGCCGTCAGCCCGCTGCTGGGGCCGACCTCGAGGAAGCGGTTTGCGCCGGCCGAATGCACGAAGCGCACGCTGTCGGCAAACCGCACGGCTTCGCGAATGTGCCGTTTCCAGTAGGCCGCCGAAGCGAAGTCGTCGGCCGCAAGCTGGCCGGTCAAGTTCGACACGATCGGTATCGTCGGGCTGCCGATGGCCAGCCCGGCCGCGACCGTACCGAATTCGTCGACCATCGGATCCATCAACGGTGAGTGGAACGCGTGGGACACCGCCAACTGGTGGACACGGCGCCCGTCGGCGCGAAGTTGGCCCGCAATCGCGGATACCGTGTCCTCGACGCCTGAAATGACCACCGACGTCGGCCCGTTGACGGCGGCGATGCCGACGCCGGGAACCAGCAGCGGGCGCACTTCCTCCTCCGTGGCCTGCACGGCGATCATCGCCCCACCCTCGGGCAGGGCCTGCATGAAGCGGCCGCGAGCGGCGACCAGTACCGCCGCGTTCTCCAGCGACAAGACACCGGCGACGTGCGCGGCCGACAGCTCACCGATCGAGTGCCCCAGCACGAAGTCGGGGTGGACGCCCCAGGATTCGAGCAACCGGAACAGGGCGACTTCCACCGCGAACAACGCGGGCTGGGCGAATTCGGTGGTGTTCAAGATCTTTTCGTCGTGGCCCCACATGACTTCGCGCAACGGCCGCAGCAGATGCCGATCCAATTCGGCCACGACGGTGTTGAACGCCTCGGCGAACACCGGGTAGGCGGCGTGCAAACCCATGCCCATGCCGAGCAGTTGGGCGCCCTGGCCGGGGAAGACGAAGACCGTCTTACCGCCGGGCGTGACCGTGCCCTGGACGACCGATCCGAGTTCACCGCCGGCCAACTCGTCGAGGCCGGCCAGCAACCGCTCGCGATCACCACCGACGACGACGGCACGATGCTCGAAGTTCGACCGGCCCGCCAACGACCACGCCACATCACCGGCGTCGAGGTCACCGCGCTGGCGTAGGTACTCGGCGAGCCGCGCGGCCTGAGAGCCCAACGCCGGCAACGATTTCGTCGACACCACCCACGGCAACACCGGCGCCGTGGCGCGTTCCACCACGGCCGCGGCCTCGACGGGCGCGGCCTCGATGATCACGTGCGCGTTGGTGCCGCTGATCCCGAATGACGACACGCCGGCGCGGCGCGGACGTTTCGCGCTCCAGGGCTGCGGCTCGGTCAGCAACGCCACCGATCCCATCGACCAGTCGACGTGCGGGCTGGGTTCGTCGACGTGCAGCGTCGCCGGCAGCAGGTCGTGACGCATCGCCAGCACCATCTTGATCACCCCGGCCACACCGGCAGCGGCCTGCGTGTGTCCCATGTTCGACTTGATCGACCCCAACAGCAGCGGCTCGCCGCGGTCCTGCCCGTAGGTGGCCAGCAGCGCTTGTGCCTCGATGGGATCGCCCAACGTGGTTCCCGTGCCGTGGCCTTCGACCACGTCGACCTCGGCCGCGGACAATCCGGCATTGGCCAGCGCGGCGCGCACCACTCGCTGCTGGGACGGACCGTTGGGCGCGGTCAAGCCGTTGGAGGCGCCGTCCTGGTTGATCGCCGAACCCCGCACCACCGCCAGCACGGGGTGACCCAGTCGCTGCGCATCCGACAAGCGCTCGAGGACGAGCATGCCGCCGCCTTCGGAGAACCCGGTGCCGTCGGCTGCCCCCGCGTAGGCCTTGCACCGGCCATCCGCGGACAACCCGCGCATGCGGCTGAACTCCACGAAGATGTCGGGTGTGGCGTTCACTGTGACGCCGCCGGCCAGCGCCAGGTCGCACTCGCCGGAGCGCAGCGACTGCGCCGCCATGTGCAACGCCACCAACGACGACGAACACGCCGTGTCCACCGACACCGCCGGCCCCTCCAGCCCCAGCACATACGACACTCGGCCCGACGCGACACTCGACGACTGCCCGGTCAGGCGGAAGCCCTCCGCGGCCGGGGCGGCGCCCATGCCGTAGCCCTGCGTGTAGACCCCGGCAAACATGCCCGTCGCGCTGCCCCGCAACGCACCGGGCTCAATCCCGGCCCGCTCCAAGGCTTCCCATGACAGCTCGAGGAACATCCGCTGCTGGGGATCCATGGCCAACGCCTCACTCGGCGCGATGCCGAAGAAGGCGGGGTCGAAGTCCGCGACTCCGTCTACGAAGCCTCCGGTGCGGGTATAGCAGGTGCCCGGAACATCGGGATCCGGGCTGTAAATGCCGGCCAGATCCCAACCGCGGTCGGAGGGGAACTCCGAGAGCACGTCGCGGCGCTCGATGAGCATCTGCCACAAATCGTCGGGAGAATTCACCCCGCCCGGATAGCGGCACGACATGCCGATGATCACAATCGGGTCGTCGCCGACGGCGCGAACGACCGGGGCGGAAGTGATTTCTTGTGGCACCCCGGCAAGTTCGCTGCGGATGTAGCCCGCCAGCCCGTTCGGTGTCGGGTAGTCGAAGATGAGGGTGGGTGAAAGCGCCAGCCCGGTAGCCGTTTTCAGCCGGTTACGCATTTCGACCGCGGTCAGTGAGTCGAAGCCCAGATCCTGGAACGCCTTGTCCGGGTCGATCGCTTCGGGCGTGGTGTTACCCAGCACCGTGGCGATGTGTGAGCGGACCAGGTCCAGGAGTACCGCGTGCTGTTCCGGTTCTGGCAACCCGTGCAGACGGTGCGCCAGAGCCGATTTCGATTTCGCGGCAGCCAGCGAGTCGTCGACCTGACGCCGCGCCGGCGCGTTGACCAGGTCGGCGAACATCGGCGGCACCGCGGCAGCGTGAGCACGCAACGCGTTCAGGTCGATGCGGGCGAGCGCCATGAACGGCTCGTCGACAATCAGTGCGGTGTCGAACAATTCCATCGCCTCGTCCGAAGACAGGGCCAGGATCCCGTCGCGACCGAGGCGGGCGAGGTCGGCCGCGTCCAGCCCACCGGTCATGGCGCTGGCCTGATCCCACAGCCCCCATCCCAGTGAGACCGCGGGCAGCCCAAGGGCCCGCCGATGCGCGGCCAACCCGTCCAGGAAAGAGTTGGCCGCCGCATAATTACCCTGCCCCGACGATCCGACCAGGCCGGCCATGGACGAGAACATGACGAACGCCGAAACGTCGAGATCACGAGTGAGCTCGTGCAGGTTCCATGCTGCATCCACCTTGGCGCGCAACACCGCATCGACTCGGTCCGGAGTCAACGACGTGACGACCGCGTCGTCGAGCACACCGGCGGCGTGGATCACCCCGGTCAGCGGTTCGCTCGCCGGAATATCGGCGATCGCCGCGGCCAGCGCCTCCCGGTCGGCCGCGTCGCACGCGACCGCGCGCACCCGGCAACCGGCTTCTTCCAATTCCGCGATCAACTCGGCGGATCCCGGCGCATCAGGGCCACTGCGACTCAGCAACACCACGTTCCGCACACCGTGTCGGGTGACCAAGTGGCGGGCCAGCGTCGAACCCGCCATTCCGGTGCCACCGGTGATCAGCACGGTGCCGGCCGCCCAGGTGTCCGGAACCGTCATGACTACCTTGCCGACGTGGCGGGCCTGGCTCAGGTACCGCAACGCCGCGCGGGCGCGTCGAATGTCGAAGGTGGTCACCGGCAATGGTCGCAGCACACCGGCGTCGAACAGCCCGGCCAACTCGATCATCCACTGATTCATGCGGGGACGGCCGGGCTCGAAGAGGTCGAAGGCGCGGTAGCGCACGCCCGGATATTCCTGGGCGATCACGCCCGGATCGCGGATGTCGGTCTTGCCCATCTCCAAGAACACGCCGCCGGGGGCGACCAGCCGCAGGGAGGCATCGACGAAGTCGCCGGCCAGTGAATCCAGCACCACATCCATCCCGCGGCCACCGGTCACCGCCCGGAACTTGTCCTCGAACTCCAGGCTGCGGGAGTCCGAGATGTGGTCGTCGTCGAAGCCCATGGCCCGCAACGTGTCCCACTTACCCCGGCTGGCAGTCGCGAATATCTCGAGACCCAGATGCCGGCCCAACTGGACCGCGGCCATGCCGACCCCGCCGGCGGCCGCATGCACCAATACCCGCTGGCCCGGCTTGACATCGGCCAGGTGGACAAAGGCCATGTAAGCGGTGGTGAAGACGGCCGAGATGGCGGCGGCCTCGGCGTATGACCAGTCCGCAGGCATAGGCTGCAGCAGGCGTACGTCGCCGGCGACCAACGTGCCGCTTCCGTCGGGGAAGAAACCGTAAACCAAGTCGCCGACGGCGAATTCGGTGACACCCGGGCCGACCTCGACCACCACGCCGGCGCCTTCGCCGCCGAGTAGCGCGTCGTGGGTGAACATGCCCAGGGTGATCATGATGTCGCGGAAGTTGGCGGCGATAGCGCGCAAGGCCACCCGAACCTGACCCGGCTCCAATGGCGCGTCGGCGTTGGGAACCGGCTCCAGCCGCAGGTTTTCGAACGTGCCGGCGTTGCTGATACCCAGGCGCCAGGGTCCCTCGTCCGGGGGAACCAAGAGATCGTCGACCGCGCGGCTGGGCCGCACCCGCCCCGTATGGACCTGACCGTTGCGCAGCAATACCTGCGGCTCCCCGACCGCGAGCACTGAAGCGACCGCCTGAGCATCCAGCGGCACATCGGAATCCACCAGGACAATGCGACCCGGATGCTCGGTTTGCGCCGAGCGCACCAGACCCCATACCGCCGCGCCGGGCAGATCGGTGACGTCCTCCCCCGCCAATCCCACGGCGCCGCGGGTCACCACGACCAACACACCGGCGTCGCGCTCGGTCAGCCACGACTGCACGGCGGCCAGCGCCCGGTGGGTACGCTCATACGTTGCGGTGACCGGATCCTGTTCGGTGCCAACCCATTCCAGAATCTCGTAGGCCGCTGCCGGGTTCGCCGTGGCCGGCACGGTTGCCGGCGACCACGCCAGTTCGAACAGTCGCTCGGGCCCCGAGCTCGACACCGCCGCGCGCAGTTGCCGCTCACTGACCGGGCGGGCAACCATCGCGCCCACGGACAACACCGGCAGGCCCAGCCCGTCGGCGAGCTCGATCGAGATGGAGGCGCCCCCACCGGTCTGTGTGCCCCGGCTGGTGGGCGCAATCCGGGCGCGGACCGCGGTCGCACCCGCGGCGTGCAGCGAGACGTCCTGCCACGAGAACGGCAACATCACATCGACGGGCTGGCCCGCCGCCTGCTGGGCCATGATGACGGCGTGCATCGCCGCGTCGAGCAGGGCCGGGTGCACGCCGAACCCGCTGGCGCCTCCGGCCGCGTCCGGCAGTCGCACCTCGGCGAACACCTCGTCGCCGCGGACCCACGTCGCGGTCAATCCCCGGAACGCCGGGCCGTAGCCGTACCCATGCGCTGCCAGGTGGTCGTAGCCGTCGGCCACGTCCACCGCGACCGAGCCCTCGGGCGGCCACACTGACAGATCGGCGCCGGGCTCGATCGATCGGGAGCTCAAGACCCCCTCCGCGTGACAAATCCATCCCGAACCGGCGTCGGCGCGGGAAAACACCGAGACTGCGCGCCGTCCCGAATCGTCACTGGGACCGACGACGACCTGCAGGGCAACCGAACTGGAGGCAGGCAGCATCAGGGGCGCCTGCAGCGTCAATTCGTCGACCACCGAACAGCCGACTTCGTCGCCGGCCCGGATCGCCAACTCGACAAACCCCGCGCCCGGGAACACGGCCGCGCCGGAGACCGCGTGATCGGCCAGCCACCCCTGCAGGCTGGGCGACATACGGCCCGTCAGCAGCACCCCGTCGGAAGCCGGCAGCTCGACGACCGCGCTGAGCAACGCATGCTTGCTGGTCTCGAGCCCCAAGCCCGCGGCGTCGGCTCCGATGCCCTCGCCGGACAGCCAAAACCTGCGCCGGTCAAAGGCGTACGTCGGCAGCTCCACGAAGCCCGCCCCGGACAACACACCACGCCAGTGCACGCTCACACCGGCCACGAATGCGGCGGCGGCCGACGTGACGAACCGCTCGAGGCCGCCGTCATCGCGGCCCAGGGTGGGAACCACGATGACCTCGGGGTCGCCGACCGAGTTTTTCAGGCAGTCGTTCACGGTGTCTTCTATGCCGGCGATGAGCGCGGGATGCGGACTGGATTCGATGAACGTGCGATACCCGTGCTCGCATGTGGCCCGCACCGCTTGGTCGAACTGCACGGTTTGCCGGATGTTGCGGTACCAGTACGCTGCATCCAAACCGGCGGTGTCCAAACGGTTTCCGGTCACCGTGGAAAAGAAGGCAATGCGGGAGGAACTCGGCTCGATGCCGGCCAGTGCCTCGGCCAGCTCATCCCGGATGGCCTCGACCTCGACCGAATGCGACGCATAGTCCACGTCGATCCTGCGAGTGCGCAGCTCCAGGTCGGCGCAGAACCCGACGAGTTCGTCAAGCGCGGCCACCTCGCCCGATACCACTACCGCCGAGCGGCCGTTGACGGCGGCGATGCTGACGCGATTGCCATAGGGCGCCAACAGTTCCCGTGCGCGTTCGGTGCTGCAAGCAATGGAGAGCATGCCACCGGAGTGGGCCAGCGACCGCAACAACTTGCTGCGCAGCGTGACCACCCGAGCGGCATCGCGCAGCGACAGCGCGCCCGCGACATACGCCGCGGCGATCTCCCCCTGCGAATGGCCGATCACCGCGTCCGGGTTGACTCCGACCGATTTCCACAGTTCTGCCAGCGACACCATCACCGCGAACAGCACCGGCTGCACCACGTCCACGCGATCCATGCCGGGGGCGCCCGGGACGCCACGCAGGACATCGACCAGCGACCAGTCGACGAATTCCGCGAACGCCTCCGCGCACGCGTCGATCTGCTGCGCGAATACCGGTGCGGTGTCCAGCAATTCGATGCCCATGCCCAGCCATTGGGAACCTTGGCCGGGGAACACGAAGACGTTCTTGCCCGCCGGCACCGCGCTGCCCTGAATGACCGTGCCGGCCGGGTCGTCACCGGCCAGCTCGTCCAGCCCGGCGAGCAACCGCTCCCGGTCGCCACCGACCACGACGGCCCGATGCTCGAAGGTCGCGCGCCCCGCCAGCGTCCAGGCCACGTCGGCGACGTCCAGCTCGCCATGGCCGCGCAGATGTCCGGCGAGCCGGGCCGCCTGAGACCTCAACGCCGGCAACGATTTTGCCGACACCACCCACGGCACCGCAACGGGCTGCGGGCGGTCCGCCAGCGGCTCGGGCGACGGGACCGCCTCGATGATCACGTGTGCATTCGTGCCGCTGATCCCGAACGACGACACGCCCGCCCGTTGCACGCGCCGACTCGCCGGCCACGGCTGCGCCTCGGTCAGCAACGAGACCGCTCCCGCCGACCAATCGACATGCGGGCTGGGCATGTCCACATGCAATGTCGCCGGCAACATTTCGTGCCGCATGGCCTGCACCATCTTGATCACACCGGCCACGCCCGCCGCGGCCTGCGTGTGACCCATGTTCGACTTGATCGACCCCAGCCACAGCGGCTCGGACCGGTCCTGGCCGTACGTGGCCAACAACGCCTGGGCCTCGATGGGGTCGCCCAACGTGGTTCCGGTTCCGTGGCCTTCCACCACGTCGACGTCGGCCGCCGACAAACCGGCATTGGCCAGCGCCGCACGCACCACCCGCTGCTGCGACGGACCGTTCGGCGCGGTCAGCCCGTTGGATGCACCGTCCTGATTGACCGCCGAGCCGCGCACCAGCGCCAGCACCGGATGACCCAACCGCCGGGCATCCGAGAGCCGCTCGACGACGAGCATCGCGCCGCCCTCCGACCAGCCGACGCCGTCGGCCGCTCCGGCGTAAGCCTTGGACCGTCCGTCGGGGGCCAACCCCCGGTGGCGGCTGAATTCGACGAAGACCGTCGGGGTCGCGTTGACGGTCGCGCCGCCGGCCAGCGCCAGATCGCACTCCCCCGAACGCAAGGACTGCACCGCCATGTGCAACGCCACCAACGACGACGAACACGCAGTGTCCACCGACACCGCCGGGCCCTCGAGCCCCAGCACATACGACACCCGACCGGAAGCGACGCTGGATGTCATGCCGGTCAGCCGGTAGCCCTCGATCTCCTCGGCGAGCATGCCGTAGCCCTGGACGATGAGCCCGGCGAACACGCCGGTCGCGCTGCCCCGCAGCGCGCTGGGGTCGATGCCGCCCCTTTCCAATGCCTCCCACGACAGTTCCAGCAACATCCGATGTTGCGGGTCCATCGCGAGCGCCTCGCTCGGCGCGATGCCGAAGAACGCCGGATCGAAGTCGGCGACACCGTCCACGAAACCGCCGGTCCGCGCGTATGTCTTGTGGCGGGCGTCGGGGTCGGGGTCGTACAGGCTCGCCAGGTCCCAGCCGCGATCGTTGGGGAACTCCGTGATCACATCGCGGCCGTCGGCCACCATCTGCCACAGCTCTTCCGGTGTCTCGACTCCGCCCGGGAAGCGGCAGGACATACCGACGATCGCGATCGGCTCGCTCGACCGCTCCAGCAGCGCACGATTGGTGCGTTTCAGGCGCTCGACCTGGACCAGCGCTTTGCGCAGCGCTTCGGTCGCATGCTGGAGTTGATCCACCATCACTACCTCTCGCCTAACTTGGCCGTCAGCTGCCTCGATGCGACTCTCGCCGAGTCACGGAATTTGCTGCACGATGCGATGCCGTGCCGCTCTCCGGCCCAAGAATGTCGCTGGTGAGTATGGCCAACTCTGACGGTATTTCAAAACGTCCGATGCTCCCGGCTGCTACAGGAGAACCGGCTTCGGCGTGAGGCACGCCTTGTCCCAGGGGATCCGGAACGCGCCGTTGCGCCCGCGGGTGTCGAGGCATCTCGTGACCCCGGTACGCCGGGATACAACTGACGCGCCATCCATGGCGCGACTGTACCCGGCTATGCATCGACAGTGGTCAGGACGGCTCAGACGCCCACCCGGCGCCAGCCGTCTGCCGCCCGGGCGGCCCTGATCAGCTGGTCGCACAATTCGCGCAGTTCGGTCGCCTGCGCTCCCTCGTCGAGGGCTGTGGCGACATCCTCGGCCGCGCACCGCACCTGGTAGACCCGGTCGGACAGGTCGGCGGCGTCGTCGGCCGAGAGAACCACCGCGTCGGGAGGCAAGGCCAGTGAGGCCCCGGCGCCGCCACGGGTCAACGAGGCGCGTTGTTCGTATGCCCGCTGCCGGCACGACTGGCGGCAGTACTGGCGTCGCCGTCCCATCCCGGCGTCGGACACGTCTCGACCGCACCAACGACACGGCTGCGGGCGGGGGCGGCGGCTCACGCCTGCCGACTTTAGTCGGGATTGCCCGGCCATCCCGGTATCATTGAAGGTCGCGTCGCGTACGCCGCCCCGCCGACCGGGGAACTACACGGACCGCCGCAACGTTTGCCAAGCGGACAGAATTGCATTACCGCAGCCCGAAAATTCAAATGACCTAGAGGAGTAGCAACATGGCTGATCGCGTCCTTAGGGGCAGCCGCCTCGGAGCCGTGAGCTACGAGACCGACCGCAACCACGACCTGGCGCCGCGTCAGATCGCGCGGTACCGCACGGACAACGGCGAGGAATTCGAGGTTCCGTTCGCCGACGACGCCGAGATTCCCGGCACCTGGCCCTGCAAGAACGGCCTGGACGGCACGCTGATCGACGGCGACCTGCCCGAGCCGAAGAAGGTCAAGCCGCCGCGTACGCACTGGGACATGCTGCTGGAGCGCCGTTCGGTCGAGGAGCTCGAAGAGCTGCTCAAGGAGCGGCTCGAAATCATCCGGTCACGCCGCCGCGGCTGACCCCCGACCGCTTTAGCTGCGGTTGTCGGCGCGCTGGGTGCCGGCGCGGGCCTTGCGGCCCTCTATGCCCCATCGGGTGACCTTCATCAGCGCCTCGCGGATGTTGGATCCGCTCATCTTGGAGACGCCGAGTTCGCGCTCGGTGAAGGTGATCGGCACCTCGACGATGACGAACCCGTTGCACACGGTGCGCCAGGTCAGGTCGATCTGGAAGCAGTAGCCCTTGGAGTCCACCGCCTCGAGGCCGATCGCCTCGAGGACCTCTCGGCGGTAGGCGCGGTAGCCGGCGGTGATGTCATGGACGCCGATTCCCAGGGCAAGCCGCGCATAGGTGTTGGCCGTCCACGACAGCGCCCAGCGCCGCCACGGCCAATTTCGCACCGACCCGCCCTCGACGTAGCGGGATCCGATGGCCAGGTCGGCTCCGGCGTCGACCGCGTCCAGCAGACGGTGGAGCTGCTCGGGCGCGTGGCTGCCGTCGGCATCCATCTCCACCAGCACCGAGTAGTCGCGGCTCAGACCCCAGGCGAAGCCCGCCAGGTACGCCGCGCCCAGGCCGTCCTTGGCGGTGCGGTGCATCACGTGGGTGCGACCCGCATCGGCGGCGGCCAGTTCCTCGGCGAGATCGCCGGTGCCGTCGGGGCTGCTGTCGTCGACGATGAGTAGGTGCACGTGCGGGCAGGCGTCCTTCAGCCGCCGGTGGATCACCGGCAGGTTCTCCCGCTCGTTGTAGGTCGGGATGATCACCAGGACGCGCTCGCTGGGACGATTCCCCGGGTTCCGGGGCGCCGGCTGGCCGGTGGTCATGTAGCTCCTCTGTGTCGCCCGATGTGTCGCGATGGTCGTTCGCCCCCCTCGTGGAGCGGAGTGTAGTCACCGCCGTCCTCCGGCGGCGCCTGGTCGCCGCCCTCGTCAGGCGGGGTTTCGCCCGGGGGCGTACCGGCGTTCGGGGATTCGTCCGGGGGCTCGGACCTCCGACGAATCGGACGCGGGAACAATCTATTGTGCCGTATCCCGGCCAGGATTGCCGCTCCGGCCGCCGCGACCAGGAGCCATTGCAGGATGGGACCCCAACGTGTCGCCGGTGTCAGTTTCGTCTTCAGGCGCACCTGGATGTCCAGGTAATCGGGCTGAAAGAAGTCGGTGCGAACCAGCTCGGCGCCGTCCGGCGCGATCACCGCGCTGATCCCGGTGGTGCCCGCGACCACCACGTATCGGTCATGCTCAACGGCGCGCACCTTGGCGAATCCCAGCTGCTGTTCGCTCATCGTCTTGTTGAAGGTGGCGTTGTTGCTCGGCACGGCGAGCAACTGGGCACCGTTGAGGACCGCTTTGCGCGGGACGCGGTTGAAGATCACTTCCCAGCACGTGGCCACCCCGACCGGCACCCCGGCGATGTGCACGACGTCCGTGCCCGGCCGGGGCGCCATGTTCCCGGCGCGGTTGGCGTACGAGGAGAGATGGCTGAACAACCACGGCATTGGCAGGTATTCGCCGAAGGGCTGCACGATTTCCTTGTCGTGCCGGTCGGCCGGTCCGGTCGACGGGTTCCACACGATCATGGTGTTGGTGTACTGCGGATTCTCCGGCGGGCTGCCGGGCAGTTCCGACACGGTGCCGATCAGGATCGGTGCGCCGATCGCGGTCGCGGCCTGCGATATCACCAGCGCGGCGTCGACATTGACCAGTGGATCGATGTCCGAGGAGTCCTCTGGCCAGATGACGAATTGGGGTTGCGGCGCCTGTCCCGCTCGCACGTCCTCCGCCAGCCGCAGGGTCTCGCGGACATGGTTGTCGAGCACGGCCCGACGTTGCGCGTTGAAGTCGAGACCCAGCCGCGGCACATTCCCCTGCACCACCGCGACGGTGACCGACGGTTCGCCGCCCGATCCTGTGCCGGCGTGCCGAACCTGCGGCCAGACGACGACGGACGCGAACAGCACGAGGCAGATGCAGACGCCCGGCAGCACCACCGCGGGCGGTTCAGCACCGGCGTTCGCCGATTCGTCGGCGCCGCGGTGCGCCCGCTTACCGGCGTGCAACCACTTCACGATCTCCAGCTCGATGGCGGTCGCGCTGAACCCAACCAGCACGATCGCCATCGAGAGCAACGCGGCGCCGCCGAGCTGGACCAACGGCAAGAAGGGGCCCTGCGCCTGGCCGAATGCCACCGACCCCCATGGGAAGCCGCCGAACGGGACGATCGATTTCAGCCACTCCTGGGCCGTCCACACCAGCGCGAACCACACCGGCCAGCCCGGCAGCTGCCGCACGAGCACGGCGCCAAGGCCGAAGAGGGCGGGAAACAGCGCACACGTCATGGCCAGCACCATCCAGGGCACGGCACCGACGAGCATGCTGATCCAGGGCAGCAGCGGCAGATAGAACGCCAGCCCGAAAAGGAACCCGTAGCCCAAACCGCCCGCCGGCGTCGTCGCCGGATGCTTGAGCACCCAAGCCAGCAGCGCGGCCGCGACGACCGCGCCCCACCACCAGTTCAGCGACGGGAAGCTGGTGAAGAGCAGGACACCGCCGGCTATGGCGCAGGCCAAGCGGGTCAGCCGCGGCAGCATCGCGGCCCGGACGGCAGGCAGCCGCGCGAGCGCTCCGGCGCCCACCCGGCGTGCTGCGGCCGCGATGCGGCTCGTCAGCGGTGGCGCGCCGGGTTCCGAGGGGTCGACATCTTCTCCGGGCTTGTCATCGCGCTCCGAAGCCGCGTCGCCACTGGCCGGTTCGGTATCGGGGCGCGCCGCAAGATCATCGTCCGTCGGGTCGGCCTCAGCGGCTTCCTCAGCGCGGTCCTTTCGGCCGGGCCAGTCCTCAGCCATGGATGACAGCGCCCCGATGCACCGTTCGCCGGCACCGCGGCAGGGCGTCGTTCGGGCCCAGGCGCGGCAAGGCCGGCACCCGGGCGCGCGGGTCGGTCGACCAGCGCTGCACGGCGTCGCGAGGTGCGTGGACGTCGAGGGGCCCGGCGTCCCACACGGCGTAGGAGGCCGGCGCACCGGGCACCAGTGTCCCCATCTTGCCGTCGTGGACGCCTGCGGCCCGCCAGCCACCACGGGTTGCTGCGGCGAACGCGGCGCGCGCGGAGACCGCGCTGCCAGGGGTCCAATGGTTGACCGCCGCGCGCACGCTCGCCCAGGGGTCGAGGCCTGTTACCGGTGCGTCGGAACCAAGCGCGAGGGGCACGCCTTGGGATGCTAACAGCGCTAACGGATTGAGCCGACTGCCTCGTTCGGCGCCGAGGCGGCGCGCGTACATGCCCTCGGGGCCACCCCACAACGCATCGAAGTTGGGCTGCACGCTGGCGATGACGCCCCAGTGCCCCAGCTGGGCGGCCTGCTCGGCGGTGACCATTTCGACGTGCTCCAGGCGGTGCCCGCACCGGGCGACGCCGACGGCTCCGAGTTGCGCGACGACCCGCTCGAAGGCAGTGACCACCGCGGAGACGGCGGCGTCGCCGATGACATGGAAGCCCGCGGTCACCGTCGCCTCGGTGCACGCCCGCACGTGCGCCTCGATGGCGTCGGGGTCCAGGTAGCAGGTGCCGAGCCGGTCCTCGGCGTCGGCGTACGGCGCGTGCAGCCAGGCGGTGCGCGACCCGAGCGCGCCGTCCACGAAGAGATCGCCGGCCAGCCCGCGGGCTCCGGTCTCCTCGATGAGCGCGCGCGCCCGTGCGGGCGTGGTCACCGCCTCGCCCCAGTAGCCGGTCACCTCGACGCCTCGAACACCCGCAACGAGGGAACGCAGCCGCAGCCAGTCGTCCAGCCCGCCGATCTCGGGCCCCGCGCATTCGTGCGCCGCGACGATGCCGGCCGCCGCGGCGGCCCGCAGGGCGGCCGCGCGGGCCTCGGCCAGCTGCTCGGGCGTCAACAGGCCGCGGGCTAGGGCGCGGACCAAGTGGTGGGCGTCGCCGGTAAGCGGCCGGTCGGCGGCGAAGCCGACCGCCGCCGGTAGGTCCGCGACCAGCCGGCGCAACCCCGTCGAGGCGAGCGCCGAGTGCACGTCGACCCGGGACAGGTAGGCGGCGCGGTCGCCGAGGACGGCATCGAGGTCGGCGGTGCTCGGCGGGGAGTTCTCGGGCCACGACGTCTCGTCCCAGCCATGCCCCCACACCGGACGGCCGGGGTGGGCTGCCGCGTACTCGGCGAGCATCTGGATGCACTGCGCGCGCGAGCTCGCCGCGCGTAGATCGAGCCCGCTGAGCGTCAGGCCCGTCGCGGTCAGATGAATGTGGCTGTCCACGAAGCCGGGCGCCACGAAACCGCCGTTCAAGTCCTCGACGTCCGCGCCCGGAAACGTGCTGCGGCCGACGTCATCGCTGCCCAGCCAGGCGACCACGCCGTCGCGCACCGCCATGGCGGTGGCGTCTGGATGGGTCGGGCTGTGCACCCGGCCGTTGACCAGCAACGTGTCGCTCACAGGGCAAAACTACGTGTGGTGGCGGGCCGGTGGTTAGTCCCAGGCGGGCCGGCCCGGGTATCCGCCCCGCACCGGCTCGTTCGGTAGGGCGGGCGGCCTGATGTCGTGGACGTCCACGACCTCGCCGTCGATGTAGTCGTCCGCCGCAGCACCGCCGCGCTGACGCACGCCTGCGGCGAACAACGTCGTGTCGGCGAACAGCGGCACCCGCCGTCGTAGGCCACGCATCGCGACCGCGGCCAGACCGGGGCCGACCGCAGCGCGGACGGGCCGCATCAGCAGCAGGAGCCCCAGGGCCGTGGTGACCAGTCCGGGCACCAGGACCAGCAGGGTGGCCAGCGTGACCAACGTCCCGTCTCGCACCGCGGTGCGCGGTTCGGCCAGGCCGGAGCGCAGGTGCCCGATCTGACGGGCCAGGTGCGAGCCCATCACCGGCACCAGAAGGCTCCATCCGAGCAGGAAGGTGCCCGCCAGCGCCAGCAGCGTCCAACCCCAACCGATCGTCGCAACCAGGGCGATGGTCGCCGCCAGCTCGACGGCGGCGTAGACGAGAAACAGCCGTGACAGCATGTACAGCCAACGTCCGCCAACTGCGTCGAAGTTCCCATGGTGGTGTCCGGGGCGATTGCAGTTAGATGACGCTATGACCACGATTGAGATCGACACGCCCGCCGGACCGATCGACGCGCTGCTGGACCTTCCCAGCGGTGAAGGCCCGTGGCCCGGCGTGGTCGTGATTCACGACGCGTTCGGATACGGCAGGGACAAGGAGTCGACGAACAAGCGCATCGCGCAGGCCGGCTACGTGGCGATCACCCCGAACATGTACGCGCGGGGCGGCCGCATCCGCTGCATCACCCGGGTGATGAAGGAGCTGCAGACACAGCGCGGCCGTGCCCTGGACGACATCCTCGCGGCCCGCGACCACGTGAAAGCCATGCCCGAATGTTCCGGTCAGGTCGGCATCGCGGGTTTCTGCATGGGCGGCCAGTTCGCTTTGGTCATGTCGCCCAAGGGTTTCGGCGCCTCGGCGCCGTTCTACGGCGCTCCCCTGCCCCGCAACCTCGACAGGACGCTCGATGGGGCGTGCCCCATAGTGGCCAGCTTCGGCGCCCGTGACCCGCTGGGACGGGGCGCGCCCGAGAAGCTGCGCGAGACCATCGCCGACAAGAACATCACCGCCGACGTGAAGGTCTACCCCGGTGTCGGCCACAGCTTCGCCAACGAACTGCCCGCCCAGCCACTACTGCGGATTACCGGTTTCGGCTACGACGCGGACGCCACCGAGGACGCCTGGCGCCGGGTCTTCGCGTTCTTCGGCGAACATTTGGCATCGGGCGCGACGACGTAATTGCGTCACACCAGCTTTCGCGACAAAACCGTCGCGAACGTGTGCGTATCTCCCGGCCAACGCGCCGACACGTAGCTGCCGTCGTCGACGACGAACGCAGGCCGCGAGTCGGTCGCGGTGTCGCGTGACATCCCGGAGGATTTGCGCCGCCAGCCCGGCGAACCGCGCACGACGTCGCAGAAATCCGTCGGATTTTCAAGTGCGCGAGTCACTTCCGACTGCACGGACATGTAGCCGCGGGGCTGGCCGGGCTGCTCGGTGTAGGTGCGGTAGTAGTTTCGATCCCAGAATCGGGTGAACCGCGTCAATCGCCACGCCAGGCCCTCCATCGCCCATGTCAACGCGGTGGTCTTGTGTCCGTAGAGCACCGAATGACCCGTCGCGGGGTCGACGCTGCGCGCGGCTAGGAGCACGCCGTGACATATGGCGGCGACGACGACCCCCCGCTTGAAGGCGTCGACGACGAGCCGGTGCAGGACGTCGCTGTCGACATAGCTGCGCATGCCGCGGGCGCGATGCCCGCCGGGCAGCAGCAGGGCGTCGACTCCGTCGAGACCGGCTTGCGCCCACGCGATTGGGTGCTGAAACTCGTTTGACGCCAACATGTCCCGGTATGCGCTACGCGCGTCCTTGTTCGCGCGCAGCATCAGCCCGACCGCCGGGATGGCGCCCAGCACCGGCAGGGCGGACCACACGTCCAAACCGCGGCCGCTCACCATGATGTCGTCCGCCGCACCGGGCGATCCGCTTTCGGTGGCGAACACCACCCGATGACCGTTGCGGATCAAGACGCGCCAGCTGACGGCGACCTCGGTCGGGTCGAAATCGCGGTCCGGGATCGGAACGAGAACGGTGCCCATGAGGCGCCCTAGGCCTGCGCCACCCTCAGCTCGAGACCGACATTGTTCTCCATGCCGCCGCGCAGCTTGCTGAAGAGATTGAACACCTTGCCGACGATGCCGTAACGCTTTCCGATCGCGTCGTACACCACGGCGGTTTGCGACTTGTCCAGTATCGCGGCGGTGCCTTCGACGGCCTCACTGGTCGGGCGGCCCTGCATGGTGCAGGTGGCCAGCGTGACCCTCGGAGTGTTGCGAATCCGCTTGACCTTCCAGGACTTTTCCTGAGTGATGACCAGGAGCCGGTCTTGGTCGGCGGCCGCCCAAATCGGCGTCGGCTTGGCCTTGCCGTCTTTGGTGAAGGTGGTCAACAGGATGTACTGCGCCTTGGCGAGATCGGCGAATGCGGGCGTCACGGTAACAACCTACGCTGCACGACCCGTCATTGACATCGTGAGCGGTCACTGCGATAGTCATGGCACCCTTAACCGAAAATATTATTTTCAGTTAAGACTGCCGGCACGACGGAAGCGGAGAACGTGAGCGAGCCGAGAACACCGCTGGCGTGGCTGCCGTTCTCAATCGCAGAGGCGGCGTTGTCGGAAGAAGTCGGCAATGTAGACCTTTCTCAGGCGTGGTCCCATCTGCTGGTCCGGCTACGGGCAGCCGCACAGACCGTCGAATCCGACCCGGCAAGTCGAAACCGAATCGACGTCGCTGCCGGCATCCGGCATCTGTTGGTGTTGCTTGCCGCCGGAATCGACGAGGTGCTGCGGTTCGATCCGCACCCGGTTCTGAGCGTGCGCCGTACCAGCACTGACGACCTGGTGACCTGGGGCATGGAGTGCCCCGACTGCCTCTACACCCGTGCGGTGTTGCGCGGCGGCGAGAGTTATCGGCTGTTCGGGAATCGAGGGACCGCGAGGTACGTCGGGCTGCAGACAATGAACGGCGTCGCCGCGACAGCGAACGAACTGGTGGATGAGCTCGACGTGGATGCGGATGGCAACTTCGAGGTCGTGCTGTCAGCCGATGACCGACCAGGCAATTGGATGCGCATCGAGGGAGACCATCCCACGTTGACGGTGCGGCACTTCTTCTACGACTGGGACACCGAGGTGGCCTCGTCGCTGCGCATCGAGCGAATCGGCGACGCGGTGCAAACCGACGGCCCATCAGTTGATCCGGACATGGTGGTGTCGCGGCAGATCACTGCGCTCGGTGACTTCGTCGGCGACAATCTGGCGTTCTTCCTGCAATTCGGCGCCGCGGCACCGCCCAACGGATTCCTGCCGCCGATCGACCGCACAGATATAGGTGCGGCGGCGGAGAACAGGCCGGTAATCGGCCGGTGGGAGCTGGGCCCGAATGAGGCGCTCATCGTGGAAGTGAAGCCGCCCCAAGGTATTTACTGGAGCTTCTCCATCGGCAATCCGTGGTGGGAGACGATCCATTACGGGCGCCACCAGTCCAGCCTCAATGCCCATCAGGCCGTAGTGGACGACGATGGCATCGTGCGCTTGGTGCTGTGCTCTGACGATCCGGGCGTCGCCAATTGGCTCGACACCGCCGGCCACAGCAACGGCCCGATCATCCTGCGCTGTGTGCGCACCGAGACGGCGCCGACGCCGACCACCCGCGTCGTGCCCTTCGGCGAGATTGATTCGGAGTTACCTCCGAATACCGCAAAAGTCACTCCAGAAGAGCGCCGGTCCGTCCTCGCGGCGCGTCGCCAAGCCGTGCACAAGAGGTTTGCACAATGATGTTCGATGCCGACAAGTTGGAAGACGGCGCCCGCGCCGCAACGGGTCTCGAGGATTTCGGTTCGCCCTACTATCGCGAGGGGCTCGAACGCATCGTCGATGCGCTGAACACCGAGGCCGACCTCAACGACATGGGCCGGATCATCCAGCACGCCACCATCAGTAACGCCTTGATTCAGCGCCTCAAGATCGAGGACACCTACGCCCGCCACCCCGAGCTCGACGACGAGGTGGTCGACGGCCCCGTATTCGTGATCGGGTTACCCCGCACCGGGACCACCGCTTTGAGTCAGCTGGTGGCCGCCGACCCGCAATTCCGGTCGCTACGGATGTGGGAATCGCAAGCCCCCACCCCGCCGCCGGAGGCCGCGACCCAACACACCGATCCGCGGATCGCACAGGCCGAGGCCGGCCTGAAGATGCTCGATGACATGTTCCCGCTCATGAAGACGCTGTACAACTCCGAGCCAACGGCACCGACCGAATGCCAGGACCTGATGGGAATGAGCTTTCGCACCTTTCACTTCGACGGCGCCGTTCGCGCGCCCGGTTATCTCGCGTGGTTGATGGACTGCGACATGCGCGGGACCTACACCTTTCACCGGCGAGTGCTCAAGCTGTTGCAATGGCATTGTCCGCCGGTGCTATGGCACCTCAAGACGCCCGTGCACATGTTCGCACTCGACGCGCTCGTCGAGGCCTACCCGAACGCGAAATTCCTTTGGAGCCACCGTGACCCGGCGAAGGTGATGGGGTCGGTATGCAGCCTCATTCAGTACGTGCGCAGCTGGAGCAGCGACCGCAACGACGCTAACGAACTCGGTGCCGAACAAGTCAACAGCTGGGTTGAAGCCGTCCGGCGGGCAATGGATTTCCGCGGCCGCGCCGGTGACGACCGATTCGCAGACGTCTCGTTCGCCGATCTGCAGACCGATCCCGTGCGCACCCTGCGAACCAGCTACGAGGCCTTGGGTTTGAGCTTCACCGACGCCACGATGGCTTCCGTAGAGCAATGGGCCAAAGGGCACAGACCCGGCTCCCGTGGCGCGCATGACTATGAGCTGACCGACTACGGCTTGACACCCGACGGCGTTCGCGAACGGTTCGCCGACTACCTCGCCAGCTACGATGCGACCGGCTGACGACATGACCGCTCCCCGCACGCGGCGACGCGACAAGCTGGGCCCCGACCCGGCCGTACGCCGCGAGATCCTGCAGGCCGCGTCGATCGCTTTGCGCGAGGATGGAGTTCGCGGGCTCGGTATCACCGCCGTGCTGGAACGGGCAGGATTGAGCACACGCGCGTTCTATCGGCATTTCGCCTCCAAAGACGAATTGATTGCCGCCGTCTTCCTGGAGAACGCGCGCGTCGAGAAACGGCGCCTACGGCGCCGAATGAGCCGTGCCACCACGGACATCGAGGCGGTGGCGGCGTGGATTGACGGCCGACTCGACCTGGCGTTCGACGAAACCATCGGTGCTGACTTGCGCCGCCTGTCGATGGAGGCTCAATCCCAGATGTTCGCCTCCCCCATTCTCGTTCGGCCCGCATACGCCGAGATCCTCGAACCACTCAGCGACACACTTCAGCGCGGCATGGACAACGGAATGTTTCACCACATCGATCCGGCGACCGACGCCCAATTCATTCACGGGGTGGTCTGGGCGGGCATTCACCAACAGTGGGCGGCCGGCGATTGTGACCGCGACGATCTCCGCCGGCGCAGTGTGCGCTTCTGCCTGAGCGGGCTGGGCGTGACGGCGGAAGCGATCGAGCGGATTTGCTCCAAAAACTCGTAGCGAAGGAGTCGATGATGGATCTCGGTTTCGTGGGGTCGACCGCCGTGGTCACCGGCGGGAGCAAAGGGATGGGTCTGGCCATTGCCGAAACCCTTGCGGCCGAGGGAGCCAGCGTGGCCGTGATGGCCAGGGGCCGCGGTGCGCTCGACACCGCGGTCACAGCACTGCGCGCGGCCGGCGCCCCGGACGCCGTGGGAATCAGCGTCGACATGGCTGATGCCCAGTCCATCAGTGATGCCTTTGCGACGATCTCGGAGCGTTGGGGTCGACTGAATTGTCTGGTCCACACCATTGGACCCGGCGACGGCTATTTCGAGCAGATGGACGACGCGGAGTGGGACGAGGCGTTTGCGCTCGGCACCATGTCGGGCGTCAGATCGATCCGAGCATCGTTGCCGCTGCTGCGGACCGCGGATTGGGCCCGCATCGTGACGCTGGCCGCACATTCGATTCAGCGCCAGAACCCGCGCATCGTCGCCTATACGGCGTCGAAGGCGGCACTTGCCAGCGTCACCAAGAACTTGTCGAAAAGCCTTGCCAAGGACGGCATTCTAGTCAACTGCATATGTCCTGGGACGATCGTGACGGCCAGCTTCACCGAGGCGCTCAAAGACATCCTTGCCGCCGAGGGCCTCGACGCCACCGACCCGGTCGACGTCATGAGCTGGATCGACAACAACTTTCACCAGCCCTGCGATCTCGGCCGCGCCGGACTTCCCGAAGAGGTCGCCTCTATTACCGCCTACCTCGTGTCGCGGCGAAACGGCTATGTCACCGGTGCCACCGTCAACGTCGACGGCGGATCGGACTTCATCTGAGGTTTCAGCCGTGCCGAGTGTGCGGCCAGCCGCACGTTCGATGCCGAAGGTGCGGCCAACCGCACGTTCGGTGGCGACGCAGATTGGCGTCGGCTTCGGCAGGCCGTTCTTGGTGAAGGTGGCATGGGTGGACATTGCCGACGACACCGCTGCCGCCGGTCCCGGTCACCTCGCTGCCGACTCGCGCAAACTCCTGACTGAGCGTCAGCCCTCGAGGTCACCCTCGGTCTCCAGCAGCGCCTGCCGCAGCCCGTCGAGGGTCTCCGGTTGCGGCTGTTCCCACATACCGCGGCCGGCTGCCTCCAGCAGGCGTTCGGCCATGCCGTGCAGCGCCCACGGGTTGGACTCGGCCATGAACTTTCGGTTCTCGGGATCCAGCACGTAACTCTCGGTGAGCTGCTCGTACATCCAGTCGGCCATCACCCCGGCGGTGGCGTCGTAGCCGAACAGGTAGTCAACGGTCGCCGCCATTTCGAACGCGCCCTTATAACCATGCCGCCGCATCGCGGCCATCCAGCGCGGATTGATGACGCGGGCCCGGAACACCCGGGTGGTCTCCTCGGACAGCGTGCGGGTGCGGATCGCGTCCGGTCTGGTGTTGTCGCCGATATAAGCGGCGGGCGCCTGCCCCGTCAGCGCGCGGACCGTGGCCACCATGCCGCCGTGGTACTGGAAGTAGTCGTCGGAGTCGGCGATGTCGTGTTCGCGGGTGTCGGTGTTCTTGGCGGCCACGGCGATCCGACGGTATTGGCGGTTCATGTCGTCGACCGCCTCGCGGCCGTCCAGGTTGCGGCCGTAGGCGAACCCTCCCCACGCCGTGTACACCTGCGCCAGGTCGGCGTCGTCGCGCCAGTTGCGGCTGTCGATCAGCTGCAGCAGCCCGGCGCCGTAGGTGCCCGGCTTGGATCCGAAAATTCTTGTGGTGGAGCGACGTTGATCGCCGTGCTGGGCTAGGTCGGCCTGTGCGTGCGCGCGGACGTAGTTGTCGTCGGCGGGCTCTTCAAGACCGGCGGCCAGCTGTACCGCGTCGTCGAGCATCGTCACGACGTGCGGGAAGGCGTCCCGGAAGAACCCGGAGATCCGCACGGTTACGTCGATGCGGGGCCGGCCCAGCTCCGCCAGTGGGATCGGCGTCAGGTCGACGACTCGACGCGACGCGTCGTCCCAGACCGGTCGGACACCCAGCAGCGCAAGCACTTCGGCGATGTCGTCGCCGGAGGTGCGCATCGCCGAGGTGCCCCACACCGAGAGTCCCACCGATTGCGGCCATCGCCCGTGGTCGTTGCGGTAGCGACTCAGCAACGAATCCGCCAGGGCCACACCGGCTTCCCAGGCCAGCCGCGACGGAACCGCCTTGGGATCGACGGAGTAGAAGTTGCGGCCGGTGGGCAGCACGTTGATCAGGCCGCGCAACGGGGAGCCGGAGGGGCCGGCCGGGATGAACCGGCCGTCCAACGCGTTGAGCACCTGCTCGATTTCGGCGGCCGTTCCGGCGAGCCGGGGCACCACCTCGGTGGCCGCGAACCGCAACACGGCCGCCACCTCGGTCTCCTCGGTGATGCGTTCGGCGGCTTCGGGATCCCAGCCGCTGGCCTGCAGCTCGGCAACGAGTTCGCGCGCCGTGGCTTCGGCCTGGTCGACCGAGGTGCGTTCGTCGGTGCCGTCCTCCGCGAGGCCCAGTGCCTGCCGCAACCCGGGGAGGGTCTGCTCGCCACCGAACAGTTGGCGGGCCCGCAGTATTGCCAGCACGAGGTCGAGTTCGACTTCCCCGGAGGGCTTTTGGCCCAGGATGTGCAGGCCGTCGCGGATCTGGACGTCCTTGATCTCGCAGAGCCAGCCGTCGACATGCAGCAGCATGTCGTCGAACGAGTCCTCCGGGGGCCGCTCGGTCAGCCCGAGATCGTGGTCCATTTTGGCGGCCCGGATCAGCGTCCAGATCTGCTGGCGGATGGCGGGCAGCTTGCCGGGGTCCAGCGCGGCGACGTTCGCGTGCTCGTCGAGCAGCTGTTCCAAACGGGCGATGTCGCCGTAGGTTTCGGCACGCGCCATCGGCGGGATGAGGTGGTCGACGAGCACCGCGTGCGCCCGTCGCTTGGCCTGGGTGCCCTCTCCTGGGTCGTTGACCAGGAAGGGGTAGATCAGGGGCAGGTTGCCCAACGCGGCATCGGACCCGCAGGCCGCGGACATGCCCAGTGTCTTGCCGGGTAGCCATTCCAGGTTACCGTGCTTGCCCAGGTGCACCACGGCGTGCGAGCCGAATCCGGTGTCCAGCCAGTGATAGGCGGCCAGATAGTGGTGGCTGGGCGGCAGGTCCGGGTCGTGGTAGATCGCCACCGGGTTCTCCCCGAAGCCGCGGGGCGGCTGCACCATCAGCACCAGGTTGCCCGCTTGCATTGCGGCGATGACGATTTCACCGTCGGGGTCGCCGGTACGGTCAACGAACAGGTCGCCGGGCGGCGGGCCCCAATGCTGTGTCACCGCGTCCGTCAGCGCGGCGGGCAGGGTGGCGAACCAATCGCGATAATCCTTGGCGGACAACCGGATCGGGTTGCCGGCGAGCTGCCCTTCGGTGAGCCAGTCGGGGTCCTGGCCGCCACGCTCGATCAAGGCGTGGATCAGCGCGTCCCCGTCGTTGGCATCGACCCCGGGCAGTTCACCCACCTGGTACCCACGCTCGCGCATGGCCCGCAGCAGCGCGACCGCACTGGCGGGCGTGTCCAGGCCGACCGCGTTGCCGATCCGCGCGTGCTTGGTGGGGTAGGCCGAAAACACCAGGGCCACCCGCTTGTCGGCCGGGGCGACGTCGCGCAGCCGCGCATGCCGGACGGCCAGGCCTGCGACCCGCGCGCATCGCTCCGGGTCGGCGACATAGGAGATCAGCCCGTCGTCGTCGATCTCTTTGAAGGAGAACGGGACGGTGATGATGCGGCCGTCGAACTCGGGCACCGCCACCTGGGTGGCGACGTCGAGTGGGCTGAGCCCGTCGTCGTTTTCGCTCCACTGTGCGCGGGAGCTGGTCAGGCAGAGTCCCTGCAGGATCGGAATGTCCAGGGCCGCAAGGTGTTCGACGTTCCAGCTGTCGTCGTCGCCGCCGGCCGACACCGCGGCCGGCTTCAGTCCCCCGGCGGCCAGCACCGTGACCACCATGGCGTCGGCGTCGCCCAGCCGTTGCAGCAGTTCAGGTTCGGCGGTGCGCAGCGATGCGCAGTAAACCGGCATCGGGCGCCCGCCGGCGTCCTCGATGGCCCGGCACAGCGCCTCGACGTAGCCGGTGTTGCCGGCCAGTTGCTGCGCGCGGTAGTACAGCACGGCGATCGTGGGACCGTCGCCGTCGCCCGCGGCCCGCTCCAGCTCGCCCCAGGTCGGCGTGACCACCGGCGGGCTGAACCCGAAACCCGTCATCAGCACGGTGTCGGACAGGAAGGCGTGCAGCTGGCGCAGGTTTTCCACGCCGCCGTGCGCCAGGTAGATGTGCGCCTGCACCGCGATGCCGGCGGCCAGCGTGGACAGGCCGGTCAATTCTGCGTCCGCAGCCTGCTCGCCGCTGACCAACACCGTCGGCACCCCGCTGGCGATGACCGCGTCGATGCCGCTCTGCCAGGCGCGGTAACCGCCGAGGATCCGGACCACCACGATCGAGGCGTCGACCAGCAGCGCCGGGAGCTCGCTCTCGTCCAGGCGTGACGGGTTGGCCCACCGATAGTTCTTGCCGCTGGCACGGGCGCTGATCAGGTCCGTATCGGATGTCGACAGCAGCAGGACGGTCGGCTCAGCCACCCCTCATTCGTACAGCAGCGTCGCCGCGATGCGGGCGGCGACCTCTCCGGCCACCCGCAATGCCTCGTCGCTGGTGCCGGGCTCATAGCGGTCGGCGACCGGGTCGTAGTCGGCGCCGGCGATAGAGCCGTGGTCGGCCGCCAGCTCCACCAACTCGACCGGCCACCCGACCCGTTGCAGGCTTTCGGCGAACTCCCTGCTGGCCGTCACGGGAACCACGTCATCAGCCAGGCCGTGCAGCAACGTGAACGGTGCGCCGACAGGGCCGGCCGACAGGTCGTCGTCGACGCGCCGACCGAAGATCGGGTCGGGGACCATGAATGCGCCCGCCAGGCACACGGTGTGCGCCAATTGCGCGTCGCCCCGCAGCGTCAGGGCCGCCGCGGCGACACCTCCCATCGACCACCCGACGAGGACGATGTTGTCGGGGGCGTCGGCGAAGTTGCGGGCGAAGTCGAGCGATCGCAGCAGATCCCCGCGCCCGCCGTCGTCGGCGTGCGAGTTCCAGTCCGGCGCAACCACCGCCGCGCCGCGGTCGGCAAGCATGCCGGCCAGAGGGCCGAATGCGGCGCGGGCGTCGGTCTGCATGCCGTGCCACAACAGGACGGTGGGCCGGGTCGAGTCGCCGTAGACATCCGCGAAACGTGTTGGTGCGTACTCCACTGTCTGCACGGGCACGAGGGTGCCCAGGTCGGCGAGGCTTCAATCTCGAACGTGCACTCAGGGCGAAAAACCGCCGAAATCTCGCCGTGAGTGCACGTTCGGCGCGAGATCGGGACCCCTCGGTACCGTGGGCACATGGCCAGAGCCCGCGACACCGACGCCTGCCCGGGTGCGCTACAGGTGCACCGGGCGGCCGACGGTGCCCTGGCGCGGATCCGGCTGCCCGGCGGCATGCTGACGGCCGATCAGCTGGCGGCGCTGGCACACGTGTCGAGCGCGTATGGCTCGTCGACGCTGGAGCTCACCGCTCGCGGCAACGTGCAGGTGCGGGGCATCACCGATGTGGCGGCGGCCGCCGAGGCGATAGCCCACGCCGGGCTCTTGCCCTCGGACACCCACGAGCGGGTCCGCAATATCGTCGCGTCGCCGTTGTCGGGGCGCGCCGGCGGGAATCTCGATGCGCGGCCGTGGGTGGCCAAGCTGGACGCGGCAATCTGCGCCGAGCCGGGCCTCGTCGAGCTGGGCGGCCGATTCTGGTTCAGTTTCGACGACGGGCGCGCCGACGTATCGGGCCTGTGCGCCGATGTCGGCGTGCACGCGTTCCCCGACGGCTGCGCGCTGCTGCTTACCGGACGCGACACCGGTGTCCGGCTGGCGGCCAGCGAGGTGGTCGAGACGCTGGTCGGCATCGCGGGTCGGTTCGCGGCTACGCGCGGAACCGCTTGGCGCATCAAGGAATTGGACGATATCGAAAGCCTGCTGCCCGGGGTCGAGCTCGGCGTCGCCCGCTTTCCCGCGGTCACCAGGCCACCGGTGGGCTGGATCAACCAGGATGACGGCCGGGTGGCGCTCGGCGCCGCGGTGCCGCTGGGGGTGCTGTCCGCGCGCGTCGCCGAATACCTGGCGGCGATCGAGGTCCCGCTGGTGATCACGCCCTGGCGGTCGGTGTTGGTGTGCGACCTCGACGAGGCCGTCGCCGACGTCGCGCTGCGGGTGTTGGCGCCATTGGGTCTGGTCTTCGACGAGAACTCCCCCTGGCTGAACGTCAGCGCCTGCACCGGCAGCCCAGGGTGCACGCATTCTCTCGCCGACGTGCGGGCCGACGCGGCCGCGGCGGCGGGCGGGGATGCGGGAGTGCATCGCCACTTCGTCGGCTGCGACCGCGCGTGCGGCAGCCCGCTTACCGGTGAGGTGCTGCTGGCGACTGGCGACGGATACCGCCAGCTACGGTAATCGGGTGCTCGACTACATCCGCGACGCAGCTGAGATCTATCGCCAGTCGTTCGCGGCTATTCGAGCCGAAGCCGACCTGACCCCGTTCCCGGAAGACATCGCGCGGGTGGTAGTCCGATTGATCCACACCTGCGGGCAGGTCGATCTCGCCGAGCATGTCGCCTATACGGATGACGTCGTCGCGCGCGTCGGTGCCGCCCTGCGCGGGGGCGCCCCCGTGCTGTGCGATTCGTCGATGGTGGCGGCCGGCATCACCGGCGCGCGGCTGCCGGCCGGCAACGAGGTGGTGTCGCTGGTGGCCGATCCGCGCGCCGCCGAGCTGGCCGCGCGCCGGAACACCACTCGATCGGCGGCCGGGGTGGAGCTGTGGGCCGACCAGCTGCCGGGCGCCGTGCTCGCGATCGGCAACGCGCCGACCGCGCTGTTCCGGCTGCTCGAGCTGATCGACGAAGGGGTTTCCCCGCCGGCCGGGGTGCTTGGCGGCCCGGTCGGATTCGTCGGGTCGGCCCAGTCCAAGCAGGAACTCATCGACCGTCCGCGCGGGATGTCCTATCTGGTGGTGCGGGGCCGCCGCGGCGGCAGCGCCATGGCCGCCGCGGCGGTCAACGCGATCGCGAGCGACCGCGAATGACCGCCCGGGGAACGCTATGGGGAGTCGGGCTGGGTCCCGGTGACCCGGAACTGGTGACAGTCAAGGCGGCCCGGGTGATCGGCGAGGCCGATGTGGTGGCCTACCACAGCGCCCGGCACGGCCGCAGCATCGCGCGCGGCATCGCCGAACCATACTTACGGCCCGGCCAGATCGAGGAGCACCTGGTTTACCCGGTGACCACCGAGGTGACCGACCACCCCGGCGGCTACGCGGGCGCGCTGGAGGACTTCTACGCCGAAGCCACCGCGCGTATCGCCGCCCACCTCGACGCGGGCCGCAACGTGGCGCTACTCGCCGAGGGCGACCCACTCTTTTACAGCTCGTACATGCACTTGCACACCCGGCTGACGCAGCGGTTCGACGCCGTCATCGTGCCGGGGGTGACGTCGGTCAGCGCCGCGTCGGCGGCCATCGCGACGCCGTTGGTGGCCGGTGACGAGGTGCTCTCCGTGCTGCCGGGCACCCTGCCCGTCGCCGACCTGACCCGCCGCCTGGCCGACGCCGACGCCGCCGTGGTGCTAAAGCTGGGTCGTTCGTATCATGCTGTGCGCGAAGCGCTTTCGGCGTCTGGGCAGCTTGACGACGCCTATTACGTCGAGCGCGCCAGCACCGGCGGGCAGCGCATCATGCCCGCCGCCGACGTCGACGAGGCGGGCGTGCCGTACTTCTCGCTGGCCATGTTGCCGGGTGGGCGCCGCGGACGGCGGTCGCCCCATGCCGGCACCGTCGCGGTGCTGGGTCTGGGGCCCGGCGACAGCGACTGGATGACGCCGCAGAGCCGGCGCGAGCTGGCCACCGCCACCGACCTGATCGGCTACGGCGGCTACCTGGACCGCGTCCCGGTGCGCGACGGCCAGCGGCGGCACCCCAGCGACAACACCGACGAACCGGAGCGCGCCCGGCTGGCGTGCACGTTGGCCGAGCAAGGGCGGGCCGTGGCGGTGGTGTCGTCCGGCGATCCGGGAGTCTTCGCGATGGCCACCGCCGTGCTCGAAGAGGCCAAAGAGTGGCCGGGAGTGCGGGTCCGGGTCATTCCGGCGATGACGGCCGCACAGGCCGTCGCCAGCCGCGTCGGCGCTCCGTTAGGCCACGACTACGCGGTGATCTCGCTGTCCGACCGGCTCAAGCCGTGGGAAATCATCTCGCAGCGCCTGGCCGCCGCGGCCGCCGCCGATCTCGTGCTGGCCATCTACAACCCGGCGTCCAAGACGCGAACCTGGCAGGTCGGCGCGATGCGCGACCTGCTGCTGGAACATCGCGAGCCCGGGACGCCGGTAGTGATCGGCCGCAGTGTTTCTGGGCCCGACGAGGACGTCCGCGTGGTGCGGCTGGCCGATCTCGACCCCGGCGAGGTGGACATGCGCTGTCTGCTGATCGTCGGTTCCTCGCAAACCCAGTGGCACGCAAGCGATTCCGGCGACCGGGTGTTCACACCAAGGCGCTATCCGGTCGGTTAATCCTTGCTGCCCCAGCTGCTGGGCAGCATCGGTACGGTGGGGCCATCGCTGAACCCGTCGCGGGTCAGCGTCGCCAACCCGGCGGGCTGGGTGACACCGGATTTCGTTGCCGCCCCGGCGAATCCGAGCGGTCCCGCGCCCTGACCCGAGTCGCGCACAGTGTCCGCGTCTTCGCCCTCCACGCCCGAGTCCTCGTCGAGGTCCATGAATTCGTAGCGGTACGCGCGGTCCGTGGCGGTCCCGGCGCGGCGCCGACGCGCCCTTGCCATCTTCTTGGCCGCTGCCGCCGCCGCGGCGGCGGCGGGCGCGTCGACGTCGTCGGGCACGGGCTCCTCGGACTTGCGGCGCGCCCGCCCGCTCGCGCTGCCGCGCGCCGCAAGCCCCGACAGTCCCACCGCGTACAAGGCATCGGACATGCCCGCGCCGATGCCGTCCGTGGCCGTGGGACTGAAACCGGCGCCCGGCCCGCCGCCGACGGGTCCGGCGCCGGCCGGCGAGGCCACCGTCGGTGCGGGCGAGCTGGACATCGTCGGAGCGTTGCTCACGCTTGCCGGCGCGGTGCTGATGGTCGGACTCGCCGCGGACGCCATCGGCGCCGGTGCCGGCGCGGAAGCGGGCAGCGGCGGGGCGACCGAGAGCGGGGCCGCGACGCTGACCGCGGTGACCGCCGCCGCCGCTCCCCCTGCCGCGGCGGCGCCCAGGACGGAGACGACCATTGGGGCCAGCACCACGGCCATCTGGATCGCGGCCTGCATGAAGGGCCAGAAGATCATCAGCGTGTGGAAAATCGCCCAGCCGAGCGCGCTGGAGAGGGCCGGCGAGAAACCCAACTGACCGAAGAAGGAGGCGAGACCGTTGACGAAAGGCATCGGCGGGAACGGCCAGCCACCGGGATTGAGGTCTTTGGACACCGGCCAGGCGAAATTCTTGGTGTACTGCTGCAGCCACGCCGTGAGCTGGTCCTGCCAGGACGGATAGGTCTGCGTCGCCTGCTGCTGGGTGTCGGCCGCCTGCAGACTCGCGACGCTCGCCTCCGCTCCCGGGATGACGATCGCCGGCGCCGGCGCGGTGGCAGGAACCGCCGCGAGGGCCGATTCACTGACGGCCTGGTAGGTGGTCATGGTCGCGGCGGCTTGCACCCACATGCGCGCATATTCGGCTTCGTTCACGGCGATGGGGATGGTGTTGATGCCGAAGAAATTCGTCGCCACCAACGCCGCGTGGGTCGCATGGTTAGCGGCGAGCTCAGGCATCGTCGGCATGGCGGCCAGGGCCGCGGTGTAAGCGTCGGCCGCCGTCTCGTGCAGCGCTGCCGCGGTCGCGCTCTTGGCGGAGCTTTCAAGCAGCCAGCCCAGGTACGGGGCGTGGGCCGCGACGTACTGTTCGGCGCTGGGGCCCTCCCATGCACCGCCCTGCACGGCGCCCAGTAAGCCGGTGAGTTCGTCTGCCGCCTCGCCGTATTGAGTGCCCATCTCCGACCATGTCGCGGCGGCGGCGAGCAGCGGCCCGGGTCCGGGGCCGCTGCTGAGCAACGTCGAGTGCACCTCAGGCGGGAAGGCGATCCAGATCGGGGCGGTCATCGTCGGTGGCCTTCGGGCACGAACACGAATACCTCTTCGGTGAATGTCGGGGCTGTTGACGTTCAGTGGTCGGTTTGCCGGACGGTTTAGTTCCCGCCGTCTGATTTCCCTGGTCTTTGCGCGCGGACCGGGCATGCGCAACGATGCAGGGATGCGGTGTGACGCGGTGCGTGAGGCGCTTTCGGCTCGACTGGACGGCGAACGTCCCCAGGTGCTCGCGCAGCAGGTCGACGCCCATCTCGAATCGTGCCGACGTTGCCGCTCCTGGCTCATCGGCGCCGCGGCCCAGACTCGCCGGCTGGCCACGGTCGAGCCGGCCGACGGGCCCGACCTGGTCACGAAGATCATGGCGAGCATCGGCGAGGAGTCGTCCGGGCGCCAGCGCCGGATGCGCTGGCTTCGCTCGCACTACCGGCGATGGGGCCTGATCGGTGTCGGCGTGTTCCAGGTGGCGATCGCTGCCGCCCAGATCAGCGGCATCGATTTCGGGATGGTGTCTAGCCACATGCACGGCGCGATGTCCGGTGAGCACCTGATGCACGAGTCCACCGCCTGGTTGCTGGCCCTGGGCCTGGCGATGGTTGCCGCGGGTGTCTGGCCCGTCACCGCGATTGGCGTGGCGGCGATTACGGGGGTCTATTCCGTCGCACTGTTGGGATACGTAATCGTCGACGCCTTCGCGGGCGACGTCACGGCAACGCGGATCGCCAGCCACATGCCCTTGCTCCTGGGCCTCGCGTTCGCGCTGCTGGTGGCGCGGGAACGGGTCCGATCAGACCGAGCCGGCGCCTCCGACACGGCGGACGACGCCGACTGGTCGGCGGACTCCCCGGTCGCCCGGCGACGCGGTCACCTCTGGCCCATCAACCGGGCGGCCCTCGACCCCACCGCAGCCCCTACGACAGGCCGTCGTAGACTCAGTCCGCCCGCGAAACAAAGGTGGTTCGCCATGGTCGCGCCCAGCGATGACGAGGCCGTTACCGAACTCGCGTTGGCCGCCGCGCGTGGGAATGACCGGGCGCTAGAGAGTTTCATCAAAGCCACCCAGCAAGACGTGTGGCGGTTTGTCACATATCTGTCCGACGCGGGCAGCGCCGACGACCTCACCCAGGAGACGTTCCTGCGCGCGATTGGCGCCATCGAACGGTTCTCCGGGCGCTCGAGCGCCCGGACCTGGCTGCTCTCCATTGCGCGCCGCGTCGTGGCCGACCACATCCGCCACGTGCAGTCGCGGCCGCGCGCCGCCCTCGGCGCCGACCCGGAACACGTTCTGCGCGGTGACCGCCACGCCCGGGGGTTCGAAGACCTGGTCGAAGTGACGACGATGATCGCGAGCCTCACCCCCGAGCAACGAGAAGCTTTGTTGCTCACCCAATTGCTCGGACTGCCCTACGCCGACGCCGCCGCGGTGTGCGGCTGCCCGGTGGGCACCATCCGGTCCCGCGTCGCGCGCGCCCGCGACGCGCTGCTGGCCGCCGACGCCGAGCGCGACGACCTGACGGGCTAGTTGTGCAGCGCCGCTAGCCATTTCGCGGCTTCGTCGACGCTGCCGACCGCCGTCACCCCTGCCGGTAGCGGCGGGCGCGCCACCACCACCAGCGGAATGCCCAGTGCCGCAGCGGCATCCAATTTCGCCCGCGTCATCTGCCCGCCGCTGTTCTTGGTGACCAGGGCGTCGATGCGGTGTTCGCGCAACAGCGCGAGCTCGTCGTCGTAACGATACGGGCCGCGGGAGAGCACCAACTGGTGGCGGCGCGGCAGCGACGCGGGGTCGGGTTCGGTGACCGCCCGGATCAGAAACCATGCGTCGCTGCCCGCGAATGCCCTCGTCCCGGAGCGTCCCGTGGTGAGAAACACCCGCGAGAAGTCATGCTTTGCAACGGCTTCCGCCGCTTTGGTGTCCGAGTCGACGACTATTGCGTCGCCGGGATCCCACGCCGGTCGGGCCAGCACCAGATGCGGGATCTGCAGCTCAGCGCAGGCTTGTGCAGCGTGTGCGGTCATGGTGGCCGCGAACGGGTGGGTTGCATCGATGACGGCGCCGACGCGTTCATCGAGCAGCCATCGCCGTAGCCCGTCGACGCCGCCGAAGCCGCCGACGCGGACCGGGCCGACCGGCAGCGCGGGGTCGGGCACCCGGCCGGCGAGGGAACTGACGATGTCGACGCGTGGGTGCAGGACCTCCGCCAGCGCACGCCCTTCGGCCGTGCCGCCGAGCAGCAGTACCCGCATCAGTGCCCGCTCCCCCGCGATCGCCCAGTCGAATACAGATAGCTGTCGGTGAATCCCTCGGCGGCCAGCACATCGCCGACGACGATCACCGCCGTCTTGGTGACGCCGGCCCCCCGCATCTGCCCGGCGATGTCGGCGAGCGTGCCGCGCAGCACCACTTGCTGCGGCCAGCTGGCGAAAGCCACAACGGCAGCCGGTGTTTCGGGTCGGTAGCCGCCTTCAAGGAGTTGCGGGACGATGGCATCGATCTGGGCCGCGGCCAGATGCAGGACCAGCGTGGCGCCGGATTGGGCGAGCGCGATCAGGTCTTCACCGGGCGGCATGGCGGTCGACAGGGTGGCGACCCGGCTCAGGGTTACGGTCTGCGCGACACCGGGAACGGTGAGCTCGCGCTTGAGCGCGGCCGCCGCCGCGGCGAACGCCGGTACACCGGGCGCGATTTCGTAGTCGATGCCCAGCGCGTCGAGCCGGCGGCATTGCTCGGCCAGCGCGCTGTAGAGCGACGGGTCACCGGAGTGCAGCCGCGCCACGTCATGGCCGTCGGCGTCGGCGTCGGCCAGTTCGGCGATGATCTGCTCCAGCGTCAGCGGGCCGGTGTCAATGACTTTCGCCCCGGGTGCGCACAGGGCCAACAGGTCGTCGGGCATGATCGAACCCGCATACAGGCACACCGGGCATCGCTGAAGGAGCCGCTGGCCGCGGACGGTGATCAGGTCGGCCGCGCCCGGACCCGCACCGATGAAATACACGGTCATGTCGTCACCGCCCACTGGGTGACCGGCATCTGCGGGCGCCATCCGGTGAAGTCCCCGAGCGGCTCGCCCTGATAGTGCTGGAAGCGCCGCAGCCGACCCCCCAGACGCGAATATGACTGCGCTAGAGCCGCTTCGGATTCCGCGGTGACCGCATTGGCGACGAGGCGACCACCGGTGCGCAAGTGGTCGAGGCATGCATCGAGCAGACCGGGCTGGGTGAGGCCGCCGCCGATGAAGATGGCCGCCGGTGGCTCGAGCCCGTCAAACGCTCCCGGGGCGTCGCCGCGGACTTCGATGTCGACGCCGAACGCCGCTGCGTTGTAACCGATGTTGCGGCGCCGCTGTTCGTCACGTTCGAATGCGACCGCGCTACAACCGCTCCAACTCAAACACCACTCGACGCCGACGCTGCCCGAGCCCGCACCGACGTCCCAGAGCCGTTCGCCCGGACGTGGGGCCAGCGCCGCGAGCGTCACCGCGCGGATTCCGTGCTTGGTGATCTGCCCGTCGTGGGCGAACGCGTCGTCTGGCAGCGGCGACAGGCGATCGTCGGGCAGGTAGCGGATGGCGACGACGTTGAGGTCGTCGACGTCCGCCGACGCGCTGTCTGCCCAGTGGCGTGCGGTGCCGTCACGACGGTGTTCCGTTGGGCCGCCGAGGTTTTCCAGAACGGTGAACTCGGAGTCGCCGCGGCCATGCACGTCGAGGAGTGCGGCGAGTTCTTGGGGTGTGGCCGCGTTTTTCGACAGCACGATGGCCTGGCCGCCGCGGCGAACCGCGGTGTGCGGCTGCGCGGTGACCAAACTGATCACCTCCGTGTCGTGAAGGTTCCAGCCCATCCGCGCGCAGGCCAGCGTCACCGAGGACACATGCGGCAACACCCTGACTTGTTGCGGTCCGTACAGCCGGATCAACGTGCCCCCGATGCCGTGCAGGAGCGGGTCGCCGCTGGCCACCACGTGGATGTCTTCGGCGTGGCGGTCTCGCAGGGTCTGCAGGGCGGGCAGCATCGGGGAGGGCCACTGCCGGCGCGGCGCGGTGATGGTGTCGTCGAGCAGGTCGAGTTGCCGCTTGGACCCGTAAATGACTGTGGCCCTTCGTAATTCACGACACGACGTTTCAGCGAGCCCAGCCATGCCGTCGGCTCCGATGCCGACCACGATGATCATCGCGGCATCCTGCGCCAGATGAACTGCGGCAGCAGCCGCATCACGGCGGCGGCCGGCCCAAGCGCCCACGGGATCCATACGGTCCGCCGGCCCTTCGCCAGCGCTCGCGCCGTGGCCTTGGCCACCTGCGCGGGGGTGCTGGACAGCGGCGCCGGATCCATACCGCGCGTCATGCGTCCGATCACGAAGCCCGGACGGGCGATCAGCAGTTTGACCCCGGTGCCATGCAGGGCGTCGGCCAGGCCGTTGGCGAAGCCGTCCAGGCCGGCCTTGGCCGAGCCGTAGACGTAGTTGGCGCGACGCACGCGCGCGCCGGCGATCGAGGAGAACACCACCAGTTCGCCTTTGCCGGCTTTGCGCATGGCAGTGGCCAAGTGGGTGAGCATGCTGACCTGGGCGACGTAATCGGTGTGCACGATGGACACCGCGTGCGCGGCGTCAGTCTCGGCGCGGGACTGGTCGCCGAGGATTCCGAACGCCAGCACGACCGTGGCGATGGGGCCGTGATCGGCGACGACGGAGGCGACCAGCGGCCCGTGCGACCCCAGATCGTCGGCGTCGAACTCCTCGGTGTGCACCGCCGTCGCGCCGGCGGCTTTGAGCGCAGCGACCTGCCCGTCGAGTTGATCGGCCTTGCGGGCGGCCAGCACCACTGTCGCCCCGGGCGCCAGTAACCGCGCCAGCTCGATGCCGATCTCGCTGCGTCCGCCCAGGATTAGTACTGGTCCTGCGCCCGTGTCGTCCACGGGTGCGATTATCGCCTGCGCTAGCGTGGGCGGTGATGGCGAATACCACTACCCGGCTCACCGACGATGCGCTGGCGTTTCTGTCCGAACGGCATCTGGCCATGCTGACCACGCTGCGAGCCGACAATTCGCCCCATGTGGTGGCGGTGGGCTTCACGTTCGATCCCAAGACGCACATCGCGCGGGTCATCACCACCGGCGGTTCGCAGAAGGCGGTAAACGCCGATCGTGGCGGGGTGGCGGTACTCAGTCAGGTCGACGGCGCGCGGTGGCTGTCGCTCGAGGGCCGGTCCAAGGTGAACAGCGATGGCGACGCCGTCCGCGATGCCGAACTGCGGTACGCCCAGCGGTATCGCACCCCGCGTCCCAACCCGCGGCGAGTGGTTATCGAGGTGCGGGTGGAGCGGGTGTTGGGATCGTCGGGATTGCTGGACCGGGGCGAGCAGTAGCGGCGACGCATTCGCCGACAGACGATTTCAATGCGACCCGGCCCACCTTCGGCCATGCGTCTGTATCGTCCGTCTTACTGGCCTTTCCTGCGTGGGTCAAATTCAGTACCCGAAATGTCATCCCAAAACTTGGGCGATACATCTGTCACTCGATCTTCCGGAGGAACCGCGTTTATCTTCTGCTCGAATTCATCGAAGATCCTTTGCGCCTCCGCCAGCTCCTCTTCTGTCGGCGGAGTTACACCTGCCTCTTCGGGTGTAGAAAACGTCTTGCCAGCGATCCTCTCGCTCACTTCTGGCCTCCTGTCGTTATCGCTCATTTGACACTCTGAACCTAGCGTTCAACCATTCGAATGACTGTTCGTCCTGTCAGCGGATCAACCACCTTACTGACGATGTAGAATTTGGTTCCAGCAGTAAACAGCACTTCTTGTTCACCAGGGAATACTGAAAACGACGAGATGTCTCGTCCTGTCTTGGAAAGAATTCTGAACTCTACATTCCCTGCGAACGATGGCGACCGTGCCACACCTGTATCCGTTGAAGTGCTTAGGAAAGCGTCCTCTGTAATAACTTCGCCGGGTCGGTAGCGAGCAAGCACCTCCGGCGGCAGATTTGTACCTCGAATTACTGGGCCTTGATACGGAGGCAGCTTAGCTAACGCATTTGTTAGTGCCTGCACGCGAACCTGTTGAGACGCGTCCACTAAACCGCTCCTTAACGCGCTATTCAGGTCTTGGTAGCCCGGTCCAGTGTAGTCGGCGAGTGCCCCGAAATCATCTGGGTCCAAACGATCACCAGGGTTTCCAGGGTAGGCGTCCTCGCCCGGCGTGGGATGCTGGCCGCCCGGCGAACCATTTCCGCCGGGCCGTTGGGCGCTCTCATTGAGAGGGGGGCTTGACCGAACGCCGGCCTGACTACCTTTCCCAGGACCACGCGGGCCGCCGGCGGATGCTGGCAATTCAGCCTCGCGACCTGCTGGGCCGGGCGCGCGTGGCGCGGACTTGACCGCCGACGCAGCTTGCGGTGAGTGCGCGACGAGGGGCACGGGCTCAACTGGAGGGCGGGTCGGCGGTTCCGGCCCACGCGGCGGAGCATGTTCAGCCAGTTGGGGAATCGTTGACGGCACCCTCTCACCAACCGCATCGCCCACCGGAACGACAGGCGTGCCGGCTGCGGGAGCTGAAACCGGTTCATGTGGGCCTTCCATCGGTAGCCGCGCCGGCTCGCGCGGACCAACTCCCGGCGCTGGCTCATGTGGACCCGCCGGCGGCGCCGAGGCTGGCCCATTCGGATGCTCCGTAGGCACCGACGCGGTGTCATGCGGAGCCGCTGGCGGCACGGACGCTGGCTCGCGCGGACCGCTCATTGGACTGGGTGCGGGCTCATGTGGCGCCTCTACCGGGGCCGAAGCGTGCTCATGCGGAGCCGCACGCGCCGGATTGGCCGGGGTCTCTGCCTGGGCAGACGCCGGATCATGCGGATCGCTCATTGGACCGGGTGCGTGCGACGGCTCTTCGGGCACCGCCTCAGGTCCTCGCGGACCTGGACCAGCCGGGTTCTCCGACAGTGTCGCCGGCGGCTCGTGAGGACCACTGCTACCCGTCTGAGCCCTCGGAGCCTCGGAGTGCGCGAGCACCGGATCGTGCGGACCAGCCCCCGGTCCGGGAACCTCCGGGGGCGGTGGATCGGCCGGGGTCTCGTGAGGCGCACTCGGTGGGCCATCCCCCGGCCGTGGCGCCGACTCGACCGGCGGCTCAAACGGTTTGCCAGATGGCAGACCCACCGGCGTACCACCAGCGGGCGGTTTGATTTCCGGCAGATCACCCGCAACGCCTTCGAGGTTCTTGGTCACGTCGCCGCCGGCCTTGGTGATGTCAGTCAGCGCGGCGCGCGCTCCCGCTGCGCCTTCCCCACCGGCGCGCCCAGCAGCGCCACCCGCGGCCTCGGCCTCTTCCCCTGCGCCACGTGCAGCCGCTCCCGCACCATCGGCCGCTGCACCTGCCTCGCCGAGGCCTGGGGCGATCAGCGTGAAGCCGTCGAATGCGACTTCACCGGCGGCCAATCCCGGCCGAGCCGTACTCCAATCCTTCGCATGCACAAGGCCTTTCAGCTCCTGCAGCCTCGCTTCTGCGAATTCGTTGGGATTGACCGCGGCATTGATCAAACTTTCTTTCCAGGCGTTTTTCACCAAGCCGGTCCACGTGGCGGCCGCACCCTGGGGATCGGCGGCGATCCAATGCGGGCTCAGGTCGACGAGGCCCAACCCCATGCCGACCACACCTTTGAGGACGCCCTCCTGGGCATTGATCCAGGTGTCGGCTATCGTCGCGATGGGGTTACCGACGTCGTCCCCGAGGAATTGGACGAGCCCGCGGCGCGCGTACTTCTCGCATGTGGTGACCGCGCGATCGGCCTCTTGCATGACGAACCTGATCGCGTCCTCGCAGGCCCTGGCTTCCTGCCCAAGATGCTGCAGCACTGCATTGATGTCCTTGACGATCTGTTTGATCTCGTCCCACGCGTCGCCGTCGATGATGAGCATCACGTCGTGACCGAGGTCGCCCAGGGACTCGATGCGACGCAACAGATCCCGGATCGCGGTTTGGGCGTGGTCGACCTTATTCGCGAACGTGTCGATGGTGCGGGCCAATGCGTCGCACAGGTCGCCGATAGTCGCTGTCGACGAGCCGATTTCGGTCAACGCGTGGTCGATCTTCTCGCCTTCAGGAATGTGTTGGCCGTCGAACAGCATCTTGGACGCGTTGAGGCTCCCCTTCACACCGGTGGCTGCCGCACCGAAGGCGCGCCAACGAGATGCAGCCGCACGCAGACCCGCCACGTCGCCGTCGGGCCATGCCTCGAGGACAAACGATTGCACGAGCGCCCACAGCGGAGGAGGCGGCTGGCCGGGCCCCCACGTCCCAGGCGGCCCTGGCGCGGCAAGCTCGGCCGGCGGGGACGGTGGCGTCAAAGCACCACGTCCGCCGCCCAGCGTCGACGCCGCGTCGACGTGGGAGTAGTTCGACGCGCCTTGCTGTATGACGGCCCCGCTTTTCCGGCAGGCGTTGACGGCGGCAGCGGCCGCCTTCAGCACCGACTCGGCCTTCTCCTGATACGTCAAGCCGAACACCTCGCCGGCTCGGTCAACACCGGTGTGGGCCGAAAAGCCGGCCGTCAAGATCGACAGGTTCGCCGCCAAAGCGTCGCCAGCGGCTGCCACCGCGCTACCCGCGGCGTACAACGCCTCGGGATCCACCGCTAACGGAGCCACGCGCGAAATTCTCGTCCAGCCCGCACGCAGGCGCTATTCACCCAGTGATGGCTTTGCCAAGCTAGCCGCGCTCACAACGGAGCCACAACTCATTCGTCAACAACCTGTGCGGCCAACGTGATGCGGTGCCGTCCCGCCGGCACCGCGAAGGCCGGTCCGGCTGGCCGACCGTCAAGTTGCACACTGAGCCCGCCAGGCAGCCCATGCAGGGTGATCCGGGCGGCGGTGTCGGTGGCCACCGTGATCGTCGATGCCGGCAAGGCGGCCAGTCCGGCCCGCTGGACATCAACCGTGATCCCGGCTACGCCGGTGAGCCGCAGCGTGAGATACGGCAACGGACCGACCGGCGGGCCCACCCGCCAGTCCAGTTCGCTGTACACACCCGGGGTCGGGTCGAAGTTCAGGATGAACCCGCGATGATGCCGAACGGTGTGGGTGGGGTCCGGGCGCGCATACGAACGTGCGTCGACTTCGGCGACGGCCCCGCGCCGCGCCGTCACAGCGGGGTCCGCCGTCAGATCCGACAGCCACCACACCCGATGCGGCCCGATACCCAGGTCATCGCGCACCAATTGCGGATGCCACGCAAACGTGATGTGTCCCGGATCCGCTTGGCGTAAGCCGGTTTCCATGTGGGCGATCGGGTCTTCGAACTTGTCCTGCAACACCCAGGCGATGTGATCCTCGAGCGGATACACGGTGAATCGGTGCCGGTAGCCCAGCCTGTCGAGTTCGAGCACCTGTTCGGCGGCCGACGGGAACGGCACCAGCTCGTCGACCAGCCCGTGCGCGATGACATAGGGCAGCCAGCGGGCGTTCACCAGCAGCTTCCAGGTATCGCCCTCGCGGGCACACGGCGAGTCCGGGTCGAGATCGGCCGGGATGTCGACGTCGGGAAGCAGCCGCACCCCGCACGCCGGCGGACCGGCCAGCACGACCGCCTGCGAAAACACTTGCGGATAAGTCAATCCCAACTTGTAGGCCGCATAACCACCCATCGAGTAGCCCGAGATCACGGTGCGATTGGGATCGGTGCCCAGTTGTTCGGCGACGCGCGCCCACACTTCCCAGACGTCGAGTTCTCCGGTGTCGAAATACCACGTCGACGGGCCTCGGGCCAGCGGCGTGACCACCACCGAGTCGCGGCCCTCGCACACTTGATGCAGCAAACGGGGGTCGATGGCGGCGAACTGGCTCTGTCCCAGGGCGAGCGAATGCAGCAACAGGGTCAAGGGCAGCGTGCGGCCCGGCTTGAAAGTCGAGGGCAGGCATACCGAATACGGCTGCACCCGGCCGAGGAACTGCGGCTTGGTGCTCAAGATGTCGTCCGCGGCGACACCCTGGCCCAACTCGACCGAGGACACGTACCACCGCGTCGACGGGCCGGTGATCACCGGCTCGGCGGCGGTCTCGCCGACCGCCAGCCGATCCCACGCCACCTTAACGGCGAACTTCGACACGTCGCCGCCGGTCAAGGCCTCGGCCTGGGCGGAATCCGACCAGAAGTTCAGGTGCGGCGGCTCCTGTTCGTCGGTGCGGAACGCGACGTTGTAGACGTTGGGCTGCCCGGGCAGCGCACCATGCTCGGCGGGCACGTCGGCGAACGCGTCACCCGACCCATTGGCCAGCCCCGATGCCAGCCGCACCGTCCAGGTGCCGGCCGGCTCCAGCAAGGTCCGCGGCACCTGCGCCAGAAACGATCGCGAGCCCATGTCGACGCTGTGCTGTACGGGCGTGGCGGACTGGGTGGTCAGGTCGATCAGCGCGGCGCCGCTGCCCGAAACCAGCAGGGCCATGTCGATTCCGGCCGAGCGCACCCCGGCCCCGGCGGGCCACTGCTGCGGCGCGGTCCGGGCTGGGTCGGTGTCGAGGGTGAACAGCGCGATGGGAACCGACGCGTCGAGCAAGGTGTTCCAGTCGATCCGCCACCACGTGTGGGTCGCGGTGAGCCCGATCGCCACCCGGAAGATGTCGGCGCCGTTGCGGGCAGCGGGACCATCGGGATAGATGTAGGTGCCGCGCGGCGGCGCCTGCACTTTCAGGTCGCCGATCGGCAGGCCGGTCGCCCCGTGGTCGTCGTACAGGAAATCGGTCCAAAAGAGGGCACCGCCGGCCACGCGGCCGGCGCCACAGGTCCGCGGAAACTCCTCGCCGAACGGCCATCCCGACGGCAGCGGAAGTTGCGGCTCGGGGCGTAGGGCCGCCGGCGGCACCCCCTCGGGCATCCCGCCGACCGCGACGAGCTCAGCCGGTGGCGCGGGTGCCGGTGCGGCGGGATGCACCAGTGTGTCGGCGATGTGGCGTGCGATGCGAATCGGAAGCAGAGTCAAATCGAGAAGTGACATCAAGCCCAAACGTACGCGCCGCAAAGGCCCGGATGCTAAGCCGCCGGCACCACGATCAAGTCGTGCGGCCGGTTGTTGACGGCCAGGCCGCCGTCGTCGGTCACGACGACGATGTCCTCGATGCGGGCACCCCATAGGCCCGGGAAGTAAATGCCGGGCTCGATCGAGAAGGCCATGCCCGCGGCCAGCGGCAGGTCATTGCCCGCGACGATGTAAGGCTCCTCGTGAACGGACAGCCCGATGCCGTGGCCGGTGCGGTGCACAAAAGCCTCCGCAAGCCCGGCGTCGGCCAGCACGTCGCGTGCGGCCGCGTCGACCTGCTCGGCCGTCACGCCCGGACGCACCGCGTCGACGGCCGCGCGTTGGGCGCGCTGTAGCACCGAATAGCACTGCGCCACCTCGGGTTTCGGCTCGCCGATGCTGTAGGTGCGGGTCGAGTCGGAGTGATACCCGGGCTCGTACGCCCCGCCGATGTCGACGACGACGATGTCACCGACTTGCAGTTCGCGATCCGAGTAGCCGTGGTGCGGGTCGGCGCTGTGCGGTCCGGAGCCGACGATGATGAAAGATACCTCTGAATGCCCTTCGGCGACAATCGCTTCCGCGATGTCGGCGGCCACGTCGGCCTCGGTGCGGCCGGGGACCAGAAACTCCGGCACCCGGGCATGCACGCGATCGATAGCCGCGCCTGCTTTGCGCAGCGCGTCTATTTCGCCTTCCTCCTTGACCATCCGCAGCGTGCGCATCACGTCGGTGGCCAGGACGGGCAGCACTCCGAGCACGCCGGCCAGCGGCAGCAGGTGCAGGGCCGGCATGGAATCGGTGACGGCTGCGGCCGCGGGACCGCCGCCGAACGCCGCTCCGACCAGTTGGTAAGGGTCGTCCCCGTCCACCCAATCCCGCACCGCCAGCCCCAGTTCCGCGATGGCCGACCCCTTGAGCGAGGCCAGCTCGAGCCGCGGGACGACCACCGTCGGGTCACCGGACGCCGGCAGAACCAGCGCCGTGAAACGCTCGAGGGTCTGGGCGCGCGAACCGACGAGGTAACGCAGGTCGTACCCAGGCGTGATTACCAGCCCGGACAACCCCGCGTCAGCGGTCGCCGCGGCCGCCGCCGCCAGCCGGCGGGCATACACCCCGGCGCCGAACCGATGAGATTCCATGGCAGCCAGGCTAACCGGTTGGCGTCGGCGCTGGCAGGATAGCCAGCATGCCTGCGGCCTCAGCTACGAGCGGCGACCCGCTACGCCCGGCTTCGCCGCGCTTGCGATCGCCGCTACTGCTACTCGACGGGGCCAGCATGTGGTTCCGGTCGTATTTCGGGGTGCCGTCCTCGATCACCGCCCCAGATGGCCGGCCCGTCAACGCCGTGCGCGGATTCATCGACTCGATGGCCGTGGTGATCAACCAACAACGCCCCAGTCGGCTGGTGGTGTGCCTGGACCTGGATTGGCGACCGCAGTTCCGGGTGGACCTCGTCCCCTCCTACAAGGCGCATCGTGTCGCGCAGCCAGAGCCCGCAGGTGAGCCGGACGTCGAGGAGGTCCCCGACGACCTGACACCGCAGATCGACATGATCATGGACCTGTTGGACGCCTTCGGGATCCCGACCGCGGGCGCCGAAGGATTCGAGGCCGACGATGTGCTCGGCACGCTCGCCGCCCGGGAACGCCGTGACCCGGTGGTGGTGGTCAGTGGCGACCGCGACCTGTTGCAGGTGGTGTCGGACGATCCCGTTCCGGTCCGGGTGCTCTACCTGGGCCGCGGGCTGACCAAAGCCACCCTGTTCGGGCCGCCTGAGGTCGCCGAACACTACGGTGTGCCGGAGCATCGGGCGGGGCCGGCCTACGCCGAATTCGCGCTGATGCGCGGCGATCCGTCCGACGGCCTGCCGGGCGTCCCGGGCGTCGGCGAGAAGACGGCGGCGACCCTGCTGGCTCAGCACGGATCGCTGGAACAAATCCTGGCGGCCGCCTACGATCCGAAATCGAAGATGGCCAAGGGTTTGCGCTCGAAACTGCTGGGCGCGACCGACTACATCGAGGCCGCGGGGCAGGTGGTGCGGGTGGCCACCGACGCGCCCGTCAGCTTGTCGACGCCGACCGACGCGCTACCACTGGTGGCCGACGACCCGCAACGCACGGCGAAGCTGGCGACCAAACTGGGCGTCGGGTCCTCGATAGCCCGGTTGCAGAAAGCGCTCGACGCGCTGCCGACGTAGCCGGCTATTGCGGGCGGCCGACCTCGTAGGTGCCCTTGTTGTCCTGGAAGGTCACCGTCACGTGCTTGGGGGCGCCGTCAATGCTGACGTCGCAGTCGAAGGTGGCACCCTTCTTGACGGTGGGGTTCTGGCCGTGGTTGCACTTGACGTTCTGGACGTTCTTGGCCCCATAGCCGTTGCTCTCGTCGGACAGGACTTGCTGCACACCGGTCTGCGCCTTGTTGACGTCCAGCTTGGTGGTGACGAAGAACCCGGGCTGCCAGAAGCCGAGTATCAGTACGACCGCAATGAGCAGGAACGCGATCACCCCGCCCACGCCGGCGATTACGCCGACCGACCGCTTCTTGGCCGGCTGCTGCTCGTACGGCGGGTACTGCTGCGGGTACTGGCCCGGCTGACCGTATTGTCCGGGCTGACCGTACTGTCCCGGCTGACCGTATTGCCCCGGCTGCTGGTACTGACCCGGCTGGCCGTATTGCCCCGGCTGCCCGTACTGGCCGGGCTGCGCATATTGACCGGGCTGCCCGTATTGCCCGGGCTGCTGATATCCGGGCTGCTGCGGGTATTGCTGAGGGTAGGCCTGCTCGGCCGGCTGTTGGTACTGCGGGTAATCGGCGGGCGGCGTGTAAGCCGGGGCCTGCCAGGTCGCCTCCTGGCCCGGCTGCTGCTGCCAGGGCGAGCCGACCTGGGTCGGCTCGGAGGAGTGATCGCCCTGGCCGGGCGGTTGCCACTGCTGTTCCGGTCCCTGCGGTCCGCTCATCGTCTCTCCTCAGCCCCTTGTGTCTCGGCACGAATCATCGGCGTTGTGATTTCCGCATCTACGGTAGCTTCGGCTCAGCCTACCCGGCGTCAACAGCGACGACGCCGCGCCGAACGTCGTTGATGGCGCGCTTGGCGGTGGCGCGCAGCTCGGGGTCCGGGGCGGCGTTGCGAATCTGGTCCAACAGATCGAGCACCTGCCGGCACCAGCGCACGAAATCCCCCGCCAGCAGCGGCGAGCCGGTGCCGGCCGGGTCGACGGCCGCCAGCGCGGCGGCCAGGTCGCCGGTCTTGGCCCAGCGATACATGACGTTGACGAAACCGTCGTCGGGCTCCCGACTGGGTGCGATCCGGTGTGTCTGCTCGTCGGTGCGCAACGCATACGACAACCGCGACGTTTGCTGCAGCGCCTGCCGCACGTGCTGGGTGGGCGCCTCGGCGGCGAAGGCCGCCCGCGGGCCCTCAGAGCCCCTGCTCTCGTACAGCACCGCCGAGACCACCGCGGCCAGCTCGGCGGGCTTCAGATCGGCCCACGCGCCGGTGCGCAGGCATTCGGCGACCAGGAGGTCGCTCTCGCTGTAGATGCGAGCCAGCAGCCGGCCGTCGTCGGTGACGTGGGGATCGGTTTCCGGGCCTCGAATGAAGCCACGCTCGGTGAGCAGGCCGACGATCCGGTCGAACGTCCGCGCCAGCGAATTGGTCGCGGCGGCAACCTTTTTCTCCAATTGGGCGTTGTCGCGTTCGATGCGCAGGTAGCGCTCGGCCTGCCGGACCTGGGCCTCCACGCCGGGTTCGTTGTGCGACGGGTGCCGACGAAGCTCCTCGCGCAACGACGCCAGCTCGGGGTCGTGGAAGCCGTCGTCGTCGCCGCGACCGCTGCGCCGCCTCGCCGGAACGGCCAACCCGGCGGCCGCCGACCGCAGCGCGGACGCCAGGTCACGACGGACCCGCGGTTGCCGGTGCTCGACCCTCTTGGGCAACGGCATCGAACCGACCGGGGCCGCCGCTCCCGAGTAGTCGGCCGTCGAAATCCGGCCGGCCCAGCGGTTTTCGGTGAGCACCAGCGGGCGCGGATCGTCGCCGTCGCGGGCGGATTCCAATACCACCGCCAGCCCGCCGCGCCGGCCGTGGGTGATGTTGATGATGTCCCCGCGCCGCAGCGCGGCCAGCGCGTCACTGGCCGCCTGCCGCCGCTGCAGCCGCGACGCGCGGGACTGCGCGCGCTCCATCTCGGTGATGCGCGCACGCATCCGGGCATAGTCCAGGATCGGCGCCTTCGGCCCGCCGAGCTCGGCGGCGATCTCGCCGAGCATCGCCGTGCCGCGCTCGATGCCGCGGACCAGGCCGACCACCGAGCGGTCGGCCTGATACTGGGCGAACGACTGCTCCAGCAGCCGATGGGCCTGCTCGGGACCCATCTGTTGCACGAGGTTGATCGTCATGTTGTACGACGGGGCGAACGAGCTGCGCAGCGGGAAGGTGCGGGTGGACGCCAGGCCCGCCACGGCGGCCGGCTCGGTGTTCTCGTCGGTGGGATTCCACAGCACCACCGCGTGGCCCTCGACGTCGATGCCGCGCCGCCCGGCGCGCCCGGTCAGCTGCGTGTACTCCCCCGGCGTCAGCGGCATGTGCTGCTCGCCGTTGAACTTCACCAGACGTTCGAGCACCACCGTGCGGGCGGGCATGTTGATGCCGAGCGCCAAGGTCTCGGTAGCGAAGACCGCCTTGACCAGCCCGGCGGTGAACAGCTCCTCGACGGTGTGCCGGAAAACAGGCAACATCCCGGCGTGGTGGGCCGCCAGACCGCGCAACAGCCCCTCGCGCCACTCGTAGTAGCCGAGCACCGCCAGGTCGGCGTCGGCAAGATCACCGCACCGGTGCTCGATCACCTCGGCGATCTGCGCGCGCTCCTCCTCGGTGGTCAGCCGCAGCGGCGAGCGCAGGCACTGCTGGACGGCGGCGTCGCAGCCGGCGCGGGAGAACACGAACGTGATCGCCGGCAGCAGCCCCTCGGAGTTCAGCGTCGCGATCACGTCCGCCCGGCCGGGCGGACGATAGAACCGCGGCCGGCCAGGCGCACCGCGCCCGCCCCGCGACCTGCGCGGCTGCCAGTCCGACATCCGGTCCGCCTCCCGGCGATGCGCGATGTGGCGCACCAGGTCCGGGCTCACGCGCGACTCGTGGCCGGCGATCGGCTGTCCGCCGGCTTCGGAGCCGCGGTAGTCGAACAGGTCGAAGAGGCGCTTGCCCACCAAGACGTGTTGCCACAGCGGCACCGGCCGATGCTCGTCGACCACTACGGTCGTATCGCCCCGCACCGTCTGGATCCAGCCGCCGAATTCCTCGGCGTTGCTCACCGTCGCCGACAGGCTGACCACTCGCACCTCGTCGGGCAGGTGCAGGATCACTTCCTCCCATACCGGGCCGCGCATCCGGTCGGCCAGGAAATGCACCTCATCCATCACCACGTAGGAAAGCCCTTGCAGCGCAGGCGAATCGGCGTAGAGCATGTTGCGCAGCACCTCGGTGGTCATCACCACCACGGGAGCGTCGGCGTTCACCGACATGTCACCGGTCAGCAGGCCGATCCGGTCGCGCCCGTAGCGCGCGGTCAGGTCGGTGTGCTTCTGATTGCTCAGCGCCTTGAGTGGCGTGGTGTAGAAGCACTTGCCGCCCGCGGCCAGCGCCAGGTGCACGGCGAATTCGCCCACCACCGTCTTGCCCGCCCCCGTCGGCGCGCAGACCAGCACGCCGTGACCGCGCTCGAGCGCGGCGCACGCCCGCTGCTGAAAGCCGTCCAGCGCAAAGGGCAGTTCCGCGGTGAATCGGGTCAGCTCGACGAGCTCCGTCACGTCCTGTGGCACCGACGGGTTAGGTGACATCGTCATGCTGGCCGGTGAACGACGGCTCCCAGACCGGGTCCTGTACCGGTGCGGGCGGCTCGATGACCGATGCCTCGTCGTCCGGGATCACCGCCTGGGCTTCGCGCTTGGCCTTCCGCCTGTCGTGCAGGCGGGCGATCTGGATGGCGAACTCGAGGAGCACCGACAGCGCCACGCCGAGGGCGGTCATCGAGAACGGGTCGGACCCGGGGGTGAAGACGGCCGCGAACACGAACATCGCGAAAATCAGGCCGCGCCGCCACGACTTGAGCCGCTCGTAGGGCAGCATGCCCGTCATGTTGAGCATGACGATCAGCAGCGGAAATTCGAAGCTGACCCCAAACACGACCAACAGGTTGATCAGGAATCCGAAATACCGGTCCCCGGACAGCGCGGTCACCTGCACGTCGCTGCCGACGGTCAGCAAGAAGCCCAGCGCCTTGGACAGCACGAAGTACGCCAGCACCGCGCCAGCGACGAACAGCACGGCCGCGGGGACGACGAACCCGACCGCGAAGCGCCGCTCCTTCTGGTAGAGCCCCGGCGTGATGAATGCCCACAGCTCGTAGAACCACACAGGGCAGGCCAGCACGACCCCGGCGGTCAGCCCGACCTTGAGCCGCAACATGAACTGGTCGAACGGGGCCGTGGCCAGCAGCCGGCATTGACCGTCGGCACTTATGCTCGCGCGTGCGGATTGAGGCAGCGAGCAGTACGGATGGCGCAGCCACTCGCCGAGGCTTTCCAGCCCGAAGATCGAATGCGAGTACCAGACGAACCCGAAGATCGTGGTGACCAGGATGGCGGCCAGCGAGAGCAGCAGACGCGTGCGCAGCTCCGTCAGGTGGTCGACGAGCGACATCGTCGCGTCGGGATTGGTGCGGCTGCGCCTGTTACGCGGATTGAGGCGCCTCAGCACGCCGGCAGTGCGCGCTGAAACCTTGAAAACTTTCACGACGCTCGTTCAGTGGCGTTCGGGCACCGCGACGACGATGGCCGGCTACGCCGGGCGAGCTTCGGAGTGCCCCTGCTCGGGAGCCGCCGCCGGGGCGTCGACCCGCTGCGACTGCACGGGAGTGGGGTTCGCGGCGGAGGGGGCACTGTTGGTCGCGCTGTTCGTCTCCAGGGCCGACGACTCCGCTTTGTTCTCGCTCTGCATTTCGCGCAGCTCAGACTTGAAGATGCGCATCGACTTGCCCAACGAACGTGCTGCATCGGGGAGCTTCTTGGCACCAAAAAGCAGGATCACCACCACGGCGAGGATCGCCCAGTGCCACGGACTAAGACTGCCCACTTTGATTACCTCCAGACGTCTACCCGATGCTACCGCAATGCGACGGTCCCCCGGGGCGCCCGCGCCGTGACCTCAGTGGGTAAGCGCCTGATAGGACTCGCACGCCGCGGCCGCCGCATCCCGGATACGTCTCGCGAGTGATTCCGGTTCAAGCACCCGCACGTCCGACCCAAAGCCCAGCACGAGGCGCGTCATCCAGTCCTCGGAGGCGTAGGTCATCACCGCGTCGCAGGATCCGTCCGGCAACTCCCGCACCTCACGCATCGGGTAGTACTCGAACATCCACGACGCCGAGGGCGCGACCCGCAGTTTGGCCGACGGCAGTGACGGATCTCCGTCGAACAACGACGTGTCCGGCGGGGCCTGCAGCGCCAGTTCGGGCGGGGCCGCCGGCTCGTCCAACTCGGTGGCATCGACGATCCGGTCGAAGCGGAACAGCCGCACACCGTCCGATTCCCGCGACCAGGCCTCCAGGTAGCTGTGGCCACCGATCAGCAGTACCCGGACGGGGTCGACGATCCGGCTGGTAAGGGTGTCATGCGACGCGGAGTAATAGTCGATGGCCAGCGCGCGTTTGTGCTGGACGGCCGTGCGGACCGCGGCCGCCGCGCGGCTTTCCGCGGGCGCGGGCTCGTCGACCGCTGCCACCGAGCCGGTGGCGTCGTGCCCGATGGCGCCGGCCGCGGCCTCGATCTTGGCGATCGCGCTGCGTGCCGCCTCCGGGTCGACGACGCCCGGGATATCGGCGAGTGCCCGCAACGCCACCAACAGACCGGTGGCCTCCGGTGAGGTGAGCTTGAGCGGCCGGTCGATGCCCGCGGAGAACGTCACCTCGATGGTATCGCCGGAGAATTGGAAGTCGATCAGGTCACCCGGGTAGTAACCGGGCAGGCCGCACATCCACAGCTGGTTGAGGTCCTCTTCCAGTTGCTTGGCGGATACCCCGAGGTCGGCGGCCGCCTTGGCCCGAGTGACCCGCGGGTTGGCCTGGAAATACGGCACCATGTTGAGCAGCCGGATCAATCGCGTGGATATGGGGGTCATGGCTGGTTCGCCTCCTCCACGTGGGCGCGCAGCCGCGCCAGCACGTCGTCGCGCAGGGACTGCGGCTCGAGCACTATGGCGTCGGCCCCATAGCCGGCGATGTCGCGGGCCAACCGGTCGCTGGATCCGATGTCGATTTCGACCACGTCGCCGTCGCGGCCGCCCAGCTGCCGCGTGCCGGTCGACGTCCCGGCGCGCCGCAACGCGGTGGCCCGCCCGTCGGCGACCCACACCCGCGCCTGCCCACCGGTCGGGATCTCGGCCACCGTGCGGGCGACGATCTGGCGCAGGTCCACGTCCTCGGGCACGACGACCACCCCGGGTGGGCCGATCGGCCTGACCTCGGCGCCGATTCGCGACAGCCGAAAGGTGCGAGTGGCGTCGCGGTCGCGGTCGTGGCCCACCAGATACCAGCGACCCTTCTGGGTCACGACGCCCCACGGTTCCACGGTGCGCATGCTGTACGGCTCGGCCCGCGACGGCCGGTGCGGGAACTGCACCGCCTGCCGGGAATCGATGGCCGACAACAGGACTCCGAGAACCTCCTCCGACCCGCGCAGCCCGGGCACGCCGGCCGGGGAGGCAATGGCCACCGGCGCGTCCGGGTCGACGTCGACCCCGGCAGCACGCAGCTTGAGCAACGCACCCTGGGTGGCGGTGATCAGCTCGGGCGACTCCCACAATTGCGTCGCGACGGCTACCGCGGCCGCCTCGTCCGAAGTCAGCTCGACTGCCGGCAGCGAGTAGGCGTCGCGGTTGATGCGGTAGCCCTCGGTGGGATCCTGGGCCGACGCCCTGCCGACCTCCAGCGGGATGCCCAAATCGCGCAGCTCGTTCTTGTCGCGCTCGAACATGCGGGAGAACGCCTCGGCGCTGGGACTGTCCGCGTACCCGGCCACGCTGGACCTGATCTTCTCCGCGCTGATGTAGCCGCGGGTGGACAGCAGGGCGATGACGAGATTGACCAACCGCTCGACTTTCGAGGTCGCCATTCGCACCAGGTTATAGCTGGCGCTCGCGCCGCGCCTGCACCGGCTGGCGAGTCGCACCATTAACAATCGCCACACCAGTCACGAGCCGGCGAGCACCACAGCCTTCGAGAATTTGATAGCGCCGGCGCTATCACGTTTCCGGCGGGAGCATGGGCCGCCCCGGCGGGACTGGTGTGACTGTTGCGACCAATGGTGAGCGGTGGAGCTACATGCTGGCGATCAGCCGCTTGACCCGCTCGTCGACCGCCCGGAAGGGGTCTTTGCACAGCACGGTGCGTTGGGCCTGGTCGTTGAGCTTGAGGTGCACCCAGTCGACGGTGAAGTCGCGGCCCGCGGCCTGGGCGGCGCTGATGAACTCGCCACGCAGCCGGGCGCGGGTGGTCTGGGGCGGATGGTCGACCGCCTCCGTGATTTCCTCGTCGGTGGTCACGCGCGCCGCAAGTCCCTTGCGCTGCAGCAGGTCGAACACGCCGCGCCCGCGCTTGATGTCGTGATAGGCCAGGTCCAGCTGGGCGATCTTGGGGTCGGACAGCTCCATGTTGTAGCGGTCCTGGTAGCGCTGGAACAGCTTGCGCTTGATCACCCAGTCGATTTCGGTGTCGACCTTGGCGAAGTCCTGGCTCTCGACAGCGTCGAGCTGACGCCCCCACAGGTCCACGACCTGCTCGATCTGGGCGTTGGGCTCGCGGGTCTGCAGGTGTTCGACGGCGCGGGTGTAGTACTCGCGCTGGATGTCCAGCGCGCTGGCCTGACGCCCGCCGGCCAGCCGCACCGGCCGCCGGCCGGTGACATCGTGGCTGACCTCCCGGATGGCGCGGATGGGGTTGTCCAGCGAGAAGTCGCGGAAGGGAACGCCGGCCTCGATCATTTCCAGCACCAGCGCCGCGGTCCCCACCTTGAGCATGGTGGTGGTCTCGCACATGTTGGAGTCGCCGACGATCACGTGCAACCGCCGGTACTTCTCGGCGTCGGCGTGCGGCTCGTCGCGGGTGTTGATGATCGGACGGCTGCGGGTGGTGGCCGAGGAGACACCCTCCCAGATGTGCTCGGCACGTTGGGAAAGGCAGAACGTCGCCGCCTTGGGGGTTTGCAGCACCTTGCCGGCCCCGCAGATCAGCTGGCGGGTGACCAGGAACGGCAGCAACACATCGGAGATCCGGGAGAACTCGCCGGCCCGCACGATCAGGTAGTTCTCGTGGCAGCCGTAGGAGTTGCCCGCCGAATCGGTGTTGTTCTTGAACAGGTAGATGTCGCCGCCGATGCCCTCGTCGGCGAGCCGCTGTTCGGCGTCGATGAGCAGGTCTTCCAGCACCCATTCGCCGGCCCGGTCGTGGGTGACCAGCTGTACCAGGCTGTCGCACTCGGCCGTCGCGTACTCGGGGTGGCTGCCCACGTCGAGATACAGGCGGGCACCGTTGCGGAGGAAAACGTTGGAGCTGCGCCCCCAGGACACGACGCGCCGGAAGAGATAACGGGCGACCTCGTCCGGGGACAGGCGGCGATGGCCGTGGAAGGTGCAGGTGACACCGAACTCGGTCTCGATGCCCATAATTCGTCGCTGCACGTAATCGAGGGTACTGGTTGTCCGACCGGGAGGGCGCGGAAGCCGCGCCTACGGGTCCCGACGACTTTCCCGCGGCCCGCTAGCGCCTCCCGCGACGGCTCACCAGCACCCTGTGTACCAGCGGTCCCAGAACCGCACCCGTGCGCTCGGTGTTCTGCCGATAGCGAACACGCTCGGACACGCCCGATTCAGCCCGCGGAGTCGCCGTTGGAATCCGGCGCTTCGCCGTTGCTTTCCGGCTGCTTCGAATCTCCCTCGTGCAACAGGTTTTCCAGGGCGGCCCGGTTGATCCGCCGGAACGCCCGCCGCGGCCGGCTGACGTCCAGGATGGCAACCTCCAGGCTGCCCACATCAGGAGAAAGGTCCCCGTTGGAACCGTCGGCACTGCCGGCCCGCAACGCCTTCACGGCGATCTGCGTCGCGTCGCGCAGGTCGGCGTTCTCGGCGTAGGACTCCTTGAGCGCGGTGGTGATCGGCTCCGTCGTACCGCCCATCACCACGAAATGCGGCTCATCGGCGATCGACCCGTCGTAGGTGATGCGGTACAACTCAGGCGGTTTCGTCTCGCCGTAGTGCGCCACCTCGGCGACGCACAACTCCACCTCGTACGGCTTGGCCTGCTCGGTGAAGATGGTGCCCAAAGTCTGGGCGTAGACGTTGGCCAGCTGGCGGCCGGTGACGTCGCGGCGGTCGTACGCGTAGCCCCGGGTGTCGGCGAACTGGATTCCGCCGCGCCGCAGATTATCGAACTCGTTGAACTTGCCCGCGGCTGCGAAGCCCACGCGATCGTAGAGCTCGCTGATCTTCTGCAGGGACCGCGACGGGTTCTCCGCCACAAACAGCACACCACCGGCGTAGACCAGCGCGACCACGCTCTTGCCGCGCGCGATGCCTTTGCGTGCGAGCTCGCTGCGCTCGCGCATCGCCTGCTCGGGCGATATGAAATAAGGAAAGCTCACTTCTCACCGCCATCGGGGCCGAAAGTATCGGCGCGCGAGCGACTTTCGATAACTTCGCGGGCCAGCTCGGCGATCCGCCGCTCGGGCACCTCGGCCGCCCCTTCGGCACCGATGGTGACCGCCGTCGGGTAAATACCGCGCACCAAGTCGGGTCCGCCGGTGGCGGAATCGTCATCGGCGGCGTCGTACAGCGCCTCGACGGCCACCCGCACCGCGGAATCGGCGTCGACGACGCGCGAGTACAACTTCTTGATCGACGACTTGGCGAAGATCGACCCCGACCCCACCGACTGGTAGCCCTCTTCTTCCACGTTCCAGCCGCCGGCGGCGTCGAACGAGACGATCCGGCCGGCTCCCTCGGGGTCGGCCGCGTGGATGTCGTAGCCCGCCAGCAGCGGCAGCGCCACCAGTCCCTGCATCGCGGCGGCCAGGTTTCCGCGCACCATGATCGCGAGCCGGTTCACCTTGCCGGCGAACGTGAGCGGCACACCTTCGAGCTTCTCGTAGTGCTCGAGTTCCACCGCGTAGAGGCGGGCGAACTCGACGGCGATGGCCGCGGTGCCCGCGATGCCCGTGGCGGTGTAGTCGTCGGTGACGTATACCTTTTTCACGTCACGCCCGGCGATCATGTTGCCCTGGGTAGAGCGACGGTCGCCGGCGATGACAACGCCACCGGGATATTTCAGGGCCACGATGGTCGTGCCGTGCGGCAGCTGCGAGCCGGCCCCGCCGGCTTGCGCGCCGCCGAGAGTCGCCGGCAGCAGCTCCGGCGCTTGACGGCGCAGGAAGTCAGCAAACGACGACAGGTCTACGGCGGGATTTGCCGGGAGGGGGGAGTTAGCGGAGAGACGGTCAGAGAAGGGCCAGGTCACTGTCCGCCCTTTTGGACGTATGCCCGGACGAAGTCTTCAGCGTTCTCTTCGAGGACGTCATCGATCTCGTCGAGCAGATCGTCGGTGTCCTCGGCTAGCTTCTCGCGGCGCTCCTGGCCCGCGGCCGTGCTGTCGGCGAAATCGTCGTCGTCGCCACCACCACCGCCACGCTTGGTCTGCTCCTGAGCCATCGCCGGCCTCCTGCTTCATGTGAACTTGTTCAGCGGCTTGCTTGGTTCGTCAGCCACACTGCCCCGCTGGTATCTCTACCCTACCGGTCAACCCCGACGTTCCCCGGTTTAACCGGCTCAGCTGGTGAGTTGTTCCACCAGTTCGGCGGCGCTATCCACCGAATCCAGCAGTGCTCCGACGTGCGCCTTACTGCCGCGCAGCGGCTCAAGCGTCGGAATCCGAACCAGCGAGTCGCCACCCAGGTCGAAGATCACCGAGTCCCAACTGGCCGCGGCGATGTCGGCGCCGAACCTGCGCAGGCATTCACCCCGGAAGTACGCGCGCGTGTCCGTCGGCGGGTTGTCCACGGCCTCCAGCACCTGGTGTTCGGTGACCAGACGCTTCATCGAGCCACGCGCGACGAGCCGGTTGTACAGGCCCTTGTCCAGCCGGACATCGGAATACTGCAGATCGACCAGGTGTAGCCGCGGCGCCGACCAGCTGAGATTCTCCCGCTGCCGGAAGCCCTCCAGCAGCCGCAGCTTGGCCGGCCAGTCGAGCACCTCGGCGCATTCCATCGGGTCCCGCTCGAGTTGGTCGAGCACCTGGGCCCAGGTCTGGACGATGTCGGCGGCGCGGGGGTCGGGGTCGCGGCTGTCGACCAGCTTCGCCACCCGGTCCAGGTAAATCCGTTGCAACGCAAGGGCCGTCAATTCGCGACCGTCGGCCAGCGCCACGACGGCCCGCAGGGACGGATCGCGGCTGATCGCGTGGACCGCGTGCACCGGCCTGGCCAGCACCAAGTCGCTCAGGTCGATCCCGTGCTCCGGGCCGACTTCGATCAGGTCCAGCACCAGCGCCGTGGTGCCCAGCTTCAGATAGGTCGACGTCTCGGCCAGGTTGGCGTCGCCGATGATGACGTGCAACCTGCGGTACCGGTCGGCGTCGGCGTGCGGTTCGTCGCGGGTGTTGATGATGCCCCGCTTGAGCGTGGTTTCGAGGCCGACCTCGACCTCGATGTAATCGGAGCGCTGGGACAGCTGGAAGCCGGGCTCGTCACCGGACGGCCCGATGCCGACCCGGCCGGAGCCGGTCACCACCTGCCGGGACACCAGAAAGGGGGTCAGTCCGGCGATGATCGACGAAAACGGCGTCTGCCGCGACATCAGGTAATTTTCGTGCGCGCCGTAGGAGGCGCCTTTGCCGTCCACATTGTTCTTGTAGAGCTGCAGCTTGGCGGCCCCGGGCACGCTGGCGACGTGCCGGGCGGCGGCCTCCATCACCCGCTCGCCGGCCTTATCCCAGACCACCGCGTCGAGCGGGTCGGTGCACTCGGGCGCCGAGTACTCGGGATGTGCGTGGTCGACGTAGAGCCGCGCCCCGTTGGTCAGGATCATGTTGGCGGCGCCGACCTCGTCGGCGTCGACCACCGGGGGCGGACCCGCCGAGCGGCTCAGGTCGAAACCGCGGGCGTCGCGCAGTGGCGATTCCACCTCGTAGTCCCATCGGGTGCGCTTGGCGCGTTGAATGCCGGCGGCGGCCGCATAGGCCAACACCGCTTGGGTCGAGGTGAGGATCGGGTTGGCGGTCGGGTCGGACGGCGACGAAATGCCGTACTCGACCTCCGTCCCGATAATCCGTTGCATGCGTTCAGCGTAGGCCGGGCGACGATCCGTCCTCGCGCAGGGGGAAAACGCCCGGCACGAGGTTGCCGCGCCACTAGGGTGACCGGATGTGGACCCAACTCCGCGCCGCACGCCGGACCGCAGGCAGGCGGCCGCGGCTGAACAGTGGTTCTTAGAGCGTGGGTTGCCGTCGGTGCTGACCCGGCGCGGCCGGTGGCGGCGGCTGTGGCCGCGGTGCGCTCCCGCGCTGGCGGCCTGGGCGGCGGTGGAGGTCTGCCTGCTGGGCGTCTATTTCGTCAGCGACGGCAAAGAGGTCTTCATCAGCGGAACGCCGACGACTCACCAGTGGGTGATTCTGGCGCTGCTCGCGGTCGCTCTCCCGCTGGCCGCCCTGGCCGGTTGGCTGGTATCGCGGACGTCGAGCGGGCGCAACCGCGCGACCGTCGCGACCGTGGCACTGGGCCTCGCGATCGCGTGCGGTGTCATCGAATCCGGCCCCATGCAGTTGACCCGGCACGCCGTCATCCTGGTCCTGGTGTTCGTGCTGACCGGCAGCGGCGTTGGGTCGGTGTTCGCGTGGGCGGTGCGCATGACGATGGAGCACCTGTCCACGGTTGGCACGCTGGCGGTCCGCGCCCTGCCCATCGTGCTGCTGACCGCGTTGGTGTTCTTCAACACCTACGTCTGGCTGATGGCGGCGAACATCAACGGCGAAAGACTTTCGCTGGCAATCGTTTTCCTGCTCGGCATTGCAGGGACCTTCGTCGTGTCCAAGACCGTGGAACGAGTGCGACCCCTGTTGAAGTCGACGGCGTCGCTGCCCCAAGGTAGTGAGAACCTCGCCGGCACACCGTTTGCGACGATGCATGATCCCGCGGCCGGCACCCCCCTGAAACGCGCAGAACGCCTCAACGTGGTGTTTCTGCTGGCGACCTCACAACTCATCGAGATCCTGGTGGTGGCCGCCGTCGCCGCGACGATGTATCTGGTCCTCGGCCTGATCATCTTGACGCCACCACTACTCAAGGAATGGGCGCACAACACGGCCACCACCTCGACGGTATTCGGCTTCACGTTCCCGGCGCCAGATTCGCTGATCCACATGTGCCTGTTCCTGGGCGCGCTGACGTTCATGTACATCAGCGCCCGCGCGGTCGACGACGCCGAGTATCGGGGTATGTTCCTCGACCCGCTGATCGACGATCTGCACACCGCCCTGGCGGCCCGCAACCGCTACCGCGGCGCGGTCGCGCCGTCCGCGCTTGCTGTTGACGGCACCGACGGTAGTGACTAACTTCACCGTGTGTCCGCCCCCGAATCCGACCACGTCGGTAAACACTCGCTCGACCTGGCCGGAAAACGCTACGGCGAAGTGCTACTGGTAACTTCCGGCGAGGCCGGCCCGCAGGCAACGGTCTACAACAGCTTTCCGCTCAACGACTGCCCCGCCGAACTGTGGTCCGCGCTCGACCCGCACGCCATCGCCGCCGAAAACGGCGTGGCCGCAGCGCTGCTCAACGGTCCGCGGTACTGGCTGATGAACGCCATCGAGAAACAAGCCCAAGGTCCGCAGGTGACCAAGACCTTCGGCGGCATCGAGATGATCCAGCAGGCGACGGTCCTGTTGTCCTCGATGAATCCCGCGCCCTATGTCCCCAACAAGGTCAATCGCCACACCGTCTTCGTCTTCAACGCCGGACAACAGATCTACGAACTCATCGACCCCCAGGGACAGCACTGGGTGATGCAGACCCTGAGCCAAGTCGCCGACCCCAACCTGTCGCAAGCCGATTTGCCGCGACTCGCCGACCGGCTCGACCTGCCGGCGGGGTGGACCTACCAGCCCCGTGTCCTCACCGACGAGCTGCGCGTGGACACCCGGACCCGGGCGGCCCAAGTGCTGCAGGACAATCTGACCAACAGCTACTCGTTGGTGACCGACTGACGCTGAACCGCACCGCGCCGGCGCGCCGCCTTACAGGTATTGGCCGAGGTTGGATTCGGTGTCGATGGCCCGCGATGCGCTCGAGCTCTTGCCGGTGACCAGCGTGCGGATGTAGACGATCCGCTCGCCCTTCTTACCCGAAATCCGTGCCCAGTCATCGGGGTTGGTGGTGTTGGGCAGGTCCTCGTTCTCGGCGAACTCGTCCACGATCGAGTCGAGCAGATGCTGGATGCGCAGACCCGGTTGCCCGGTTTCCAGCACCGACTTGATCGCGTTCTTCTTCGCCCGGTCGACGACGTTCTGGATCATGGCTCCGGAGTTGAAGTCCTTGAAGTACATGACTTCCTTGTCACCGTTGGCGTAGGTGACCTCCAGGAACCGGTTGTCGTCGATCTCGGCGTACATCCGCTCGACGACCTTTTCGATCATCGCCCGGATGCAGGCCGAACGGTCGCCCCCGAACTCGGCGAGATCGTCGGCATGCACCGGCAGCGTCTCGACCAGGTACTTCGAGAAGATGTCTTGCGCCGCTTCGGCATCGGGCCGCTCGATCTTGATCTTCACGTCCAGACGGCCGGGCCGCAGGATCGCGGGGTCGATCATGTCCTCACGGTTGGAGGCGCCGATCACGATGACGTTCTCGAGCCCCTCCACCCCGTCGATCTCACTCAGCAGCTGCGGGACCACGGTGGTCTCGACATCGGAGGAGACGCCGGTGCCGCGGGTGCGGAATATCGAGTCCATCTCGTCGAAGAACACGATCACCGGTGTTCCCTCGGACGCCTTCTCGCGGGCCCGCTGGAAGATCAGCCGGATGTGCCGCTCGGTCTCGCCGACGAACTTGTTCAGCAGCTCCGGGCCCTTGATGTTGAGGAAGTAGGACTTCGCCTCGCGCGCGTCGTCCCCACGCACCTCGGCCATCTTCTTCGCCAGCGAGTTCGCCACCGCCTTGGCGATCAACGTCTTCCCACAGCCGGGCGGGCCGTACAGCAACACACCCTTGGGCGGGCGCAGCGCGTACTCCCGGTACAGCTCCTTGTGCAGGAAGGGCAGCTCCACCGCATCGCGGATCTGCTCGATCTGGCGAGTCAGGCCACCGATGTCCTGGTAGCTGACGTCGGGCACCTCTTCCAGCACCAGGTCTTCGACCTCGGCCTTGGGGATGCGCTCGAACGCGTAGCCCGCCTTGGTGTCGACCAGCAACGAGTCGCCCGGCCGCAGCTTGCGCGGCCTGGTGTCGTCGTTGAGGGCGTCGGGGTGTCCCTCCGGCAGGTCCTCGGCCACCAGCGGCTCCGCCAGCCAGACGATGCGCTCCTCGTCGGCGTGACCGACGACCAACGCGCGGTGCCCGTCGGCCAACAGCTCACGCAACGTGGAGATCTCGCCGACCGATTCGTAGGTGCCGGCCTCGACGACCGTCAGCGCCTCGTTGAGGCGAACCGTCTGGCCCTTGCGCAGCGACGCGACCTCGATGTTCGGCGAGCAGGTCAGGCGCATCTTGCGGCCCGAGGTGAACACATCGACGGTGTCGTCCTCGTGCGCGCCCAACAATACGCCGTAACCACTCGGCGGCTGCCCGAGCCGATCGACTTCCTCCCGCAACGCCAGTAGTTGCTGGCGCGCCTCTTTGAGCGTCTCCATCAACTTCGAGTTGCGGGCCGCAAGCGAGTCGATGCGGGCTTCCAGTTGATGCACATCGCGCGCGGAGCGGGCGCCGCCTTGCCCGGCCGCATGCTCGAGTTGCTCGCGCAGCAGCGCTGCCTCGCGGCGTAATTCTTCCAATTCGGCAGCATCGCCGGGGGACATGCCTGACTCACGGGGGGTACCGAATGATTCAGAACGCTCTGAGCCACCCATGTTGCGCTCCTTTCCCACACCGAATTGGCGCGGTGGATACTTCAAAGCTACCGGCGATTGACCAATGATGTGCGGAGTCAAATACCCACGAAAAGTTAAGATTTTCGTCTCGCTGGTAATCTCGGCCACTAATCTCGCTGATCGAAAGGGCCGCTGTGACCGCAAAAAGCCTCGCCACCGGCCTAGTCGGCTCAGCCGACGTCGGCGCGGCGAGCGCGGGTGTGAGTTCAGTTGCACCCGTTGGCCCGACCGCGCGCCGGGTGCCCCCTCCGCACAGCGTCCCGACCCCGCAGCCGGCCTGATCGACGGGATGCACCGACACCTGTCCGCAACGTTGAGCGCCGCCACCATCCTGGCGGCGGTCGGACTCTCGGGATGTTCGTCGCATCAGCAACCCCGAATTGCCTCCTCCGTGCCCGCGGCGGCCCCAGCCACGTCGAGCACGGTCGCTAGTTTTCCGACTACCCCGCTGCCGACGCCTGAAGCCCTTACCGACATCTTGACCCGGCTCGTCGACCCGAACGTATCCGGTATCAACAAGGTGGGTCTGGTCGAAGGCGCGACCCCCGAAAGCGCGGACACCCTGGGCAAGTTTTCCAACGCGTTGCGCGACAACGGCTACCTACCCATGAACTTCGTCGCGCACGACATCGCCTGGTCGGACAAGACCCCCGCCGACGTGGTGGCGACCATCGACGTCAACACCGCCCAGCCGGCAAACGCCAGCTTTCACTTCCCCATGGAATTCACGCCCTTCCAAGGGGGTTGGCAGTTGTCCCGGCGAACCGGCGAAATGCTGTTGGCGGTGGGCAAGTCGCCGGCGGTGACCCCGCCCCCCAGCCCGGCACCGGCGCCGCCTCCGGTGCCGGCCCCCGCACCGCCACCGGCTCCGCCGCCCGTGCCGGCCCCTGCGCCCGCGCCGCAACCAGCCCCCGCCCCGGCTCCCGCACCAGCCCCGGAGCCCGGTCCGGCCCCAGAGCCCGCGCCGGCCCCGGAGCCACCCGGTTGACACCCGGCATGTGGATCGGCTGGCTCGAGTTCGACGTCTTACTCGGCGACGTCCGGTCGCTCAAGCAGAAACGGTCGGTGATCCGCCCCGTCGTCGCCGAGCTGCGACGCAAATTCAGCGTGTCGGCGGCCGAGACCGGTTCACATGAGCTCTACCGGCGCGCGGGCATCGGGCTGGCCACGGTGTCCGCCGACCGGAGCCACGCGGTCGACGTCCTGGATGCGGCCGAACGGCTGGTGGCCGCGCACCCAGAGTTCGAGCTGCTGTCGGTGCGACGCGGCTTGCAGCGCAGCGACGACTAACGCAAAAGCCCGGCCGATGGCGACGACCCGCCGCGCTTGCGATCGCCGCTAGCCGTCGCGGCCCTCGCGTTTGCGGCCCAACGGCGCGGGGGCGACGACGCCGGGTGCGAGGCGTCGCGTGAAGACCAGGAATGCGGTGTGCCCGCGCATGGAATGCTGCGGCCGGACGGCCAGGCCGACCACGTTCCAGCCGCGCTGCAGCGTTTCCCACGACCGCGGCTCGGTCCAGCATTGCTGGGCCCGCAACGCCTCCACGACGCGCGACAGCTGGGTCACGGTCGCCACGTAGATCATCAGTACGCCGCCGGGGATCAGCAGGCGGGACACCGCGTCGAGCACCTCCCACGGCGCGAGCATGTCGAGCACCGCCCGGTCGAAGGAGCCGTCGGGCCGATCGGAGTCGACGAGGTCGCTGACGATCAGCTCCCAGTTGTCCGGTGGCTGGCCATAGAACACCGAGACGTTGCGGAGCGCGTGTTCGGCGTGATCGGCGCGCTGTTCGTAGGAGACCACCCGCCCCTCGGGCCCGACCGCGCGCAGCAGCGAGCAGGTCAGCGCCCCGGATCCGGCCCCGGCCTCCAGCACGCGGGCGCCCGGGAAGATGTCGCCCTCGTGCACGATCTGCGCCGCGTCCTTGGGGTAGATGACCTGCGGCCCGCGGGGCATCGACATGATGTAGTCGACCAGCAGCGGGCGCAGCACCAGGAAGGGCGCCCCGTTGCTGGATTTGACCACGCTGCCCTGCTCCAGCCCGATCAGCGCATCGTGGGCGATCGAGCCGCGATGGGTATGGAACTCGGCGCCGGGCGTGAGCGACATCGTGTAGTGCCGGCCCTTGGCGTCGGTGAGTTGGACGCGTTCCCCGACGGTGAACGGGCCGGTTGCGGACACGCCGTCTAGCGTGCCAGCCGACTCGCCGCGGGCGGTGCTCGGGGTTGTCGGCACCCGGTTCTACGCTGCGCTCATGATCGACCAGCCGCAGACACGCACGCGGCCGGCTGCGAAACCGGCGCTCTCCCCGTCGCGGGCGGCGGACTTCAAGCAGTGCCCGCTGCTGTACCGGTTCCGGGCGATCGACCGGTTGCCCGAGGCCCCGTCGGCCGCACAGTTGCGCGGCTCGGTGGTGCACGCGGCCCTGCAGCAGCTCTACGGGCTGCCCGCCGCCCAGCGCGGCCCCGACACCGCGCTGTCGCTGGTCGAGCCGGCCTGGGAGCGGGTGATCGCCGCGGAACCCGACCTGGCCGGCGAGTTCGATCCCGCGCAGCGCGGCCAGCTGCTCGCCGAGGCCCGTGCGCTGCTCTCCGGCTATTACCGGCTCGAGGACCCGACCCGCTTCGACCCGCATTGCTGTGAAGAGCGCGTGGAGGTCGAGCTCGCCGACGGCACGCTGCTGCGCGGGTTCATCGATCGGATCGACGTCGCCGCCACCGGCGAGCTGCGGGTGGTCGACTACAAGACCGGCAAGGCGCCGCCGGCCGCGCGTGCCCTGGCGGAATTCAAAGCGATGTTCCAGATGAAGTTCTACGCGGTTGCCCTGCTGCGCACCCGCGGCGTGCCGCCCACCCGGCTGCGGCTCATCTACCTCGCCGACGGCCAAGTGCTGGATTACTCGCCCGACCACGACGAGTTGCTGCGGTTTGAGAAGACCCTGATGGCGATCTGGCGCGCGATCCAATCCGCCGGGCAGACGGGCGATTTCCGTCCCAGCCAGTCGCGGTTGTGCGACTGGTGCCCCCACCAGCAGCACTGCCCGCTGTTCGGCGGAACACCGCCGACTTATCCGGGCTGGCCGGAATACCCACCGGCGCAAGAGTTTTCGCATCAGACCGAGCCGGCGGCATGACCAACCGCTCACCAATGGTGTGACGAGGGTCTCTGTGGCCTAGCCGCCGGCTCACCGCGAGTGCGGTATGCTGTTGACAACGTTGGCGCCGAACGGCTTGCCAGCACGTCGTGATCGATTCGTTATTTCTTCTCAGATCCCCGCGGGGCGCCGAGTCCGAGATGACCAGGTGCGCACCGCACAGCCTCGAGCGCGGCGATCGATGTTGCCAGACGGGCAATCTCGCCACCACCGATGCTTAGGGATAATGAAACATGCTTGAAGACAAAACTTTTGCTCACCTCGGCGTGAGCCAGCCGTTGGTTGACGCGCTCGCTAAGGGCGGCGCTCACCGGCCGTTTCCCATCCAGATCGAGACCTTGCCGGATACGCTTGCCGGCCGTGATGTGTTGGGCCGCGGCAAGACCGGCAGCGGCAAGACGCTCGCGTTCTCGATCCCGCTGGTAAGCCGACTCGATGCCGGTAATCGGCGGCCGGGCCGGCCGACCGGGCTGGTGTTGGCCCCCACGCGTGAACTGGCGACCCAAATCGCCGCGACCATCGAGCCGCTTGCCGCCGTTCGGCGGCTGCGCGTGGTCACGATCTTCGGCGGGGTGCCGCAGCACAGGCAAGTCACGGCGCTGAAGTCCGGGGTCGACATCGTCGTCGCCTGCCCGGGCCGCCTGGAAGACCTGATGAAGCAACGCGTCATCGATCTGAGCGCGGTGCAGGTCACCGTCATCGATGAGGCCGACCACCTCGCCGACCTCGGCTTCCTCCCCACCGTTACCCGAATCTTGGCGGCCACCCCCGCCACCGGCCAGCGGCTGCTCTTCTCGGCCACGCTGGACGGCGCGGTCGACACCCTGGTGAAACGATTCCTCACCAGCCCGGTGACGCACTCGGTCGCCGACCCGACGTCGCTGACCCCTGCGATGACACATCACCTCTTCTGTGTCGATGGCCCGCAAGCCAAGAAAGACTTGGTACACCGGTTGGCCGCTGGAGACTCGCGGCGAATCCTGTTCATGCGGACCAAACACCAGGCCCGCAAGCTGGCGCGCCAACTCACGCAATCGGGTATCGCCTCGGTGGAGTTGCACGGCAACCTCTCCCAAGCCGTGCGCGACCGGAACTTGGCGGCGTTCACGGCCGGACACGCGCGAGTCCTCGTCGCAACCGATATCGCCGCCCGCGGTGTGCACGTCGACAACGTCGACCTGGTGGTCCACGTCGACCCGCCCGCGGAGCACAAGGCTTACCTGCATCGATCCGGCCGCACGGCCCGCGCCGGCGCCTCCGGTGACGTGGTCACCATCGCGCTGCCCGAGCAACGCCGCGACACCGAATCGATGATGCGCAAGGCGGCCATTCGGGCCGTCCCCCAACAGGTCACGGCGGCTTCCCCGGTCATCCACGCCCTCGCCGGCGAAGCCGCGCCCCGCAAGGTCGTCGCGCCCGCCTCGGCCCCGGCCCGGCGGCCCGCGCCGACCTCGGTTGCCGGCCACGGTCCGGCCGCCGCGCGTAGCAGCCGACGCCGTTCCCGTCGCCCCGCCACGACGGCGCGCTCAGTCCGATAGCGGCGTCATCTCCTGCAGCATGGTGGGAATGAGCTCGCTGACGGTGGGATGGATGTGCATGGTGCGCGCGAGCGTGGTGTAGGGCGCTTTGGCCGACATGACGTCCAGGATTTCGTGCACGGCCTCGTCGCCGCCGACGCCGAAGATGGCCGCTCCCAAAATCTCCCGGGTTTCGGCATCGACCACGACCTTCATAAAGCCTTGCGTCTCACCCTTTTCCACCGCCCGGCCCACCCTGGTCATCGGCCGCTTACCGACGAGCGCCTTGCGCCCCGACGCGCGGACCTGGTCGACGGTCATGCCGGCCCGCCCTAGCGGTGGGTCGATATAGAGCGCATAGGTGGTGATGCGGTCGCTGACCCGGCGCGGGTCGTCATCGAGCAGGTTGGCGGCGATGATCTCGAAATCGTTGTAGGAGGTATGGGTGAACGCCCCCCTGCCGTTGCAGTCGCCCATCGCCCAGATGTGGTCGACGTTGGTCTTGAGCTGGTCGTCGACGACGATATAGCCGCGGGCGTCCGTCCGCACACCCGCCGCCTCAAGCCCCAGGTCGTCGGTGTTGGGCCGCCGGCCGACGGCCAGCAACAAGTGGCTTCCGGCAATGGGATCAGCACCCGCACTAGGCGTGAGTTCAAAACCGTTGCCGGTATTAGTGATCCGCACGTCATCGGCGCCGACGATGACGTCGATGCCCTCGTCCTCCAGGATGACCCGGACGGCGGCGGAGACGTCCTCGTCTTCGCGGGACGCCAGGCGCGAACCCCTCTCGACGACGGTGACCGGGGCCCCGAAGCGCCGGTACATCTGCGCGAACTCCAGCGCGATATAGCTCCCGCCGAGGATGACGAGATGTGTTGGCAGCGTGTCGAGTTCGAGGATGGAGACGTTGGTGAGGAACTCGATGTCGGACAAGCCCGGGATGTCCGGCACCACCGCGCGGCCACCGACATTGAGGAAGATCCGGTCGGCATGCAGCACGTCTTGCCCATTTTGCGAGTCCACCCGCAATGTGTGCGGATCCTCGAAACGGGCGTGCCCGCGAAAGACGGTGCAACCGTCCATGCCCGCCAGCCAGTCCTCGACGCCCTTGCGGTCGCCCAGCATGATGTTGTCTTTACGTGCCTTGACTTTGGCCATGTCCACGCTCACCGGTCCGGTAGAAACCCCGAAGTCCGCACCGCGCCGCGCGAGGTGGGCGGCATACGCGCTGGCCACCAGCGTCTTCGTCGGGATGCATCCGGTGTTGACGCAGGTGCCGCCGACGAGTTTGCGCTCCACCAGCGCGATGCGCTGCCCCGCCGCCGTCAGTCGCCCCGCGAGCGGTGGGCCAGCCTGTCCGGCGCCGACGATGATGGCGTCGAAATGCGCTGTCACTTAACGGCCGTCAGCAGGTACTCCGTTAGCACGTGACCGGTCGCCGCAGCGATGGCAAACCCACCCAGGATTGCGATGGCGTCCTCCAGCAGCGCGATGGGCAAGTCCTTGCCGGCCACGGCGGCAAGGCGTTTGCGCGCCTGATAGCCGCCGAGAGTGCCGAGCACCGCGCCGATGACGCCGGCCCCGAGCGCGGTATAGGTCCAATGCGGCCATGCGCCCAGCGCCGCGCCCGCCAACCCGCCCATGATGATCCGGGCGGCGAAGACCGGCGGCGCGGTGCGGGCCGGCGTCTTGGGCAGCTTGTCGATGACGAGTTCGCCGACGGCGAGAACGGTGAACACAATGGCCGTGATGATGTTGGCCATCCAGGCCGCCCACGTGCCGTGCAAGTCGATCCAACCCAAAAACGCGGCCCAGGCGACGACGGCGGGAGCCGTCAGCGAGCGCAACCCGGCGACGACACCGATCAACAAAGCCACCAGCAGAATAAGCGCGTGTGTCACGAAGACCCTCCTGAGGGAACGAACAGCCCGGCAATGGTCAGGGATGACGGCCCATGGGGGTGACACGGGCGAAACAGCCCTAGGCGGACGCTAACACAGCCGCGGTCACCGCACCCGTTCGATCAGAAGCGGCAGAACCTGATGTCGGAAGCCAGAATCGCCTTGGCACCGATGGCAGCCAGCTCGTCCATGATCTCGTTGACGCCCCGGCGCGGCACCAGGGCGCGGATGGCGACCCAGTCCGGATCGGCGAGCGGCGCGATCGTCGGTGACTCCAGTCCGGGCGTGATGGCCGTGGCCTTCTCCAGGACGGAACGCGGGCAGTCGTAGTCGAGCATCAGGTACTGCTGGCCGAACACCACCCCCTGGATCCGCGCCACCAGCTGATCGCGCGCCGCCCGTGTCCCGTCTTGGCCGTCCGGGTCGGCCCCCTCGATCAAGACCGCCTCCGAATCGCACAGCGGGTCACCGAATGCCACCAGGTCGTGCAGGCTCAGGGTGCGCCCCGAGCCGACCACGTCGGCGATGGCGTCGGCCACGCCGAGTTGTACCGAAATCTCCACCGCGCCGTCGAGCCTGATGACGGTGGCCTCAATCCCCCGCTGGGCCAAGTCTTTTCGAACCAGATTCGGATAGGCGGTGGCGATCCGCTTTCCGGCCAGATCGGCCGTTGTCCAGTCCCGCCCGGCCGGCGCGGCATACCGAAAACTCGACGACCCGAAGCCCAACGCCAGGCGTTCGCGCACCGGCGCGTCCGAGTCGCGGACCAGGTCGCGTCCGGTGATGCCGAAGTCCAGCTGCCCCGAACCCACATAGATCGCAATGTCTTTGGGCCGCAGGAAGAAGAACTCGACCTGGTTGACCGGGTCGATGACGGTGAGATCTTTGGAATCGGTGCGACGCCGGTAGCCCGCCTCCGCGAGAATTTCGCTGGCCGGCTCGCTCAGCGTGCCCTTGTTGGGAACCGCGACCCGTAGCACGCTCACAGCTTCCGGTAGACGTCGTCGAGGGACAGGCCGCGCGCGATCATGAGCACCTGCGTCCAGTACAGCAATTGGCTGATCTCCTCGGCCAGTGCGTCGTCGGGTTCGTGTTCGGCCGCCAGCCACACCTCGCCGGCCTCCTCGAGGATCTTCTTGCCCAGCCCGTGGATGCCGCCGTCCAGTGCGGCGACCGTGGCGCTGCCGGGGGGCCGGGTGCGGGCGCGCTCCCCCAGTTCGGCGAACAGATCCTCGAAGGTCTTCACGGCCAGCGATTGTTTCACGCGGCGCGCAGCAAAGTCACCCCGGTTTCACTCTGGTGACGTTTTGAGCCACCCGGTCAGTCGAATCCGGCTAGCGTGATCCGCAGCGCCTCTTCCAATCGCACGTGAAACGGTGGGCTCCCGGCGGTATCCGAAGTCAGCCAGCCATCGAGAACGAATTTGACTGTGGCCAAGCTCGTGTGGATCAAAAGCGCGGGCCGAATGTCAACTGCCGCATCGACACCCATGCGGTTTGCGACTTGCTCGATCAGCTTGCGGTGGTCGCTTTCGCTGACGAGCACGGATTTGCTCAACAGGTGCGGCGCGGTGGCGACGGCCTCACGCCAGGTATCGAGGTTGCCAGCCTCGCTGACATCGTTGGCATGCGTGACGAACAGCTGGATCAACGCCTCGACCGGCGACTCGTGAGCGGGCCGGGCGCTGTAGGTGCCCACGATCTCGGCGGCGGCCTCGCGGACCGGATCGACCAGCAGCCCCTCCTTGGTGGGCGCGTACCGAAAGTACGTGCTGATGGAAATGCCGGCGGCCGCCGCGATGTCCTCGGTGGTCACCGCCTCGAAGCCGCGCTCGGCGAAGAGCTGGTGCGCGGTGTGCTGAATCTGGGTGAGCAACGCCGCCCGGCGCCGGTCCCGCAACGAGCCGGTGTTTGCTGACGGCATATCTTCACCTTCGTCAATGCAACATTCAATCCCCGCGGCGCAGTCCAGCGACGAACCGAGATGAGTGACTCTACACTATTGAAAGTCCCTATCAAGTAGGCTAGTGTGATGCGGCACACACCAACGAACTGCAGAGTCTAAGGGCTTGTTGACACTATTTTAATAAGAATAGCCTTCAATCGCGCTCAAGGTCGTCTGCTCGGCACTCAGGAATACAGGGGTGGGGAGAGGGCCGATGAATGCGGTAGCTGGTACGCGATGACCGGCGCCACTAGTTTGCTGGTCGGGCTGCGGGTCATGCCGTTATGACGACACAAGTCGACGGAGTCGCCGCCGTTCGGGACTGGTCGGTCGGATACGTCAAACGTCACCCGGTCGCCTCGCTGACGACGGTCGGCGAACAGTTCGTTTTGGGTGTGCGCACCGTTCAATACTTCTTCTTCGACCTGATGACCGGGCGATTCCAATGGCAGGAATTCGTCCGCCAGGGCGCGTTCATGGCCGGCACCGCCGTGTTGCCGACGATCCTGGTGTCGCTGCCCATCAGCGTCACCCTATCCATCCAGTTCGCGCTGCTGGCCGGCCAGGTCGGGGCCACGTCGCTGGCCGGAGCGGCCAGCGGGCTCGCGGTCATCCGGCAGGGGGCGTCGCTGGTGGCCGCGGTGCTGATGGCGTCGGCCGTCGGGTCGGCGATCACCGCCGACCTGGGTTCGCGCACGATGCGCGAAGAAACCGACGCGATGGAGGTGATGGGCGTCTCGGTGATCCGCCGTCTGGTGGTCCCCCGCCTCGCCGCAGCCGTGATGATCGGCGTGGCCCTCACCGGCGTCGTGTGCTTCGCGGGATTCTTCGCGAGCTACATGTTCAATGTGTATTTCCAGAACGGGGCACCGGGCAGCTTCGTTTCGACATTCGCGTCGTTCGCGACGACCGACGACATGATCTTGGCGCTGGTGAAGGCGATCGTGTTCGGCGCGATCGTGGCCATCGTGTCGAGCCAAAAAGGCTTGTCCACCAAGGGCGGACCAACGGGCGTCGCGAACTCGGTGAACGCGGCGGTCGTCGAGGCGATCCTGCTGCTGATGATCGTCAACGTAGCGATCAGCCAGCTTTACATCATGTTGTCGCCCAGGACGGGGCTGTGACGTGACGGCCTCCGCTTATCTACCGCTTGCCCCGATTTCGGTCCCGCTCGTAAGGCTCTACCGCAGGGGCAAGGTACCGATCATCCGGCTCGGCCATTTGTTGGTCTTCTTCGTCCGGGCGCTGGTCGCCGTGCCGCTTGCCCTGCGCCAGTACCGGGGCGAGTTCTTGCGGCTGTTGTCGAACATCACCTGGGGCAACGGCTCGATCGTGGTGGGCGGCGGCACCGCCGGCGTGGCCGTCGTCCTCGGCACGACCGTCGGCGCGCTCGTCGGCATCGAGGGCTACAACTTCCTGGATCTGCTCGGCCTCGGTCCCGCCACCGGGTTCGTCTCCTCGCTGGTCAACACCCGCGAGCTGGCCCCTCTGATGGCATCGCTCGCCTTCGCCATGCAAGGCGGCTGCCGCTTCACCGCCCAGCTGGGATCCATGCGCATCGCCGAGGAGATCGACGCGTTGGAATCGATTGCGATCCGCCCGATCCCTTACCTGGTGACCACCCGGCTGATCGCTTCGGTGGTGGCGATCGTTCCGCTGTACGCCGCGTGCCTGGCGATCGGCTACCTGAGTACCCAAATAGTGGTGGGGATCGGCAGTGGCGGCTCGACCGGTTCCTATCTGCACTACTTCACGCTGATGCTGGCCGGCCAGGACATCGTCTATTCCTTGATCAAGGCCGTCATCTTCGTCTGGATCGCATCCACGATCCAGTGCTACTACGGGTACTACGCGAGCGGCGGCCCCGAGGGCGTCGGGGTCGCCGCGGGACACGGTATGCGAGCCAGCATCACCGTCGTGATCATCGTGAACATGCTGCTAACCATGGCGCTGTGGGGCGTCGACTCGGGCGCACGGTTCGGCGGGTAGGTCGCGAAATATGCCCAATTCCTTTGAGATGGACGGACGCGGCCCCTCCGACCGGCAGCTGTTCGGCATCGGAATTGCGGTCGTGGTGGTCAGCGCCCTGCTCACCATCGCGATGTTGGTCAAATCGACTGGCAGGCTCAACGATTACGTGCGGGTGATCGCCGACCTGGTGAACGTGGGTGATGGCCTTCCGCAAAAGTCGGACGTGAAATACCACGGTGTCCTTGTCGGGACGGTCAACGGCGTCGTGCCCGCAGCGCACGGCGAGCCCAACTTTGTCCACATCGACCTCAAAGAGGAATACGCCAAGTCGATTCCGGCCAACGTGACCGCGCGCGTGGTGCCCAGCAACGTCTTTGCCGTGTCGTCGGTTCAGTTGGTGGGCTCCCCAAACCAGGTGGGCCGTTTGAAGATCCGCGATGGCGCGCACATCCCGGAGGACAAGCGGCTTCCGACCGTTCTGTTTCAAACGACCGTGAGCAAGCTGCGCGACGTGCTCGCCGCGGCCGGGCGCGACCGCGATGACAGGTCGGTGGGGATTCTGGCCGCCCTGGGCGCCGCCACCGACCACCGCCGGGTGAGTCTGCTCAACGCAGGTGCGCAATTGAATCGACTTCTCGATCAGCTCAATTCGATTGTCAGCACCGACACCGGCCCCTCCACGGTGTCCGCATTGCTGGCAGCGACCAATGGGCTCGCGCAGACGGCGCCCGATCTGCTCGACGCATTGCACCAGGCCGTCGAGCCGATGCGGACCTTCGCCGAGACCCGCGGGCAACTCGCCTCGCTATTGTCGGGTGCGGACTACACGGTCGGCACGACGCGACGATCGTTCGACAACCACATCGACCAACTCATCCGGATAACCACGGATTTCACCCCGGTCCTGGGTGTGCTGGCACAGAAGTCGAACAACTTCGTGCCCGCGGTCGCCAAACTCGACAACCTGGCCAACCAGTTCATGGAGCAGGTCTGGAACCCGCAGACCAATCTCGGCAACATGCGCGCGATGCTGACGTTCACCCCCAGCTCCACCTACACGCGCGCCGACTGTCCGCACTACGGCGAACTGAAGGGACCCAGCTGTTTCACCGCACCGCTGATTCCGGTGCGGCCCGATCTGCCCGACGTGCTGCTGCCGCAGAACTATCAACCACCCAAGGATCTGGCTCCGCCGCCGGGCACCGTGATCGGTCCGGACGGAAACCTCGTCGCGGTGGGTCCGCCGCTGATCAATCCAACCCCCAACTTGTCCGACCCCAATCCCCCACTGCCCGCTGGGATTGCGCCGTCACCGCCCGTGCCCGGGAGCGCGAATCCCGATAACCCGTCGCCGGGGGCGCCCGCGACACCACAACCGCACGAGCCGTGGGTCGCGCCGGTGGCGCCCAAGGCGCCGTGGATTCCGCAGGCCTCCTTTGGCGGCTCCCGTTTCGGGGGCAACGTGGGACCCGTTGGGAGCCAGTACGAACGAAACGTGCTTGGCGTGATCACCGGCGCGCCCGCGACCGAAGCCACCGAGTTGCTGCTGGGTCCGGTCGCGCGCGGCACCACGGTGTCGCTGGCTCACCCACCCGCTCCGTCGCCCGGGGAGGCCAAATGAAGTTTCGCGGCCCACTCATCGCGCTGACCCTGTTCATGGTCGTCTCGCTGACCCTGACCTGGCTGGTGTACGTGAGCCTGCGGCGCGACGTGGCGGGCAACACCGCCAAGTATTCGGCGGTGTTCAGCGACGTGTACGGGCTTCGCGAAGGCGACGACGTCCGGATGGCCGGAGTGCGCGTCGGCCGCGTCGAAAAGATCGATCTCGACGGGAAACTGGCGAGAGTCTCGTTCGTGGTGCAGCAAGAACAGCGGTTGTTCGGGAACACCCTCGCGGCGGTGACGTATCAAAACATCGTCGGCCAGCGTTACCTCGGACTGTCTTTGGGCAAGGAAGGCAGTCCGGAGCCGCTCCTCCCGGGCAGCACTATCCCGCTGGAACGCACCGAACCCTCTTTCGACGTGACTACGCTGCTCAACGGCTACGAACCATTGTTCAGCCTGCTGAATCCCCACGACGCGGACAACCTCACCAAGGGCATCATCGCCTCGCTACAAGGTGACGCGTCATCGCTCACCGTGCTGGTGGGCCAGACGTCCACGCTCACAGAGACGTTCGCGGGCCGAGACCAGGCCCTCGGCAGCGTGATCACCAATCTTGACAAGGTGATGGGCAACCTGGCCCAGCAGAACGACGACCTCGACGGGGTCATCACGCAGACCCGTAGCATCGTCGGCGAGCTCGACGCGCGGCGCCCGGACCTGGTTGCCTCGGTGGGCTCCCTGGCCCGGGTGACCGGCCGGCTGTCGGCCTCGGCCACGGACGTTTACCCGGCACTGCGCGAATTCATCGATCGCCAGCCGGGCGTCACCAAACACATCATGGATGTCGAACCGCAGGTGGCCTTCTTCGGCGACAACATCCCGCTGCTGCTGAAGGGGCTTACCCGGGTCGGCAATCAGGGGGCGTACGGCAATGCCTACGTGTGCGACGTGAACTTCATGGGGTTCTTCCCCGGCCTCAACGATGTGGTGCCGATCATCATCAACGCGGCGACGCCGGGCAATAAGGCGTGGCACACCCCCAGATGCAGGAGTACGGCTGATGGCTGATTCGTCCGTACGGCTTCGACTTTCGGGGATGAGAAGGCGTCCGCTGGAGAGCTACAACAAGACCTGGCTTGGGTTCATCGCTGTCGGGGTGGTCGCGGTGATCATCGGGGTCATGCTGCTCGTGCATGCCCTTGGCGCCGGGTATCGGCACTACACCGCGGAATTCCTACAGGCGGCCTCGCTGCGGGCCGGCAACCCGATCGTGGTCGCGGGCATCCCGGTGGGCAACGTCACCAGCATGAAACTCGTCGGTGACCATGTGGAGGCGGGGCTGAAGATCCGGGACAACATCGCGCTGGGCAAGGATTCCCGGGCGCAGATCAAGGTCACCACCATTCTCGGTTCGCGGTACCTCGCGCTGGAACCCAACGGCCCGGCGCACCTATCCAACAACACCTTCGACTTGGCGCACACCGAGGTGCCCTACGACCTGCAAGCCGCGTTGCAGGACGCCACCACCACCTTCGAGCAGGTGGACTCGGACCGGTTCGCACAATCGCTTGCGGTGCTCGGCAAGCAGCTTGAGGGCCTGCCTGCGGTTGTGCCGCAAGCGATTTCGAACATCAACACTCTTTCGTCGATCATCGCGGTACGACGTGACCAACTCGGACAGCTGCTGCGCAGCACGGAGCAGGTGACCAACACGCTGCGGCGTCAGCAGGCCGGCATCGGAACGCTGGTCGACCAGGGCCAAGACCTGCTGGGCCAATTCGTCGCGCGGCGCGCCGTATTCCACGCGATGATGCAATCCCTCTCCAGCCTGGTCGACACCATGAGCCAGGTTGTTGTCAACGACCGGTCTGGTCTGGACGCACTGATCAAAGACATGCGGGACTTCACCAACCTGATGTCTGCGCACGACGACCTGTTGCACAGCATGCTGCAAACCAGTCCGATCTTCTTCCGGGAGGCGGCCAACCTCACGGGCGACGGCAACGCGATCAACTTTAACGCCCCCAATGTTCCGTTGATCGACTCGTGGATGTGCGCGATCAGTGGCCGTGCCAAGCAATTCGGCATGATCCAGTATTTCAAGGACTGCAAGTGACGGGGCCGGCGTTCAAAGCGGTGGCCGTCGTCGCCGCCGTAGCGGTCATGGCGGCGGTGGCCGGCATCGGTTGGTGGTACCTGGGTCCCGACGAGGACGCGATCACCTTGACCGCCCAATTCGACAGCGCCTCGGGCCTCTACGAGGGCAACGTGGTGGCGGTACTGGGCATGCCGGTCGGCAAGATCACCAAGATCAATCCCAAGGGCGGCTATGTCGAAGTCGAATTCACCGTCGACCGCCACGTCAAAATTCCGGCCACCGCGCAGGCCGTCACGGTGTCGACCTCAATCCTCACCGACCGGCAGATCGAACTCACGCCGCCCTATCACGGCGGAGCGACCCTGGAAAACCACGACACCATCGGCTTGCCCCGCACCAAAACGCCCGTCGAATTCAGCAGTGTCCTCAACGTCTTGGACAAGGTGACCAAGTCGCTCGAGGGCGACGGACATGGCGGTGGCCCCATCGCCGACGTGCTGGGCGGCGGCACCGAGGTGGTCAAAGGCAACGGCGAGAAGATCAAAGCGGCGCTGGGTGAGCTCTCCGAGGCGCTGCGGCTGTCCAGCGACGGCGGCGCCACAACCCGCGAGCAGATCACCACGATCGTCAGAAACATCAGCACGCTGTTCGATGCCGGGGCCGCCAATGACACGAAGTTGCGCGAATTCGCCTCCACCATCCATCAAGTCAGCCAGATCATGGCCGACGAGGACATTGGCAGCGGCAACACCGGACGCAAACTCGATCAACTGATCCAGCGGGCCGGCGACCTGCTCGACGCCAACCGCGACAACATCAAGCAGGCCGCCCTCAACGGCAATGCCACGCTGAAGATGGTGACGGATCAGCGCCGCGACCTGGCCGAGCTCCTGGACCTTGCTCCACTGGTGGCCGACAACGCCTACAACATGGTCGACCGGGCGAACGGCAGCGTGCGCGCCCGCTTCCTCACGGACCGGTTGCTCTTCGACAGCCAGTACACCAAAGAGATCTGTAACTTGATGGGCCTGCGGCAACTGGGATGCAGCACAGGGACGATTCAGGATTTCGGTCCCGATTTCGGCTTGACCTATGTGCTGGACGGGATGGCCGCCATGGGGCAGAAGTGACGACCGCGGGCGCGCGGGGAATGCTTGCGGCGGTGGCCGCGGCAATGGTCACCGCGGGATGCGCCACGAACGGCCTTGCCAGCCTGCCCCTTCCGGCGCCGGGGCTGGGCTCGGGAGGCTATTCGCTGAACGCGGTGTTCTCCAACGCGCTCAACCTGCCGATGAACGCCAAGGTGAAGCTCGCCGGCGCCGACGTCGGCCAGCTCGAATCGATGGTCGCACGCAACTACACCGCGGTCACCCGGCTGCGCATCAGGGACGGCGTGCGATTGCCCCTGGGCAGCACCGCCGAATTGCGCACCGCGACACCGCTGGGCGACGTTTTCGTCGCGCTCAAGCCGCCGGCCGCGGACGATCCCGACGGGCCGCTGTTGAAGAACGGCGACACCATCGGCCTGGATTCGACGGCGGCCGCGGCGACCGTCGAGTCGGTGCTGAGCTCAGCGGCGATTCTGGTGAACGGCGGTGCGGTACGCAATTTCACCAACATCATCAACGGTTTCGGCAAGGCGACCGGTGACCAGGGCCAGGCATTCGGGGACATGATCCGCAAATCCAACGAGTTGCTCGGGAGACTGGATTCCCGGTCCGATCAAATCTCGAGCGCGTTGACCCAATTGTCGCGACTGGCTGACCAACTCGACGCCAAGAACCAGACGATCGCCGACCTGATGGCGGCGGCCAGTCCCGCCACTTCGGCTCTGGCAGACAACACCACCGAGCTTTCCGATCTGGCCGTGCAGGTGGGCGACACCTCCCGGTTGTTGGCCAGGTTCCCGTCGATCGGTGGGACCGACACCAGCGGCCGCAGCATCATCCGTGACCTGAACACGGTCGCCGGGGCCGCCAACGACGTTGCGGTGAGCCCCGATACCAGCTGGCTGGCGCTTAACCGGCTGATTCCCGCACTGGTCAAATCGACTGCAGGAAACTCGATTTCGGTGAACGTAGGCGTGGACAAGATCATGCTCGGTTCGATCCCCGATATCGGATTCCCCGGTGACATCGGACTGCACGGACCGCACCACTACAACGTGAACCTGCTCGTCGGCACCCTCAAGTACACCCTCTGGCGGCTGCAGGAACGTGTGGTCGGCCGCGGTCCGAACTCACCGCAGGTTCCGGTCATCCCGGACCCGAACATCCCGGGCCAGATCGACGTCGCACCCGGGCCCCCGCCGGCACCGGCCACGCCAGGATCGCAGCCATGATCCGCGCCGTCGACAACTTCGCCAATGCCGTTGTGCGAGCGGTGCGCACCGGTCACCGGCAGCAGGTCTGGCTGTCGGTGGCCGGGTTGGTGCTCATCTTGGTCGTTGCCACCGCCTACCTGCTCATCGGCGCGTTGCGGGTGAAGCCATTCGCCTCGTCGTACCGGGTCACCGTGCAATTGCCGGATTCCGGCGGCCTGCTGCCCAATCAGGATGTCGCGCTGCGAGGAGTGCGCGTTGGCCGGGTCGAGTCGCTGCAGATCACCGACAACGGGGTGAACGCCGTCGCCAGCATCGCGTCGAAGGTGCGGATCCCGGCGAACAGCTTCGTGCACGTGTCGGCGCTCTCGCCGGCCGGTGAGCAATACATCAACTTCGAGGCCGCATCCGACGCCGGACCGTACCTGCACGACGGCAGCCTCATCACGTCCGACCACACCGCCGTCCCGGTCAGCTTGGCGCAGTTGCTTGCCGACGCCGACGGGCTACTGGCCCAGGTCGACCCCCACAAGCTCGAGTTGATCAAAAAGGAGCTGAGCCTGAGCAAGGAGGGCCCGGCGAAGCTGACCGCCATCGTCGACGGCGGCACCTTCCTGCTGTCGACCCTTGATTCGGTGCTGCCCCAGACCACCAGCATCATCAAGACCAGCCGGGTCGTGCTGACGCTGGTAAGCGACAAGAACGCCGGCTTGGGTGCTGCCGCAACGGAACTCGACAAGACGCTGACCGGCGTGGCCAGGATGCAAGCCGGCTATCGCCGGTTGACCGGCCAGACACCGCGCACACTGTCGGCTGTCGACAATCTGTTCGCGGACAATTCCGACACGATGGTCCAGCTGCTGGGCAGCATGGCCACCATGTCGCAGCTGTTCTATCTGCGGGTGCCGGCGCTCAACGCGCTGTTCCCTGACTACCGTGGTTCGGTGTTGGACGCGGTGACGAGCACCTTCCACGACCACGGGGTGTGGGCGACGGCCGACCTCTATCCCCGTTATGTGTGCGACTACGGGACGCCATCGCACGCCTCCTCCGCCGCCGACTACTACGAGCCGTTCATGTACACCTACTGCCGCGACGACGACCCCGCGGTCTCGATCCGCGGCGCCAAGAACGCGCCGCGGCCGGGCGGTGACGACACCGCCGGTCCGCCGCCCGGAGCGGACCTGGGCCAACGGACCGACCCGACCCCGCGGGGCCGCTACACCATCCCCACCCCCTACGGCGGGCCCCCGCTGCCGATCGAACCGCCGCACTGAACCCGAACAGCTGAGCCGATCCCTAGGAGATGACCGTGATCGTGACCACCAAGAAGAACCCCAAGGCCAAGGCGCGCGCCGAAGTGCAGCCGGACGCCGAAACACCGGAAGCCGCAACCGAAGACACCGACGAGGCGCGCGTCGAAGAATCGGTCGATGCGGTCGACGAGGCCGCCGACGAAGACCGTGGTGAGCAATCCGGGGAAGACGAGGGCGACGACGTCGGTGCGCTGCTCAAAGGCAAGCGTCCCGAGCGCGAACGCCTTAAGCGCCCGTGGAAGCAGTATCTGCGTCGCGGCGCGTTGCCGGTGTTGCTCGTTGCCTCACTTGCCGTTTCCGGGTTGCTCGGCTGGCAGCTGTGGCAGGAACATCAGGTCAAGCTGGCCGGCGACCAGGCCCAGCAGGCGGCCGTCGCCTACGCGCAAGTGCTGACGAGCATTGATTCGAACAAGGTCGACGAGAACTTCAGGCAGGTTCTCGATGGCGCGACGGGCGAGTTCAAGGACATGTACACCCAGTCCAGCGTCAAGCTTCGGCAACTGCTGATCGACAACAAGGCCACCGCGCACGGCGTGGTGGTGGACTCGGCGATTCAGTCGGAGTCGGCGAACAAGGTTGTCGTGCTGGTCTTCATCGACCAGACGGTCACCAACACCGCCGCGCCCGACCCGCGCATCGACCGCAGCCGGATCAAGATGACCATGGAAAAGGTCGACGGCCGCTGGCGGGCCAGCAAGGTCCAGCTGCTGTGATGCGGCGAATACTCGCGGCATCGGTAATGGTCGCCGCCGCAACGATTCCCGGGACGGGTCACGCGCACGCATCCGCCCCGTCATTCTGCGGCGAGCTCGGCGGCGACTGGGACGGCCAGTACTGCCACACCTCCGTCACGTCGGAACGCAAGGCCGTCCGGGACATCAAGGTCGCGGTGCCCGACGACCTGGTCGACAACCCCACCACGGGCCCGGTGATCCGCGACTACCTGCGCACCCTGGTCAACAACTGGAAGACGGCCAACGGTGCCATGGCCGCCGACAGCTACGGCGAGGAGAACTTCGAAGTGTTCCGGCACGGCAATCTGCTCAGCGCCGTGTTCCACGAGGACTACCACGCCGACGGACCGAAGCCCAACAACGCCTACCGGACCTTCACGTTCGACATGGCAGGCGGCCGACGGGTGCAGCTGGCGGATCTGACGACGTCAAATCCGCTGACCGCCATTCCCCCACTGGCCCAACCGTTTATCGAAACCGCGCTCGATCAGGCGCCGCCGCCACACGACCCGGGCACCTACCCGTTCACCGTCGACCGATGGACTCCCGACAAGGTCTACTCCGGGGCCTACAAGGCGTGGGCGGTCACGCCGGACGAGTTGATCCTGTACATGCCGGACTACCCGGTGGCGCACGACGAGCCACTCAACTTCACGCCCGGCGTCATGCAGTGGTTCATGGACGGCGGCACGGTGCAGGCGCACATCCCGCTGTCCGCCTTGGCGCCGGTGCTGCGGATCTAGTTCGCCGAACGCAATCAGTCCTCGGGGTTGTAGCCGAGGTTCGGGGCGAGCCAGCGCTCGGCCTCCTTCAGAGTCCAGCCTTTGCGCTTCGCGTAGTCGGCGACCTGGTCCTGGGCCATCCGACCGATAACGAAGTACTGCGACTGCGGGTGCGAGAAATACCAGCCGCTGACGGCGGCGCCGGGCCACATCGCCATCGACTCCGTCAATTCGATGCCGGTTCGCTCCTTAACGTCCATCAACTTCCAGAGCGTCACCTTCTCGGTGTGCTCCGGGCAGGCCGGGTAGCCCGGAGCAGGGCGGATTCCCACGTATTTCTCGCTGATGAGCGCCTCGTTGTCCAGCTGCTCGTCCGGCTGGAATCCCCAGAACTCCCTGCGGACCCGTTGGTGCATCCGTTCGGCGAAAGCCTCTGCCAACCGGTCGGCGATCGACTCGAGCAGGATCGCGCTGTAGTCGTCGACGGCTGCCTTGAACTCCGCGATCTTTTCCTGGCTGCCGAGCCCCGCGGTGACGGCGAAGGCGCCGACGTAGTCAGCCAGACCGGTGTCCTTGGGCGCGACGTAGTCGCCCAGCGAGCGGTTCGGGATGCCGTCGCGGTGCTCGCCCTGCTGGCGCAGGTTGTGCAGCGTCGTCAGCACGTCGGTGCGGGTGTCGTCGGTGTAGACCTCGATGTCGTCGCCGCCGGGGACGGCGTTGGCCGGGAAAAAACCGATCACCCCGTTGGCCGTCAGCCACTTCTCCTTGATCAGGGTGTCGAGCATCTCCTGGGCGTCGTCGTACAGCTTGCGCGCCGCCTCGCCCGAGACGGGGTTGTTGAGGATGTCGGGGAACCTGCCCTTCATCTCCCAGGCGTTGAAGAACGGCTGCCAGTCGATGTACTCGCGCAACTCGGCGAGGTCATAGTCATGAAACTCCCGCACGCCGAGACCCTGGGCGGGCACCGGCGGCGTGTAGCCGTCCCAGTCGATCGGCGTCCGGTTGGCGCGGGCTTTCTCCAGCGTCACCATCGGACGCTCGTTCTTCTGGGCGTGCCGTTCGCGGAGCGACGCGTAGTCCTTCTCGGTTGCCTCCAGCAGCGCTGGGCGCTGCTTGTCGTCGAGAAGCGCGGCGGCCACCGGGACCGAGCGGGAAGCGTCCTTGACCCACACCACCGGACCGCTGCGACGCGGCGACACCTTCACGGCCGTATGGGCGCGCGAGGTGGTCGCGCCGCCGATCAGCAGCGGAATCTCCAGGCCTTGACGTTCCATCTCGACGGCGAAGTTCACCATCTCGTCCAGGGACGGGGTGATCAGGCCGGACAACCCGATGATGTCGGCGTCGTGCTCCTTCGCCGCGGCCAGGATCTTCTCGGCGGGCACCATCACGCCGAGGTCGATCACTTCAAAGTTGTTGCACTGCAAGACGACTCCGACGATGTTCTTGCCGATGTCGTGGACGTCGCCCTTCACGGTCGCCATCACGATCGTGCCGTTGGTGTCCTTGCCGGCGGCAGCGCCCGACTCTTCCTTCTCCGCCTCGATGAACGGCAGCAGGTACGCGACGGCCTTCTTCATGACCCGGGCCGACTTCACGACCTGGGGAAGGAACATCTTGCCCGAGCCGAACAGGTCACCGACGACGTTCATGCCGTCCATCAGGGGGCCCTCGATCACCTCGATCGGGCGACCGCCTGCGGCGGCGATCTCGGCACGTAGTTCCTCGGTGTCGGCGTCGACGTGGGCGTCGATGCCCTTGACCAGGGCGTGCGTGATCCGCTCGCGGACCGGTAAGGATCGCCACTCCGCCGCCGCCGGGTCTTCGGACTTCTCCGAGCTGTTGAACCGTTCGGCGATCTCCAGGAGCCGTTCGGCCGCGTCCTCGCGACGGTTCAGGACGACGTCCTCGATCCGGTCCCGCAGCTCGGGGTCGATCGAGTCGTAGGGCACCAGCGCACCGGCGTTGACGATGCCCATGTCCAGGCCGGCCTTGATGGCGTGGAACAGGAACACGGAATGGATCGCCTCGCGCACGGGGTTGTTGCCCCGGAACGAGAACGACACGTTCGAGATGCCGCCGGAGATGTGCACCCCGGGAAGGTTCTCCTTGATCCAGGCGCAGGCCTCGATGAAGTCGATCCCGTAGGTCGCGTGCTCCTCGATACCGGTCGCCAGCGCGAAGCAGTTCGGGTCGAAGATGATGTCCTCGGGCGGGAACCCGACCTCTTCGGTCAAAATCCGATAGGCGCGACCGCAGATCTCCTTACGGCGCTCCAGGTTGTCGGCCTGACCCTGCTCGTCGAAGGCCATCACGACCACGGCGGCGCCGTACTTGCGGCACAGCCGCGCCTCGCGGACGAACTTCTCCTCGCCCTCCTTCATGGAGATCGAGTTGACGATCGGCTTGCCCTGCACGTTCTTCAGGCCCGCCTCGATGACCTCCCACTTGGAGGAGTCGATCATCACCGGAACCCGGCTGATGTCGGGCTCGGCCGCGATCAGCTTGGTGAACCGGTCCATCGCGGCGACGCCGTCGATCATGCCCTCGTCCATGTTGATGTCGATGACCTGCGCACCGACCTCGACCTGCTGCAGCGCGACCGACAAGGCGGTGTCGTAGTCCTCGGCCTTGATCAGGTTGCGGAACCGGGCGGAGCCGGTGATGTTGGTGCGCTCACCGATGTTCACGAACAGGGAATCGTCGGTGATGTTGAGCGGTTCCAGGCCCGAAAGCCGGGTGGCCACCTCGATCTCCGGCAGCTCGCGCGGCGGCTTGCCCCCGACGACCTTGGCGATCTCCGCGATGTGCGGCGGCGCCGTCCCGCAGCAGCCGCCGACCAGGTTGACCAGGCCGGCCTCGGCGAAGTCGGCGATGTAGCTCGCCTGGCGCTCCGGGTCCTCGTCGTATTCGCCGAACGCGTTGGGCAGGCCGGCGTTCGGGTAGCACGAGACGAAGGTGTCCGCGATCCGCGCCATCTCGGCGATGTAGGGCCTCATCTCCGGCGCGCCCAGCGCGCAGTTCAGGCCGACCGCCAGCGGCTTGGCGTGCCTGATGGAGTTCCAGAACGCCTCGGTGACCTGGCCGGACAACGTCCGTCCAGAAGCATCGGTGATAGTCCCCGAGATGATCACCGGCCAGCGTCGTCCGCGCTCCTCGAACAGCGTCTCGACGGCGAACACCGCCGCCTTGGCGTTCAGCGAGTCGAAGATCGTCTCGATGATGAGGAGGTCGGCCCCGCCGTCGACCAGGCCGTTGGCGGCTTCGAGGTAGGCAGCGACCAGCAGGTCGTACGAGACGTTGCGGGCACCGGGGTCGTTGACGTCCGGTGAGATCGACGCGGTGCGCGTCGTCGGCCCGATAGCGCCGGCGACGTAGCGGGGCTTCTCCGGGGTGCTGTATTCGTCGGCGGCCTTGCGGGCCAGGGCGGCGCCGGCGTAGTTCAGCTCGTAGCTCAGGTCCTGCATGCCGTAGTCAGAGAGCGAGATCGCGTTCGCGTTGAACGTGTTGGTTTCCAGGATGTCGGCGCCCGCCTCGAGGTACTCGCGGTGGATCCCCTCGATGATCTGCGGCTGCGTCAGATTGAGCAGGTCGTTGTTGCCCTGAAGAGCGGTCGGCCACTCCGTGAACCGGTCGCCGCGATAGCCGGCCTCGTCCGGCCGGTCCCGCTGGATCGCCGTCCCCATCGCGCCGTCGATCACCATGATCCGCTCGCGCAGAGCAGCCGTCAGCTCGTCGGTGCAGTCGGGGCGGATGTTCGGCACGAAGGTCTCTGACGCCGGGGCGCTTTTAGAGGCGTTCACGTACGTTCCTTCCGTAGCGGAAGGCGTCCTTGACTCTGCCGAGCGTGGCGGATACCGGCATGGACCGGCGAACCGTTGCAACGCCTCTCGACCGGAAAAGTCTACGTCCCCCCGCGACGTCTGGACGCCCAGCTCGACGCGACCCGCTTGGCGATCGCGCTGCCCGTGAGCGCCACCTCGCAGATCTTGTCGGCGATGTCGTAGTTACCAATGTTAACCAGTTTGCAGCTGAACGTATTTCGTCTCGGCCGCGTCGCCGAACGTGAACCGCTGCGCCGGAGGGTCGAGGATGTCGGTGTCACAGCGGTGTTCGTTAGCGGCAGCCACCCCTATAAGGATAGTCGGCCTATGCAAATCCCCCGGTTGAGCGCCCATCGGCCGCAATCGACGGCCACCGCGCACCGAACATCGGGGCGCAAGGCCGTACGCTAAATCTGTGACCCCGCCCCAGGGCCCCCCAAACAGAGAAGCCGCACTGCCCGAACTGCACAACACCATCGTCGTGGCGGCGTTTGAGGGCTGGAACGACGCCGGCGACGCGGCCAGCGACGCGCTCGAGCACCTCGAGGCCATCTGGGAAGCCGACCCGATCCTGGAGATCGACGACGAGGCATATTACGACTACCAGGTGAATCGCCCGGTCATTCGGCAGGTCGACGGCGTCACCCGGGAGCTGGTGTGGCCGGCGATGCGCATCTCGCACTGTCGGCCGCCGGGCAGCGACCGCGACGTCGTGTTGATGCACGGGGTGGAACCCAATATGCGCTGGCGTACCTTCTGCGCCGAATTGGTCGCCATCGCCGACAAGCTGAACGTGGACACCGTGGTCATTCTGGGCGCCCTACTGGCCGACACGCCGCACACCCGTCCGGTGCCGGTCTCGGGTGCGGCCTACTCCCCCGAGTCGGCGAAACGCTTCGGGCTCGAGGAGAGCCGCTACGAGGGTCCGACCGGCATCGCCGGGGTGTTCCAGGACGCCTGCGTGGCCGCCGGGATCCCCGCCGTGACGTTCTGGGCGGCGGTGCCGCACTACGTGTCGCAGCCGCCGAACCCGAAGGCGACGGTGGCGCTGCTACGCCGCGTCGAGGACGTGCTCGACATCGAGGTTCCGCTGGCCGACCTGCCGACGGAAGCCGAGGAGTGGGAGCAGGCGATCACCGAGATGGCCGCCGAGGACGAGGATTTGGCCGAATACGTGTCGTCGCTGGAACAACGCGGCGACGCCGAGGTCGACATGAACGAGGCCCTGGGCAAGATCGACGGCGACGCGCTGGCCGCGGAGTTCGAGCGGTACCTGCGCCGCCGTCGCCCCGGATTCGGGCGCTAGCGGCGATCGCCAACTCGGCTTAGCCGAGTGCTGGGGGTACCGCCATCGAACCTAAGCCTTTTTGCCCAATCCCTGGTTGTAAGCGCTGGTGGACCGGCCGAGCGCGGCGACTTGGGCATCCAGCTGGGGCAGCAGCTCCGCCGTTGGTTTGTGCAGGGGCAGTTCGCCGACCGGGGTGGACAGCACCGGCTTGATCCAGCGGAACAGCGCCACCCAGCGCGGGCAGTAGACGCGGTTCCGGCGGCCCTCGATGCCCTTGACGAAGGCGTCCGCGCATTTGTCGACGGTGGTGGTCTTGTTCAGCGGCCAGGGGAAGCTGGCGAGCAGCTTGCCGAAGGCGGGCAGGTCGGCCTCGGTGTCGCGGACGAGGGCGGTGTCGATCCACGACATGTGCGAGGAACCGACGGTGACGCCATGGTGCGCCACCTCCAGCCGCAGCGCGTTGGCGAGGATCTCGACGCCGGCCTTGGACGCGTTGTAGGGAACCAGTCCCGGGCAGGCGGTGTACGCCGCCAGCGACGAGACGACCAGCACGTAGCCGCGGCGCTCGATCACCGCGGGCAGCGCGGCCCGCACGGTGTTGAAGACGCCGAGCACGTTGATGTCGAGCACCCGCTTGAACGCCTCGGGGTCCACCTGCAGCACCGACCCGTAGCTGGCGATGCCCGCGTTGGCCACCACGACGTCGATGCCGCCGAACCGTTCGACGGCCCGGGCCGCGACGGCTTGCATGGCCGGTAGGTCACGCACGTCGGCCACGGCGGTCAACACGTGGTCCTCGCCGAGTTCGGCGGCCAGCGCGCTCAGCTCGGCGTCGTTGAGATCGGTGAGCACGAGCTTGGCGCCCTTCTTGCGCAGGCGGCGGGCGACCTCGGCGCCGATTCCCCGGGCACCGCCGGTGATGAAAACGACTTTGTCCTGCAGCGACGTCATGGCCGCCAAGGTACCGCGACGGCGCTCGTTGACATAGGGCAGACAGTCCTCGACCGTGCCAATACGGCTTTTCGGGTGGACACCAACCCAGTGAACACAAGACGCCGCAGCAGGCTCAAATCAGGCGAGTTGTCCGTACTACCGACCAACCGCGATGGCCGCCGGTGTCATCTCCTGGTCACTTCGTGATCACTACCCTAACCGGGCGTTCGCACTACTCTACTTGGCGCATATTTTGCCCCTGAGCATTAGACGCGACCATAGGCTCCCGGCATGGCTTGTAGCCGAGCATGGGGTCGGGCGCCGTTAGATGACAAACGACGGCTTCATCCCGCCGTCTGCGGCATTGGAGCCTGTCGCGGCACCAAGCCGGGCGCCTTCTGGTTCGTAACACCGAGGATTTTCCCGCTGCGCCGAAATGCCGGGCCAATCCTGTTGACTCCCAACATCAATTCAACTCGAACACACGGTCAGGAGAACCGATGAGCATCAACCCGTTCGACGACGACAACGGCAACTTCTTCGTCTTGGTCAACGACGAAGAGCAACACAGCCTTTGGCCCGCCTTCGCCGAGATTCCAGACGGCTGGCGGGTGGTGCACGGCGAAGCGGACCGAGCTGCCTGCCTGGACTACATCGAACAGAACTGGACCGATATACGGCCGAAGAGTCTCGGCCTCTCGTTCAAGCGATGAGATTCCGCCGAGGCGCGCGGCCGCTACACACGCGAAAGAAATGACGGTGAGCGCAGTTCAAGCCTACGGCGGGATGGAGATCCCTCACTGGTCTCGGTTGGGCGCTCCGCCGGCGGAAGCCTGCCACTTGCCGACCGGGGCGGGCCTGGATCGTGACGACGAGCGCGAGGAGGTCAGCCATGCTGAGAACTCTGCACACGGCGCGCAATGCCGCGTCGGATGAACTTGGACGCGCGCAGATGCTCAAGCTGGCATGGACGTTGCCACGACGCGGCGACGACGCTTTCGATGAGTTGTTCGACCGCCACGGGGACGTAGTCTGGATGTCGCCGCCGCCGTTGATATCTCGGCTCGTCGGATCCAGAGTCGCTTTCGTGCGGGATCCGGCGTTGATCAAGCCATTGTTCACCTCGCCCCCCGATGACGTCAACGCCCCAGAGCCGCATCGCGTTGTGGATCCGTTCTGGGGAGACCGGTCGGTGTTCCTGCTCGACGGGCCGCACCACCTCCGGCTGCGCAAACTGATGCTGCCGCGGTTGCGCGGCGACGCGCTGACGCAGTGGCGTGAGTTCATCGTGGCCAGGACAGAGCAAGAGGTCCGCGGATGGGCCGATCAGCAGACGGTGGCAGTGCGCCCACGGCTGCTCGAAGTCTCAATGGAGCTGATTTTGAAAGTGGCGGCGTCAGTGCCCGATTCGGAGATGCAGCGGTGGAAATCGGCCTGGCAGGACTTGCTCACGACGGCTGCGTCGGGGCAGAGTGCGGTGCGTTCGGCGCTAAGGTCGATCGGCGCACTGCGGTTGTGGCCGCGATATCAGCGGGAGCTGAACCGATGCAATGAGCTGGTCTACGACGAGATCGCCCGCCGTCGGCGCCACCCCGAGCTCGAGCACGACGATGTGATCGATTCGTTGCTGCGAGCACACGGGGAAGCACTGTCGGACAGGGAGATTCGGGACCAGGTGGTGGGGATCATGCTCGGCGGCTACGACCCCCCGGCGACATTGGCGAGCTGGGCGATCGAACGGCTGGTGCGTACTCCGCACGCACTCGCCGCGGCCACCGCGGAGGCACGCGGCGGTGGCGACCAGCGCACGTATCTCGATGCGGTGGTGCAGGAAAGCCTGCGCTTGCGACCGCCGTTCATGTTCGTCACGAGGTTCATTCCCAGGCCGCTGAGCCTAGGTGGGCGTTACTTCCCGGGCGGGACGACGATCATGGCAGTCGTTCAGTCCGTACACCGGCATCCTGACCTCTACGAAGACCCGAAAGCTTTTCGACCAGAACGGTTTTTGCAGCGCCGCCCCAACAGCTATGAACTCATACCCTTCGGCGGCGGCGAACACCGCTGCCTCGGCGACCGGCTGGCCATCTTCGAGGCCACTCACGTCCTGGCGACCGTGCTGCGTTCCGTGGATCTCGCCGCCGTCGATCCGCGCGATGAACCCATCCGCCTCGAAATGGGGCTTGTTCCGGGCAAGGGCGCCACCGTGCGGGCCACTCGGGCTGCTTGACATCGTCGCGACACCCGCACCGAAGCCGCTCCGCGCCAAAGCCTGGCGTTCAGTGCGCCAGCTCCCGGATCACCGTGCGGCACAACGCCCATGCCTGCGATGTCGCGTCGATCAGTGTGTAGTGATCGGCGCCGGGGAGCAGCAGCAGACGGGAGTCGTCGCCGGCAGATTGAGCCGCGGCAACGAAACGCTGCGACTGGCTGAGTGGCACGTCGTCGTCGGCCGTGCCGTGCACACACACCGAGGGGATGCCCGTCGGAAGCAGGGCGCTGGGGCAAGCCAGCGAGCGGGCGCGGGGATCGTTGGCCCAGGCGCCTAGGAAGTTTCGGACGGCTCCGGAACCCGTGTTCTCCTGCATCGCGAGTGTGAGGTCCAAGACTCCCGCCTGGCTGAGGAAGCCGGCCAGCCGCACGACGGGAGAGGCTCCGGGGGCCTTGGCCGGCAGCGATCCTCGACCGGCCAGCCAACCGGCCAGCTGACCCCCCGCGGAGTGCCCGACCGCGATGACTCGCGACAGGTCGAGACGGCCGGCCGCCAGGGTCTGACCAGTCGTCGCGAGCAGGTCGACGGCGGCGGCAACGTCGAGACAGGTGGCCGGCCAACCACCGCCGCCGTGGTCCGGGTTGTCGCCCACCCTGCGGTATTCGATGTTCCAGGCAGCGAATCCTTGCTGCGTGAGATCCTCGGCCAGATCGGAGGCCAGGTCGGCACCGTGGGCCGTCCGCCAGAAGCCGCCGTGGATGACCACCGCGACCGGCCAGGGGCCTTGGCCGTCGGGAAGGCTGAGCACGCCGTGCTGGCTGGGATAGGTGCCGTAGCGCACGATCCACGAGGAACCAGCGTCGACCCGCAGGAATGCGTCGGGCGCCCGCGGACCCACCTGGGCTCCGCACCAAAATCGGGGGTAGGCAGCTCGTCCCACGGCAGGCTTGCTCGCCTAGCAGGTCGACAGCCGATTCTGCGCCGGGCAGGAAGCCTCAAAAAGGCGATCGATCAGGAAGCCGACCCCGGTGGTGCCGCCGGTGCCCCTTCCGTCCCCGATGAAGCGGGTGACGGCGTCGAGGTGGGCCAGCCGCCAGCGCGTCAGGCCGGCGATGAATACGTCGAGCTGGGCCCCTAGCTGCAGGCGCTGCCGGCGGCTGCTCCTGTCACCCGTGGGCCGATCGGCGAGGATTGCCAGTAGCGCCGCAACCGGAGCGTGGCGGATGCCGGTCAACAGGGTCGCGAATTGGGCCGACTGTCCGGCCGTGATTCCCTGTAAGCCACCCCGGAACCGATTGAAGTCATCTACCGATAAGTGTTGCAGGGCGCTTTGTGTCGTAATGGTCAGTTCGAGCACGGCGTTTGCGCGCTTCATGCGATCGACCGCCTTGCCGAACTCCGAGCGACGGGCGGACTCGAGCGCGACCTCGAGGTCGGCCAGGATCTGGGACACCCACAGTTCAGAGGTTTGGTGGATGATCAGAAAGTAGCTTTCGTCGCCCCGAGCCGAACGGTCGGCGTCCCCGAACAACGGCTTTACCGCGCCGAGCAGTTCGTCGAGGTGCAGGTATTCCGCGTAGCGGAACCCGGTGGCCTGAAGTTTTCGTTCGGCCTCGATGTGGTCTGCCCCTCCTTGCAAATCGCTGAACGGGCAGCCGGTGGGAACTACTTCTACTGAACTGACACCATTGCTCAACTGCCGGCTCATGACGGCCTCCTCTCCCCAGTCCCGCTCGTCGGACCTGCCAAGGTCGAAGGGCTCGGAAGCCTCAGCGGATCGAACCCGAACCAATGAATCTTTGATTTTTTCGCCGTACATATTGAGCGATTCCGTCGTAAGCATCTCTTGATGCGTGCAGTCGATCGAGTGCCCGGTGATGTCGCCGTTAACGAATGGTCGCCAACTTTGCAGAGGAGACGGACCCTGATTAGTCTCACCTCGCGCGGCGGAAAATATGACCATATCACCGTTGAAAACACCGGGCTCGTGGGTTCGAGACAACTCGATGTCATTATTGATGTTCTTAATGAACAGATCTAAAACCTGCTGGTATCGGGGGAACTCTGCGGCGAAGTCCTCGGCTCCCCGTTCACGAATCAGCTCTTCTATTTGCTCGTAGGTGAACAAATCGGATTCTTCTGAACTGCCGATCCGGTAGAACCGTAAGGCATCTAGGTGCTTCGTCCAGTCATCGAGATCCTCGTTCGGCAGGGCGTCGGTGCCTGGCTGGGCATCGAGAAGAATAAGAGAATCGATCACGCATCCCCGGCGGTGCAGCTCGACGGCAATATCATGGGCGACGACGCCTCCGAAAGACCAGCCGAGAAGATTGTAGGGTCCGGCGGGATGGACTCTTTCAATTCTGTCGGCGTAGTTTTTTGCCATTTCGTGAATTGACCGGGGTTCAACCTCTCCGCTCTCGAGGACCTGTTGAATTCCGATGATCGGGCAGTCCAAGTAATTGCCGAGAGTCTGATACAGCCAACTCACCCCACCGCCAGGATGGATGCAGAAAAGCGGCACGCCGGTGCCCTTCCTCAGAGTTTGAACCGGAACCACTTCTTGCACGGAAACCGTGTCTTCGCCTCCGCGGTGCCGGTCGAGATGGTCGGCGAGATCTACGACGGTGGACGCGTCGAACAGGTAGCGCACCGGCACTTCTCTGCCCAGCGCCAGCTGCAGTCGCGCACTCACCCGGGTCGCGATCATCGAATTCCCGCCGAGGGCGAAGAAGTCGTCATCGAGGCCGACTTGATCGAGGTTCAACACCTGGGCGAAGACCTCGGCCACGATTTTCTCGGTCTCGGTGTGCGGCGCCCGGAACGGCGCAATGGCCACCACCGGCGCCGGCAGCGCCCGACGATCGACCTTGCCCGACGAGGTCAACGGAACTTCTTCGAGCACAATAATTTCCGCCGGCACCATGTAATCGGGCAACCGCGCACCCAACTGCTGGCGCACCGCCGCGGGATCGGGGCGCGGCACCCCACTGACGTAGCCGATGAGGCGATCACCCTTGGGGCCGTGGTGCACGGCGGCCGCGGCCTGAACGACCTGCGGGCACGCCAGCAAGGTGTTCTCGATCTCCCCGAGTTCGATGCGCTGCCCCCGCAACTTGATCTGGGCATCGGTGCGGCCCAAGTACTCCAGCACACCCGCAGACGTCCAGCGCACCAAATCCCCGGTGCGATACATCCGCGCCCCCGCACCCCCAAACGGGTTGGCCACAAACCGTTCCGCAGTCAGGTCCGGCCGCTTGACATAACCGTGGGCGATGACGCGCCCGGCCAGATATAGTTCGCCCGCCACCCCGATCGGCGCCGGGTTCAGCCGCGCGTCGAGCACCAGCGCGCAAACCCCCGGGATCGGGGTGCCGATGCTCACCGACTGCCCCGCCGACTGCGATGCAGTGGACGTGGCGCAGATGGTGGTCTCGGTGGGACCGTACCCGTTGAACATCCGCCGGCCGGGCGCCCAGCCGGCCACCAACTCCGCTGGGCAGGCCTCCCCGCCAGTGATCAGCGTGTCGAGTCCGGCCAGCCGGGCCCGATCCAGCGACGCCAGCACCGTCGGGGTCACAATCGCCGCACTGACCCGCTGGTCCTGCAGCACGGCGGTCAGCGCATCCCCGGCATACGCGTCCGGCGGGGCCACCACAAGTGCGGCCCCCGAAGCCACTGCCCATATCCACTCGAAGATCGAGGCGTCGAAGGTTGGCACGGCCACATTCAGCACTCGGGCGTCGGCACCCAACACGAACACTTTGCGTTGCGCCGCAGCCAATCCGACCAGGCCGGCGTGGCTGACCGTCACGCCCTTGGGCGCGCCGGTGGATCCCGAGGTGAAAATCACGTACGCGGTGTCGTCCACCGCCAGCGGCGCCAGCCGGTCGGCGTCGGTGATCGGCTTCGCGCACCGCCCCGACAGATCGAGTTCGTCGACACGCAACACCGGGCGCGCGCCCGCCCCGACCAAAGTGTCGGCGCCACACGTCAACACACACACCGC
>NZ_LZII01000004.1:0-37351 GCF_001667425.1 Mycobacterium sp. 852002-51613_SCH5001154 | reverse complement strand
CCCCTCAAACCCTACGAACACCCACCGACAAAAAAGACCACATTGTGACCTCTGAAGCCAAAGTGACACAAGGGATTTGCGAGAAAGTGCGGGATGCTCGGCTAGTCGCGATCGGGTGGGTTCGTTGCGTACACCCAGGACAGGAACCGCGCGACGGCCTCGGCGGATCGATGCGCCCTGGGCGAACTGAAGATGTCGAAAGCGTGCTGCGCGCTTGGTAATTCGGCGTAGGCGACAGGGGACTTCGACACCGCGCGCAGCTCCTCGATGAACTCCTGGGCCTCGCCGACGGGGATCAGCGAATCGTCGCAGCCGTGCAGGACGAAGAACGGCGGCGCGTCGGCCCGCAGCCGCCGGATCGGCGAGGCGTCGACGTAGACGTCGCGGTGCGCGTCGTATTCCCGCTTCACCACCAACTTTTCGAGCAGGGAAACGAATTCGGGGCGGCCCTCGCCCTCGGTGGAAAACCAGTCGTAGCGGCCGTAGATCGGGACGGCGGCCGCCACCGAGGTGTCGGCTTCTTCGAAGCCCGGCTGGAATTGCGGGTCGTTGGGGGTCAACGCCGCCAATGCGCACAGGTGTCCGCCCGCGGAGCCGCCGGTGACCGCGACGAAGTCGGGGTCACCGCCGTAGTCGGCGATGTTCTCCTTGACCCACGCCAGCGCGCGTTTGACGTCGACGATGTGGTCCGGCCAGGTATGGCGGGGGGAGACGCGATACCCGATCGACACGCACACCCAGCCGCGGGCGGCCAGGTGGCTCATCAGCGGGTAGGCCTGCGGCCGGCGCATCCCGATCATCCAGGCCCCGCCCGGCACTTGCAGCAGCACGGGAGCCTTGGCGTCCCGCGGCAGGTCGCGGCGGCGCCAGATGTCGGCGAGGTTGGCGCGGCCGTTCGGGCCGTAGGACACCACGTTCGTCTTCTCGACGTACCGCCGGCGCGCCACGGTGTTGCCCAGCGGAAGGCTGCGCCGCCCGCTGCGCGTGGGCTTGGCGTGCGGCAGCTTGCCCAGCGCCTCTTCGTAGTCGTGACCGAGCTGCTCGCGCAGGCCCGCCTCGAGCACCGGGCCCGGCGTGGTGATGCCGCGGTAGCGGATCACCCCCAGGATCGCCCACGACGCGGCCGTCAGGGCCAGCGCCGCCTTGCCGCGCCGGCCCGCGAAGTGGCCGCGCCGCGCGCGCCGCAGCGCGTCCAGCAGCGAGACGGAGAAGTAGATGCCAGGCACCTCCGACGTCGGCCAACCGAACCAGAAGACCAGCACGGTGCTGTAACCCTTGCGCGCCAGCGGCCGTAATCCGTTGGCGGCGTTGGCCAGTTCCAGTGTGGCGCGTGCCAGCGGCCGGGGGCGCCGCAGTTCCGAGAGGCGGCGGCGCATCAGCCGTTGACCCGAGATTGCAGTTCGTTGCGCTGGATCTTGCCGGTGCTGCCCCGCGGGAGTTCGTCGAGGACGGCGATCTCGCGGGGCACTTTGTAGTTGGCCAGGTTTTCCCGGACATGCTGTTTGAGCGTCTCGGGCGTGGCCTGGGCGCCCGCGCTCAAAACGACGAATGCCGCCAAACGCTGGCCGTACTGCTCATCGTCGACGCCGATGACCGCGGCCTCGGCCACGTCGGGGTGCGCCGCCAGCGTCTTCTCGACCTCGATCGGATAGACGTTCTCGCCGCCGGAGACGATCATCTCGTCGTCGCGGCCGACCACGAATAACCGGCCGGCCTCGTCGAGGTAGCCGACATCGCCCGACGACATGAACCCCGCGTGAAAATCCTTGGTGGTGCCCGAGGTGTATCCCTCGAACTGGGTGTCGTTGCGCACGTAGATGGTGCCGACCTCACCGGCGGGCAGTTCGTTGAAATCGCTGTCCAGGATCCGGATTTCGGTCCCGCCTGCCGGGCGGCCCGCGGTGTCGGGTGCCGCCCGCAGGTCCTGCGGGGTGGCGGTGGCGATCATGCCGGCCTCGGTGGCGTTGTAGTTGTTGTAGATCACGTCGCCGAACTCGTCCATGAACGCAGTCACGACGTCGGGTCGCATCCGCGAGCCGGATGCCGCCGCGAATCGCAATGACTTGCAGCTGTACCGCTTTCGCACGTCGGGCGGCAGCTCCATGATGCGGTCGAACATCACCGGCACCACCGCCAACCCGGTCGCCTGGTTCCGGTCGATGAGGTCCAGCGTCGCCTCCGGGTCGAACTTGCGCCGGGTGACCACCGTGCACGCCATCGACGCCGCGAAGATCAACTGCGAAAAGCCCCACGCGTGGAACATCGGCGCCACGACCACCACCGTCTCCTCGGCTCGCCACGGCGTCCGGTCCAGGATGGCCTTGAGGGTGCCGATGCCGGCGTTGCCTCCGGTTTGATTGGCGCCCTTGGGAGTTCCGGTGGTGCCGGAGGTCAGCAGGATCATCCTGCCCTTGCGGCCGGTGCGCTCGGGCTGTTGGCCGCTGTGCTCGGTGATGAGCTTCTCGACGGTCAGCTCGTGCTGCCCGTCGGTCCAGGCCACGATGCGGGTGGCGTCCGGCTTGTCGGCCAGCGCGCGGTCGACCGTCTCGGTGAACTCCTCGTCGTAGATGACGGCGTCGACGCCTTCGCGGTTGACCACCTCGGCGAGGGCCGGGCCGGCGAACGACGTGTTGAGCAGCACGACGTCGGAGCCGATCCGGTTGGTGGCCACCACCGCCTCGACGAAGCCGCGGTGGTTGCGGCACATGATCCCGACGACCTTGGGTTGCCCTGACGGCAGATCCTGCAGCGCCGCGGCGAGCGCGTTGATCCGCTCGTCGAGCTGGCGCCAGGTCAGCGTGCCGAGCTCGTCGACCAGGCCCGGCCGGTCGGGGCAGCGTTGCGCAGCGCTGGCGAAGCCCACGGTCATCCCCATGCCCTCGCGGCGCATGGCGGCGGCGATCTTCAGGTAGCGGTCGGGCCGCATCGGGGCGATCATGCCGGCGCGCCGCAGGGTGGTGAGGAGGCCGAGGGCTTGGTTGATTGGAGAGGCCACGGTTCAGCCCAGAATCGGGAAACGTCGCTTGGCGGCGAGGTCCTTGAGGGCCTGCTGCATCACCGATCGCACATGCTCGTCGACCTCGTCGACGTCCGGGTCGTCACCGAATTGCGCGGTGATGTCGATCGGCTTCAGCACCTGCGTGACGATCTTGGTGGGCAGCGGCAGATTGGGCGGGATCACCGCACTGAAGCCGAAGGGGAAGCCGAACGACAGCGGCAGGATGGCGCTGCGCAGCAAGCGTTTCACCCCCAACCGCTCGGCCAGCCAGGTCCCGCGCGACAGGTAGAGCTGCGTCTCCTGTCCGCCGATGGACACCGCGGGCACGATCGGGACGCCGGCCTCGATGGCCGTCCTGACGTATCCCTTCCGGCCGTCGAAGTCGATGACGTTCTCCGAGAGCGTGGGCCGGTATGCGTCGTAGTCGCCGCCCGGGAAGACGATGACCACCCCGCCTGACCGCAAGGCCTTGGCCGCGTTCTCCCGGCTGGCCCGGATGTATCCGGTGCGGCGGAAGAACTCGCCGGTGGGGCCGGTCATGAGGATGTCGTGGCTCAGCGTGTAGATCGGCCGGTCGTAGCCGAACTTCTCGTAGAAGTGGACGCTGAAGATGGGAACGTCCATCGGGAACATGCCGCCGGAGTGGTTGCCGACGACCAGCGCCCCGCCGGGCGGGAACGAACCCAGGCCGTGCACCTCCGACCGGAAGTATGTCTTCATGGCCGGGCGCATCACGCTCATCAGGCGCTGGGTCAAGACGGGGTCGAATTTGCCGATGTCGCCGACATCGGAGTGATCGTTGTCGGTCACGTTCCTCCCTTGACGCTCCCGCGAGGCCGCCCTAGGTATGAGGGGCCGCGTCGAGTTCCTCGATGGTAGCGACCGGCGCGCGGCGGCCGTCATGGTGTTTATCTCTTTCCGCGTCCGCGGATATGGTGCCCGCCGGTTCCCGGCGCTATTGTTACGACGCCCTCAGTGAAATCTCGAGAAACGGGACCCGATGGACGTTGCCGGTTTGTCCCCCGAGCGCAACGCCCGCTCGGGAGGCGCGCGCAGGAGTGCCCCCAGCGACCGGCGCTCCCGGCGGCCCCATGCCAGCGTGGTTCGCACCGAACCGGCCCGTCGCAGTCAGGGACCCGCGCCGTCCGCACCGGCCACCGACCGCCCGGCCGGTGACGTCGATCCGACCACCCCGGACGCGGCGGACCACCGCCAGGCCGACTACTTCGTGCGGCTGCTCTCGCAGAACCGCAGGCTCATCGAACAGCGGCTCGACGACTACCGGAAGGCGATCGTCGCCGCGCAAGCCAGCGGCGACGTCGACGCCGTCTGCAACCTTCGCCGGATGGCGCGAATCGAGGAACAGGACCGGGACAATCTCGACGGCATGCTCGAGAAGTTGCGCCGCCGGTTTGTTCGCCGGACGCCGGGGGACCCCGCCGCCCTCTCTGCACGGCCACGCTCCGCGGTCCGGTAGCAATTCGCTTATCGCGCAGCAATTTTCGTTGCTTGGGTGACCGACGACGGGGCGCGTCGCGCCGATTCAGCCCCAGCCGAGCGGCGGTGCCGATACATTTGACGGGCCAACTGGTTTCTTCCGACACCGAGCGAGGCCGCCCATGGGATTCATGACACCGGACCTTCCCGACGTCGATCGCAAGACCTGGCCCACACTGCCCCGGGCCACCCGGCTGCAGGTCGTGACGCGGCACTGGGCGGAACACGGCTTCGGGACACCGTATGCCGTGTATCTGCTGTACCTGATCAAGATCGCCCTGTACATCGCCGTCCCCGCCGCGATCATCTCGCTGACCCCGGGCCTCGGCGGCCTCGGCCGCATCGCCGACTGGTGGACGCAGCCGATCGTCTACCAGAAGGTCATCGTCTTCACGCTGCTGTTCGAGGTGACGGGCCTGGGTTGTGGGTCCGGCCCGCTCACTGGACGGTTCATGCCGCCCATCGGCGGAATCTTGTACTGGCTGCGGCCCAACACAATTCGGCTGCCGGCGTGGCCTGGGAAGGTGCCGTTCACCGCCGGTGACAGCCGTACCGTCGTCGACGTTGCGCTGTACGCAATCGTTTTGGCCGGCGGGGTGTGGGCGCTGCTGTCGCCCGGCCACGGCGGGCCGGTCACCGCTGCCGGCGACGTTGGTCTGATCGGCCCCGTCCGCGTCATCCCGACGATCGTCGCGCTAGCGGTCCTGGGCCTGCGCGACAAGACCATTTTCCTGGCCGCGCGGGGCGAGCACTACTGGCTAAAGCTGTTCGTGTTCTTCTTCCCGTTCACCGATCAGATCGCGGCATACAAGCTCATCATGCTGTTGTTGTGGTGGGGCGCCGCAACATCCAAGCTCAACCACCACTTCCCGTATGTGGTGTCGGTCATGACGAGCAATAACGCGCTGCTGCGGCCCAAACTGTTCAACCCGATCAAGCACATGCTGTACCGCGACCACATCAACGATCTGCGTCCCACCTGGTTGCCGAAGATGATGGCCCACGTCGGTGGCACCACAGCCGAATTCGTGGTTCCGACGGTGCTGGTCTTCTTCGCCGGCGATCACCCGTGGCGGTGGTTCCTGATCGGATTCATGGTGATCTTCCACCTCAACATCATTTCCAACCTCCCGATGGGAGTTCCGTTGGAGTGGAACGTCTTCTTCATCTTCTCGCTCTTCTATCTGTTCGGGCACTACGCCTCGATCCGTGCCACCGACCTGCGTTCGCCGCTGCTGTGGGCCCTCGTCATCGCCACGGTGGCACTCGTGATCGCGGGAAACATGTTCCCCAAGAAGATTTCGTTCCTCCCCGCGATGAGGTATTACGCCGGCAACTGGGCGTCCAGCGTGTGGTGCTTCCGCACCGGCGCGGAGGAGAAGGTCGACGCCGAGATCGTCAAGAGCTCCGCCCTCGTCGTCAACCAGCTGGCCCGGCTTTACGACCCCGAGACCGCGGAGATCATGGCGGACAAGACGGCCGCCTTCCGGGCCATGCACGTGCACGGCCGCGCGCTCAACGCCCTGGTGCCTCGCGCCCTGGGGGGAGAGGCCGACGAAGCCAATTACAAGATCCGCGAGGGCGAAATCGTCGCCGGGCCGCTCGTCGGCTGGAACTTCGGCGAGGGCCATCTGCACAACGAGCAGCTGCTCGAAGCCGTGCAGCGCCGTTGCCACTTCGAGGACGGCGACGTGCGGGTGATCGTCCTCGAGGGACAGCCCATCCACATCCAGAAGCAGTGGTACCGCATCTTCGACGCCAAGGCCGGACTGATCGAGGAAGGCTATGTCAACGTCGAGGACATGCTCGCCCGCCAGCCGTGGCCGGAGCCCGGTGACGAGTTGCCCGTGCATGTGATCGATGGCGGCGACCCGCCGCGCCCGGCTCCGCCGCGCTCGCGATCGCCGCGGACCACGCAACGCAGCGCTCGATGACCACCGCCGTCGTGGTCGGCGCCGGCCCCAACGGCCTGGCGGCGGCGATCCACCTCGCCCGTCACGGCGTCGACGTGCAGGTGCTCGAGGCGTGCGACACCGTCGGCGGGGGAGCCCGCTCCGGCGAATTGACGATGGCCGGCGTCATCCACGACCACTGCTCGGCGTTCCACCCGCTGGGCGTCGGTTCGCCGTTCTGGAAGGAGATCGACCTGCAGCGCTACGGGCTGCGGTGGAAGTGGCCGGAGGTCGACTGCGCGCACCCGCTCGACGACGGCACCGCCGGCGTGCTCTATCAGTCGCTGGATGAGACCGTGGCCCGGATGGGGGCCGACGGCGCCCGCTGGCGGCGGGCGATAGGGGACCTGGCGGCGGGATTCGATGAACTGGCCGAGGATCTCATGGGGCCGGTGCTGGGCATCCCGCGTCACCCGCTCCGCCTGGCCGGTTTTGGGCCGCGGGCGCTGCTGCCGGCCACCACCATGGCCCGCTGGTTCCGCACCGAGCAGGCGCGCGCGCTCTTCGGCGGCGCGGCCGCGCACGTCTACACCCGGCTCGACCGGCCGCTCACCGCGTCCCTGGGGTTGATGATCCTGGCCAGTGGACACCGCTACGGCTGGCCCGTCGCGCAAGGGGGCTCCGGGTCGATCAGCCAAGCGCTTTCCGCGGCCCTGCAGGAGTACGGCGGCTCGGTGGCGACCGGGGTGACCGTCAGCAGTCGCAACGACATCCCGGACGCCGACATCGTCATGCTCGACCTCAGCCCGGCCGCGGCGCTCGCCATCTACGGCGACGTGATGCCGGGCCGGATCAGGCGGTCGTATCGGCGGTACCGCGAGGGCTCGTCGGCGTTCAAGATCGACTTCGCCATCGAGGGCGACATCCCATGGACCAACCCCGATTGCGCCCGGGCCGGCACCGTGCACCTGGGCGGCACGTTCGCCGAGATGGCGGACACCGAACGTCAACGCGCGCAGGGCAAGATGGCCGACCGGCCCTTTGTGCTCCTCGGGCAGCAGTACCTTGCCGACCCGTCCCGCTCGGCGGGCAACGTCAACCCGATCTGGGCGTACGCGCACGTGCCGTTCGGCTACGACGGCGACGCCACCGCCGCCGTCGTCGGCCAGATCGAGCGGTTCGCGCCGGGGTTCTCCGACCGCGTCCTGGCGACGGTCAGCAAGGGGCCCGCCGAGTTGCAGGCCTACAACGCGAACTTCATCGGCGGCGACATCATCGGCGGCGCCAACGACGGGCTGCAGGTGATCTTCCGCCCCCGCATCGCCGTCGATCCCTACGCCACCGGGGTGCCAGGCGTCTACCTGTGCTCACAGTCCACGCCGCCGGGGGCCGGCATCCATGGCCTGTGCGGTTACCACGCCGCCGAGTCGGCGCTGAAGTGGCTGAAAAAGACCCGCCGCGACTGAGGTCACATTGTCCGCGGGAACCGGGGCGGCAACCGCGCATGTTGCTCATCTAGGCTGACCACGAGCGCGTATTCAGCGGACTCAGTAAAGACATCGCCAAGACAGGGAGAGATCAAGTGACGGTCCGAGTAGGCATCAACGGCTTCGGTCGAATCGGACGCAATTTCTACCGGGCCCTACTGGCCCAACAGGAGCAGGGCACCGCCGACATCGAGGTGGTGGCGGTCAACGACATCACCGACAACCACACACTGGCGCATCTGCTCAAATTCGACTCGATCCTGGGCCGGCTGCCCTACGACGTCAGCCTGGAAGGCCAGGACACCATCGTGGTGGGCCCGCACAAGATCAAGGCCCTCGAGGTCAGGGAGGGTCCGGCAGCGTTGCCGTGGGGCGACCTGGGCGTCGACGTCGTCGTGGAATCCACCGGCCTGTTCACCAACGCCGCCAAGGCCAAGGGCCACCTGGACGCCGGCGCCAAGAAGGTGATCATCTCGGCGCCCGCCACCGACGAGGACATCACCATCGTCCTGGGCGTCAACGACGAGAAGTACGACGGCAGCCAGAACATCATCTCCAACGCGTCGTGCACCACGAACTGCCTCGGGCCGCTGGCCAAGGTCCTCAACGACGAGTTCGGCATCGTCAAGGGGCTGATGACCACCATCCACGCCTACACCCAGGACCAGAACCTGCAGGACGGGCCGCACAAGGACCTGCGCCGGGCGCGCGCCGCCGCGCTGAACATCGTGCCGACCTCCACCGGCGCGGCCAAGGCCATCGGGCTGGTGCTGCCGGAGCTGAAGGGCAAGCTCGACGGGTACGCGTTGCGGGTGCCGATCCCCACCGGCTCGGTGACCGACCTCACCGCCGAGCTGTCGAAATCCGCCAGCGCCGAAGACATCAACGCCGCCTTCAAGGCCGCAGCGGAAGGCAAGCTGAAGGGCATCCTGAAGTACTACGACGCCCCGATCGTCTCCAGCGACATCGTCACCGACCCGCACAGCTCGATCTTCGACTCCGGCCTGACCAAGGTGATCGGCAACCAAGCCAAGGTGGTGTCCTGGTACGACAACGAGTGGGGCTACTCCAACCGCCTCATCGACCTCGTCGTACTGGTCGGCAAGTCACTGTAAGCATGGCCGTTCCTACTCTGAAAGACCTACTGGCCGAAGGTGTTTCGGGTCGGGGCGTGCTGGTGCGTTCCGACCTGAACGTCCCGCTCGACGACGATGGCGCCATCACCGACCCGGGCCGGATCACCGCGTCGGTGCCGACGTTGAAAGAGCTCGTCGACGCCGGCGCCAAGGTGGTGGTCACCGCGCACCTGGGGCGGCCGAAAAACGGGTCCGACCCGAAGTTGTCGCTGGCGCCGGTGGCAGCGGCGCTCGGCGAGCAGCTCGGGCGGCACGTGCAGCTCGCCGGTGATGTCGTCGGCGGGGACGCGCTGGCCCGGGCCGAGGGACTCACCGACGGCGACGTCCTGCTGCTGGAGAACACCCGCTTCGATTCGCGCGAAACCAGCAAGGACGACGGCGAGCGGCTCGCGCTCGCCCGCGAACTCGCCGAATTGGTCTCGCCTGGAGGGGCTTTCGTCTCCGACGGGTTCGGCGTGGTGCACCGCAAGCAGGCCTCGGTGTACGACGTGGCCACGCTGCTGCCGCACTACGCCGGCACGCTGGTGGCCGACGAGATCCGGGTGCTGGAGCAGTTGACCAGCTCCACTACCCGGCCCTACGCGGTGGTGCTCGGCGGGTCGAAGGTGTCCGACAAGCTCGGCGTCATCGAGTCGCTGGCGACCAAGGCCGACAGCATCGTGATCGGCGGCGGTATGTGCTTCACGTTCCTTGCTGCACAAGGCTTTCCGGTGGGGAAGTCGCTGCTGGAAGAGGAGATGGTCGACACCTGCCGCCGGCTGCTGGACACCTACGTCGACGTGCTGCGGCTGCCCAGGGACATCGTGGTGGCCCAGCAGTTCGCCGCCGACTCGCCGCCGCAGACGGTGGCCGCCGATGCCATCCCGGACGACATGATCGGGCTGGACATCGGCCCGGAATCGGTGAAGCGCTTCGCGGCCTTGCTGTCCAACGCCCGGACGGTCTTCTGGAACGGTCCCATGGGCGTGTTCGAGTTCCCGGCGTTCGCCACGGGCACCAGGGGCGTCGCCGAGGCCATCGCCGCGGCGACCGGCAAGGGCGCGTTCAGTGTGGTGGGCGGCGGCGACTCCGCGGCCGCGGTGCGCGCGCTGGGCATCCCGGAGGGCGACTTCTCGCACATTTCCACCGGCGGTGGCGCGTCGCTGGAATACCTTGAGGGCAAGACGCTGCCGGGCATCGAAGTTCTCGGGCGGCCGCAACCAAGTGGAGGAGACGCGTGAGCCGCAAGCCGCTGATCGCCGGCAACTGGAAGATGAATCTCAACCACTTCGAGGCGATCGCGCTGGTGCAGAAGATCGCGTTCGCGCTGCCGGACAAGTACTACGACAAGGTCGACGTCACGGTGTTGCCGCCGTTCACCGACCTGCGCAGCGTGCAAACCCTGGTCGACGGCGACAAGCTGCGGCTGACCTACGGCGGCCAGGATCTGTCTCAGCACGACTCGGGCGCCTACACCGGTGACATCAGCGGGGCCTTCCTGGCCAAGCTGGGCTGCAGCTTCGTCGTGGTCGGCCACTCCGAACGGCGCACCTACCACAACGAGGACGACGCGCTGGTGGCCGCCAAGGCCGCCGCGGCCCTCAAGCACGAGCTGACCCCCATCGTGTGCATCGGCGAGCACCTGGACGTCCGCGAGGCCGGCGGGCACGTCAGCCACTGCGAGGAGCAGCTGCGCGGCTCGCTGGCCGGGTTGTCCGCTGAGCAGATCGACAAGGTCGTGGTCGCCTACGAGCCCGTGTGGGCCATCGGCACCGGCCGGGTGGCCAGTGCCGCCGACGCCCAGGAGGTGTGCGCCGCGATCCGGGCGACGTTGACGACCCTCGCCTCGTCCAAGGTCGCCGACACCGTGCGGGTGCTCTACGGCGGCTCGGTGAATGCCAAGAACATCGGCGACATCATCGCCCGCGACGACATCGACGGGGCCCTGGTCGGCGGCGCGTCCCTGGACGGTGAGCAGTTCGCGACGCTGGCGGCGATCGCCGCCGGCGGGCCCCTGCCGTGACGCCGCGGCCCCGCCGGTAAGATTCAGCGTCATGGAGCTGGCCCTGCAGATCACCCTGGTGGTCACAAGCGTGCTCGTGGTGTTGCTGGTGCTGCTGCACCGCGCCAAGGGTGGCGGCCTATCGACGCTGTTCGGCGGCGGTGTGCAGTCCAGCCTCTCCGGCTCGACCGTGGTGGAGAAGAACCTGGACCGCTTGACGCTGTTCATCACCGGCATCTGGCTGGTGTCCATCATCGGGGTGGCCCTGCTGATCAAGTACCGGTGACCCGTCGGCGGGCGGAGCGCGTGATCCGCACCGATACTGGGACGCATGGTTGACGTTTCCGACATCGCGCTCGAACCCATCGGCGCCGTGCAACGCACGCTCGTCGGTCGCGAGGCGACAGAGCCGATGCGCGCCGACATCCGGATGCTGGGCGCCATCCTCGGCGACACCGTGCGCGAGCAGAGCGGGGACGAGGTTTTCGACCTGGTGGAGCGCGCCCGGGTGGAGTCGTTTCGGGTGCGCCGCTCCGAGATCGAGCGGGTCGACGTGGCGCGCATGTTCGACGGCATCGACATTCACCAAGCGATCCCGGTCATCCGGGCGTTCAGCCACTTCGCGCTGCTGGCCAACGTGGCCGAGGACATCCACCGGGAACGTCGCCGCGCCATCCACGTCTCCGCCGGCGAGCCGCCGCAGGACAGCAGCCTAGCCGCGACCTACGCGAAACTCGATGGGGCCGAACTTGATTCGGCCACGGTGACCGACGCCCTGCGGGGCGCCCTGATCTCCCCGGTGATCACCGCCCACCCGACCGAGACCCGGCGGCGCACCGTCTTCGTCACCCAGCACCGGATCACCCAGCTGATGCGATTGCACGCCGAGGGGCACACCGAAACCGATGACGGGCGCAACATCGAGCGCGAGTTGCGCCGCCAGGTCCTCACCCTGTGGCAGACCGCGCTGATCCGGTTGTCCCGCTTGCAGATCACCGACGAGATCGAGGTCGGGCTGCGTTATTACGCCGCGGCGTTCTTCCAGGTCATTCCGCAGGTCAACGCCGAGGTCCGGGACGCGTTGCGGGCCCGGTGGCCCGACAGCGACCTGCTCGCCGCGCCGATCCTGCGGCCCGGCTCATGGATCGGTGGCGACCGCGACGGCAACCCGAACGTGACCGGCGACGTGGTACGCCAGGCCACCGCCAGCGCCGCGTTCACCGCGCTGTCGCATTACCTGGCCGAGCTCACCGCCCTCGAGCAGGATCTGTCGATGTCGGCGCGACTCGTCCCCGTCACCCCGGGGCTGGCGGAACTGGCCGAGGGCTGCGGGGAGGAGGCCCGCGCCGACGAGCCGTACCGGCGGGCGGTGCGGGTGATTCGCGCCCGGCTCACCGCGACGGGCGCCGAGATCCTGGACAGCCGACCGCAGCACGAGCTGGACCTCGGCCTGACACCGTATTCCGCGCCGGCCGAGCTGCAGGCGGACTTGGACACCATCGACGAGTCGCTGCGCGCACACGGCAGTGCGTTGCTGGCCGACGACCGCCTCGCCCTGCTACGAGAGGGCGTGAGCGTCTTCGGGTTTCACTTGTCCGGGCTGGACATGCGGCAAAACTCCGACGTCCACGAAGAGGTGGTGGGGGAGCTGTTGGCGTGGGCCGGGGTGCACCCCGACTACGCTTCGCTGCCCGAGGACGAGCGGGTCGAGCTGCTGGCCGGCGAGCTGGCTACCCGCCGCCCGCTGGTCGGCGACCGCGGGGGCCTGTCCGACCTGGCCCGCAAGGAGCTCGACGTCGTCGGCGCGGCGGCCTATGCCGTCGGGCGCTACGGCCCGGCCGCGGTACCCAACTACGTCATCTCCATGTGCCGCTCGGTGTCCGACGTCTTGGAGGTGGCGATCCTGCTGAAAGAGGGCGGGCTGCTGGATGCGTCCGGGCCGGAACCGTATTGCCCGGTTGCCATCTCACCGCTCTTCGAGACGATCGACGATCTGCACAACGGCGCGACCATCCTGGACGCGATGCTGGAGCTTCCGCTGTACCGGGCGGTCGTCGACGCGCAGGACGGGCGTCAGGAGGTGATGCTCGGCTACTCCGACTCGAACAAGGACGGCGGTTACCTCGCCTCCAGCTGGGCGGTCTACCGAGCCGAGCTGGCATTGGTCGAGGTGGCCCGCAAGGCCGGAATTCGCTTGCGGCTCTTCCACGGTCGCGGCGGTACCGTCGGCCGCGGGGGTGGGCCGAGCTATCAGGCCATCCTGGCGCAACCCCCGGGCGCGGTGAACGGCTCGCTGCGGCTCACCGAACAGGGCGAGGTGATCGCCGCCAAGTACGCCGAACCGCAGGCGGCCCGGCGCAACTTGGAGAGCTTGGTGGCGGCGACGCTGGAGTCGACGCTGCTCGACGTGGAGGGCCTGGGGGACGCCGCGGAGCCGGCCTACGCGGTGCTCGACGAAGTGGCCACCCTGGCGCAGCGCGCCTATGCCGAATTGGTGCATGAAACACCGGGTTTCGTCGACTACTTCATGGCCTCGACGCCGGTCAGCGAGATCGGTTCGCTGAACATCGGCAGCCGCCCGACGTCACGCAAACCCACGTCGTCGATATCGGACCTGCGCGCCATCCCCTGGGTGCTGGCGTGGAGCCAGTCCCGGGTGATGCTTCCCGGCTGGTACGGCACCGGGTCGGCGTTCGAGCAGTGGATCGCGGCCGGGCCCGAAAGCGAGACCGAGCGGGTGGCGATCCTGCACGAGCTATACGAGCGGTGGCCGTTCTTCCGCGGCGTGCTCTCCAACATGGCCCAGGTGCTCGCCAAGAGCGACCTCGGCCTGGCGGCGCACTACTCGGAGCTGGTCGAGGACGAGGAACTGCGGGACCGGGTGTTCGACAAGATCGTGGACGAGCACCGGCGGACCATCGCGATGCACAAGCTGATCACCGGTCATGACGACCTGCTCGCCGACAACCCCGCGCTGGCCCGCTCGGTGTTCAACCGCTTCCCCTACCTGGAGCCGCTGAACCACCTGCAGGTGGAGTTGCTGCGCCGCTACCGCTCCGGCGACGACGACGAACTGGTGCAGCGCGGCATCCTGCTGACGATGAACGGATTGGCCAGCGCGTTACGTAACAGTGGGTGATGGGCATTCGTAAGCCATGCCTGACATCGCCTCGCCCGTCCCCGCGGCTGAGTTGGCCCAGAACGGCGTCTTCGAACGACTCGCGCGCGTCGGGTTCGTCGTCAACGGGGTGCTGCACCTGATCGTCGGCTATCTCGCGATCCGGGTTGCGCTTGGCGACGGCGGCACCGCGGACCAGACCGGCGCCCTGGCGACACTGGCGGCCAAGCCGGGTGGCCCACTCGCACTCTGGATCGCCACGGCCGCCCTGCTGGCGATGGGCCTGTGGCGGCTCGTCGAAACCGCCCTCGGCCGATCATGCGACCGGAGGTCGGAGGGCCCGTCGTCGGATGCGTCCTCGCGGGCGAAGGCCCTTGGGCTGGCGGCCGTCTACCTCGCTTTTGCCTACTCCGCGTTCGGTTTCGCGCGCGGTGCCGGGAAGGCGGCGGATCAACAGAATTCGGGCATCAGCGCGCGCCTCTTGGAAACGACCGGCGGCACCATCGCGCTCGTCGCGGGCGGGCTGGTCATCGTCGTGGTCGGGTGCTACCACATCTACAAGGGCGCCACCCGCAACTTCGTCGACGATCTCCGGGGCAAGTCGGGTGACTGGGTGCGACGGCTGGGGGTGGCCGGGTATATCGGCAAGGGCGCCGTGATCACCCTGACGGGCGCGCTGGTGATCATCGCCGCGTGTCGCTCGGAACCGAAGAAGGCCACCGGGCTCGACGGGGCCCTGAAGACGCTCGGGTCCCAGCACTTTGGGGCGGCGCTGTTGATCGCGGCCGGCCTGGGACTCATCACCTACGGGCTGTACAGCTTCGTGATGGCCCGGTCGACGAAGATGTAGGCCTGCGAGGTCTCAGCGGTTCCGCAGTCGGTCCAGAGCTCCGCGCACGGCGTGCTCCGTCATCGCGAGCGGCGTCATCACCGTTTCGCCCACTTTCACCATGCCGTCGATCCGCCCGACGATCGCCTCCACGGGCTCGACCAGGACGATCAGTCGCCTGGCGAGATCGTCCAGTCGCGACAAGGTGCCGTCGAGGTGGTCCAGGCCGCTTTCCATGCGCTCGACCGTGGCGTTGAGGTTGGAAAGGGAAGTGTTGAGCTCTTTCATGGTCGTGCTCAGGCCGTCGAGGACGTCTTCGACCTGCTCCACCGTCTTGTCGGCGTTCAACGCAGCCTGGGTGAGGGTCTTGATCCGGCTTCGCTCTTGCCCACCGCGCACGGTTCTGTCTGCCATGCCCGTCATTATGACCCGGATCTCACCGGGTGCGGGACTAGCTTGGCTGACCCGGGCGCGAGGGGAGCTTGGCCGCGGCCTCCTCGTCGAGCAGCCACAGCGTGCTTTCCTGCCCGATCGCACCGGCGGCCGGCACCGAGACGGGTGGGGCGCCGCCGATCGCCGCGGCCACCGCGTCGGCCTTGGATGCCCCGGACACCATCAGCCAAACCTCGCGCGAACGCTGGATCGCGGGCAGCGTCAGGGTGATTCGCTGGGGAGGCGGTTTGGGGGAGTCCTCAACCGGGACCACCATGCGGCTCGTTTCCAGCACGGCGGGGGTGTCGGGGAACAGCGAGTTGATATGGCCCTCCGGCCCCATGCCCAACAGGTGCACGTCGAAATTCGGGACGGGCTGGCCGGGTTCGGCGTTGGCCGCCAGCAGCTGTTCGTAGGCCAGCGCGGCGGCGGCGAGATCGGTGCCGAATTCGCCGTCGCTGGCCGGCATCGTGTGCACATGGCTGGACGGAATGTCGATCCGGTCCAGCAACGCCTCCCGAGCCTGCTTGTCATTGCGCTCGTCGTCGTCCTCGGGGACGTAGCGCTCGTCGCCCCAGAACAGGTGCACCTTGGGCCAGGCGATCTCGTGCCCCGCCAGGGACTTGAGCAACCCGATGCCGTTGCCACCGCCGGTCAGGACGACGAGCGCCCGGTCCCGGGCCGCCACGGCGGTGCGGATGTTGTCGGCCAGTCGGTGGGCCGCGGCCTCGACCAGCGCCTGTGTCTCCGGGAAAACTTCGATGATGGTGCTCACACGTACTGCACTTTCTCAATGCCCTCTAGCGCTAACTGGTAAATCTCATCGGGATCCAGCCGCCGCAGGTCTTCGGCGAGGCACTCGCCGGTTTCCCTGCGGGCCAAGGGAAGCAGAGCCTCCGGCTTGGCGGTGCGGCTCAGTGTCGCCGTCCTGCCCTCTTGGGGCCGGCTCAAGACGATGGTCTCGCTTTTGCGTACGAGTTCCACCTTGAGCTCGCCGACCGCGCGGCGCACCGGGCCGTCGATGCAATTGGCCAGCCAACCCGCCAGGATGTCAAGGGCCGGTTCGGTTTTCAAACCGGACACCAGGGCCGACTCGATCGGTTCGTGGGGCGCCAGGTCGACCGCGGATGTCAACAGCGCCCGCCAGTAGGTGATGCGGGCCCAGGCCAGATCGGTGTCGCCGGCCGTGTACCCGGGCAGTCGACTCTTGATGGCCGACAGCGGATCGGTTCCGTTGGTGGCATCGGTGATGCGCCGAATCGCCAACTTGCCCAACGGATCCTGCGCCGGAACGGCCGGCGCGACGTCGGGCCACCATGCCACCACGGGGATGTCGGGGAGCAGGAACGGGGTGACCACGCTGGCGGCATGCCCGGCGAGCGCCCCGGACAGATTCAGGATCACCACCTCGGTGGCCCCGGTGTCTCCGCCCGCGCGCAGCTGCGCGTCCAGGCGTGGCTGGTCGGCGTACGCGTCACCCCGCATCGTGACGATGACCCGGCTGGGGTGCTCGTGGCTGGCGTTGTTGGCCGCCTCGAGCGACTCTTCGAGGATGGCGTCGCTGTCGGGCGCGATGATCAGCGTCAGCACCCGGCCCATCGTCACGGCGCCGACCTTCTCCCGCAGTTCCTCGAGTTTCTTGTTGACCGCGGTGGTGGTGGTGTCCGGCATGTCGATGATCACGGCCGCCGCCATTCCCGGCCGGTGCGGCGCAGCATCTCGAACGCCGACTCCGGACCCCAGGTGCCCGCCTCGTACGGCTCGGGCTTGCCGTCGGCCGCCCAGTTGTCCAGGACGGGATCCAATATCTCCCAAGCCAATTCGACCTCTTCGTTGACCGGAAACAGGGACGGCTCGCCGAGCAGCACGTCGAGGATCAGCTGTTCGTAGGCCTCCGGCGACTCCTCGGCGAATGCCGAGCCGTAGGAGAAGTCCATGTTGACATCGCGGACCTCCATCGCGGTCCCCGGCACCTTGGAGCCGAACCGCAGCGTGATGCCCTCGTCGGGCTGCACCCGGATGACCATCGCGTTGGTGCCCAGCTCGTCGGTCATGGTGGCGTCGAACGGCAGATGCGGGGCGCGCTTGAAGACGAGCGCGATCTCGGTCACCCTGCGGCCCAGACGTTTTCCGGTCCGCAGATAGAACGGCACACCGGCCCAGCGCCGGGTGTCGACCTCCAGCGTGATGGCGGCGAACGTCTCGGTGGTGGAGTCCTTGGCGAACCCCTCCTCGTCGAGCAGCCCGACGACCTTCTCGCCGCCCTGCCAGCCGCCGGTGTACTGGCCGCGGCTGGTGGTCTCGTCGAGCGGCTCGGCCAGCTGGGTCGCCGAGAGCACCTTGATCTTCTCGGTCTGCAACGCCGCGGGATTGAAGCTGACCGGTTCTTCCATCGCAGTGAGCGCCAGCAGCTGCATCAGGTGGTTCTGGATGACATCGCGGGCGGCACCGATACCGTCGTAATAGCCTGCGCGCCCGCCCAATCCGATGTCCTCGGCCATGGTGATCTGCACGTGATCGACATAGTGCGCGTTCCAGATCGGGTCGAACAACTGATTGGCGAACCGCAGCGCCAAGATGTTGCGTACCGTCTCCTTGCCCAGATAGTGGTCGATGCGGAACACCGCTTCCTCGGGGAAGACGGCGTTGACCGAGTGGTTGAGGGCCTGCGCGCTCTCCAGGTCGTGTCCGAACGGCTTCTCGATGACCACCCGGCTCCAGCGATCACCCTGCGGGCGGGCCAATCCGGACTTGTGCAGCTGTTCACACACCACCGGGAAGGACTTCGGCGGGATGGCCAGGTAGAAGGCGTGGTTACCGCCGGTGCCGCGCTCGGCGTCGAGTTTGTCCAGGGTTTCGGCCAGCCGGGCGAACGACGCGTCGTCATCGAAAGAACCTGGTACGAAACGGAATCCCTCGGCCAGCCGCTCCCAGTTCTCCTCCCGGAAGGGCGTCCGGCAGTGATCCTTGACGGCCTGATAGACGACCTTGCGGAAATCCTGGGTCTCCCAGTCCCGACGGGCGAAGCCCACCAGGGAGAAGCTCGGCGGCAGCAGCCCGCGGTTGGCCAGGTCGTAGATGGCCGGCATCACCTTCTTGCGGGCGAGGTCGCCGGTGACGCCGAAGATCACCATGCCGCAGGGGCCGGCGATCCTCGGCAGCCGCTTGTCACGCTTGTCCCGTAACGGGTTATGCCATTGTGCAGCGGTACGAGCCGGGCTCATTTCGAGGCGGAACCCAGCTGTTTCTGCGTCTCCTCCAGCAGCTCGGTCCACGAGTCCACGAACTTCTCCACGCCCTCGTTCTCCAGCACCACGAACACGTCGGTCAGGTCGATCCCGATCCCGGCCAGCTTGTCGAACACCTCCTGGGCGCCCGAAGCCGTGCCGGTGACGGTGTCTCCCTTGATCTCGCCGTGCTCGGCCACCGCGTCAATCGTCTTCTCCGGCATGGTGTTCACCGTGTTCGGCGCGACCAGCTCGGTGACGTAGAGGGTGTCGGAGTAGTCGGGGTTCTTCACCCCGGTCGATGCCCACAGCGGACGCTGTACGCGGGCGCCGTTGCCCTTGAGCGCCTCGTAGCGATCGCCACCCTCGAACACCTCCTGGTAGGCGGCGTAGGCGAGCCGGGCGTTGGCGACCCCGGCCTGGCCGCGCAACGCCAGCGCCTCCTCGGAACCGATCTTCTCCAGCCGCTTGTCGACCTCGGTGTCCACCCGGGACACGAAAAACGATGCCACGGAATGGATCTTGGACAAGTCGTGTCCCGCCTCGCGCGCCTTCTCCAGGCCGGCCAGGTAGGCGTCCATCACCTGACGGTGCCGCTCGACCGAGAAGATGAGCGTGACGTTAACCGAAATCCCTTCCGCCAGAACCGCCGTGATGGCCGGAATGCCGGCCTTGGTGGCCGGGATCTTGATGAACAGGTTCGGCCGGTCGACGATCTTCCACAGCTCCACGGCCTGCGCCGTGGTCTTGTCGGTCTCGGCGGCCAGTCGCGGGTCCACCTCGATCGATACCCGGCCGTCGACTCCGTCGGAGCCTTCCCACTGCGGCCGCAGCACGTCGCACGCGTTGCGGACATCGTCGGTGGTGACCGTCCGGATGGTGGCGTCGACATCGGCGCCCCGCTCGGCGAGCTCGGCGATCTGGTCGTTGTAGGTATCGCTGTCGGCGAGGGCCTTCTGAAAGATCGACGGGTTCGTGGTCACCCCGACAACGCTTTTGGTGTCGATCAGCTCCTGCAGATTGCCCGACTGCAGCCGCTGGCGCGACAGGTCATCCAGCCAAACGGAAACGCCCGCGGCGGACAGCGCCGCAAGGTTTGGGTTCTGAGTCATGTGAATCACCCTTTCTCAGTTATCCACTACCTGTTCCGCGGCGGCCGCGACGGCTTCTGCGGTGAAACCGAATTCACGGAACAAAGTCTCGTAGTCGGCGGATTCGCCGTAGTGCTCGATCGACACGATCTTGCCGGTGTCGCCGACGAGCTTGTGCCAGGGCTGCGCGACGCCCGCCTCGACGGCCACCCGGGCCGACACCGACGGAGGCAGCACGCTGTCGCGGTAGTCCTCGGGCTGAGATTCGAACCATTCCACGCACGGCATGGACACCACCCGCGCGACAATGTCCTTGTCCGCCAACAGCTTCTGGGCCCCCACCGCGAGCTGAACCTCCGAGCCGGTGGCGATCAGGACGACGTCCGGCTCGTCACCGCCCGGATCACCGAGGACGTACCCGCCCTTGGCCACGCCCTCGACGTTGGTGCCTTCGAGGATCGGCACGCCCTGGCGGGTCAGGATCAGCCCGACCGGACCGCTGCCGTTGCCGCGGGCCAGGATGGTGCGCCAGGCGTATGCCGTTTCGTTGGCGTCGGCCGGACGCACCACCGACAGCTTGGGGATGGCGCGCAGCGCAGCGAGGTGCTCGATCGGCTGGTGGGTCGGTCCGTCCTCGCCGAGACCGATCGAGTCGTGCGTCCACACGTAGATGGTGTCGATGTCCATCAGCGCGGCCAGCCGCACCGCCGGGCGCATGTAGTCCGAGAACTGCAGGAACGTGCCGCCGTAGGCCCTCGTCGGGCCGTGCAGCACGATGCCGGACAGGATGGCGCCCATCGCGTGCTCGCGCACACCGAAGTGCAGTGTGCGCCCGTACCAGTCCGCCGTGTAGTCCTTGGTCGAAATCGACGGCGGACCAAAGGATTTGACGTTGTCCATGGTGGTGTTGTTGCTGCCCGCCAGGTCGGCCGAGCCGCCCCACAATTCGGGAAGCTTCGGGCCCACGGCGTTGAGCACCTTGCCGGACGCCGCGCGGGTCGCCAGCGCCTTGTCGCCGGGTTCCCAGCGGGGGATGTCGGCGTCCCAGCCGTCGGGCAATTCCTCGGCGGTCAACCGGTCCAGCAGTGCCTTGCGGTCGGGTTCGCGCTCCGCCCAGGCGTCGAAATCCGCCTGCCACTTCTCGTGCGCTTCCTTGCCCCGGTCCACCAGCTTGCGGGTGTGGGCGATGACCTCGTCGCGCACCTCGAACTTCTTCTCGGGATCGAAGCCCAGGATCTCCTTGACGGCCGCGACTTCCTCGTCGCCCAGCGCCGCGCCGTGCGCCTTGCCGGTGTTCATCAACTTCGGTGCCGGGAAGCCGATGATGGTGCGCATCGAGATGAACGACGGGCGGTCGGTGGTCGCCTTGGCGTTGGCGATGGCCTCCTCGATCGCGACGACGTTCTCGCCGCCCTCGATCTCCTGCACGTGCCAGCCGTAGGCGCGATAGCGCGCGGCCGTGTCCTCGCAGAGCGCGATGTCGGTGTCATCCTCGATCGAGATCTCGTTGTGGTCGTAGAACACGATGAGGTTGCCGAGCTGCTGCACCGCGGCCAGCGACGAGGCCTCGGAGGTGACGCCTTCCTCGATGTCGCCGTCGGAGGCGATCACGTAGATGAAGTGGTCGAACGGGCTGGTGCCCGGCGCGGCGTCGGGGTCGAACAGCCCGCGCTCGTAGCGCGACGCCATCGCCATGCCCACCGCCGAGGCCAGGCCCTGGCCGAGCGGACCGGTGGTGATCTCAACGCCCTTGGTGTGCCGGAACTCTGGGTGCCCGGGCGTCTTGGATCCCCAGGTGCGCAATGACTCGATGTCGGACAGCTCCAGGCCGAACCCACCCAGGTAGAGCTGGATGTACAGCGTCAGGCTGCTGTGCCCGCAGGACAACACGAACCGGTCCCGACCCAGCCAGTAGGTGTCGGTGGGGTCGTGTTTCATCGTGCGCTGGAACAGCGTGTACGCCAGGGGAGCCAGGCTCATCGCCGTTCCGGGATGTCCATTGCCAACCTTTTGGACCGCGTCGGCGGCCAGCACCCGAATGGTGTCGACGGCGGCCGAGTCGAGCTCGGACCAGTCGTCGGGGAGGTGTGGTTGGGTCAGCGTCGAGATCTCTTCGAGTGTGGTCACAGACTCAGTCCTTGGGGTCATCAAGCTGATCAATCCCACCCTAGTGCGGGAGGGCCGGCTCTTGCAGCGCAGGTTTTGGGTACCCGCCACCGGCTGTTGTGAAAATTACGCGGTGGCCGTCGACCCGTAACATGCAGTTCGGAAATCGGGGAGAAGTCTCCCGTGATTGGACCCTGCGGGCAGGCCGTTATCGGCCCGCGGTCTACCATCGTGTGTAGTAGATGCTGCGCGGCTGCGACCCCAAGGAGTTATTGCGTGAGCGTTCGCGGGCGCGTGATCCCGAGTCGAGAAGTACCGAGCCGAGTACAGGGCACGGTGCTGGCGTATCTGGCACTGACCAAGCCGCGGGTCATCGAGCTGCTGCTCGTCACCACCATCCCGGCCATGCTGCTTGCCCACCGCGGCGCCGTGAACCCGCTGCTGATCCTCAACACGTTGGTCGGCGGGATGCTGGCCGCCGGGGGAGCCAACACCCTCAACTGCGTGGCCGACGCCGACATCGACAAGGTGATGAAGCGCACGGCGCGGCGGCCGCTGGCCAGGGCCGCGGTCCCGCGCAGCCACGCGCTGGTGTTCGGGTTGGCGCTGTCGGTGGCGTCGTTCTTCTGGCTGTGGTGGACGACGAACATGCTGTCGGCACACCTGGCCGGCGCCACCATCGCCTTCTACGTGCTGGTCTACACGCTGCTGCTCAAGCGGCGCACGTCGCAGAACGTCGTGTGGGGCGGCGCCGCCGGCTGCATGCCCGTGATGATCGGCTGGTCGGCCGTCACCGGCACCATCGGCTGGCAGGCGCTGGTGATGTTCGCCATCATCTTCTTCTGGACGCCGCCGCACACCTGGGCGCTGGCGATGCGTTACAAGGACGATTACAAAGCGGCCGGCGTGCCGATGCTGCCCGCCGTCGCGACCGAGCGTCAGGTCACCAAGCAGATCCTGATCTACACCTGGCTGACGGTGGCGGCGACGCTGGCGCTGGCGCTGGCCGCCGGCTGGCTCTACGCGGCGGTCGCCGTGGTCGCCGGGGTGTGGTTCCTGGCGATGGCGCACCAGCTGAACGCCGGGGTCCGCGCCGGCGAGCCCGTCAAGCCGCTGCGGTTGTTCCTGCAATCGAACAACTACCTCGCGGTGGTGTTCTGCGCATTGGCGGTCGACTCGGTCATCGCGCTGCCGCACTTGTTCTGACGCCGCGCCTCAGGGCAGCAGCACGATGGAGCCGGCGGTCTTGCGGCCCTGCAGGTCCTGATGCGCGCGCGTGGCTTCCGCAAGCGGATAGCGTCCGCCGACTTCGACGGTGATGGCCCCGCCGGCGATCGCGTCGAACAATTCCTCGGCCCGCCAGCTGAATTCCTGGCCGGTGCGGATGAAGTGCGCCAGCGACGGCCGGGTCAGGAACACCGAGCCGGCGGCGTTGAGGCGCTGCGGGTCGAACAGGGCAACGGGCCCGCTGGCCGCCCCGAACAGCGCCAGCGTCCCCCGCACGGCCAGGCTGGCCAGGCTGGCGTCGAACGTCGTGGCGCCCACGCCGTCGTATACGGCCTCGACGCCGGCGCCGTCGGTGAGCCCGCGAATCTGCCGGCCGAACTCGTCCGCGTCGTCGGGGTAGGACAGCACCTCGTCGGCGCCGGCCTGCCGGGACAGCCGGGCCTTCTCCGGGGTGGAGACCGTGGTGATGACCCGGGCGCCGAGCAGGTGGGCCCACTGCGTCAGGATCAACCCGACGCCGCCGGCTCCGGCGTGCACCAGGATGGTGTCGCCGGCCTGCACCGGATACACCGACTTGAGCAGGTAGTGCGCGGTCAGGCCTTTCAGCAGCACCGAAGCCGCCACGTCGGAGCTCACGCCGTCCGGCACATGTGCCGTCAAAGTCGCTGGGGCGGCGGCGAATTCGGCGTAACCGCCCGACGCCGACGCGCTGACCACCCGGTCGCCGACGCGGAAACCGTCGACGCCGTCACCCGCCGCGGCGACGGTGCCGCACAATTCCGAACCCAGGATGAACGGCAACTCGCGCGGGTACTGGCCCGAGCGAAAGTAGGTGTCGATGTAGTTGACGCCGATCGCCTCGGCCTTGATCAACACCTCGCCGGATCCCGGCGTGGGCTGGGGCGCGTCGATGTAGCGCAACACCTCGGGGCCGCCGGTTTCGCTGACTTCGATTGCGTGCATGTGCTTATCATGCCCGGGCATGAAACTCGCCCGTCCGGACATCTTCCATCCCCGCATCGTGCTGGCGGGTCCTCCCGGGCGCGCGGGCGGCGACCCCGACGACAGCGGGCTGGTGCCCGCGCTGCGAACGCGTGGGCTGCACGCCCGCTGGCGGTCCTGGGACGACCCCGAGGTCGCGCGCGCTGACCTGGTCATCCTGCGTGCGACCGCGGACGATCCGGACCGGCGCGCCGAATTCTCGGCCTGGACGCGGCGGGTGCGCCACCTGCTCAACCCGCCCGACGCGGTCGCTTGGAACCTCGATGAGCGGTACCTGCGCGACCTGGACGACGCCGGGGCGCCGACTGTCCTTGGCGGGCGGCGTGCCGTAACGCAGTCGGCGTTGATCTTCCTGGGCGGCAAGCAGTCGCACGCCTGGCCGGACGAGCCGGAGTTCGAAGCGTGGGACCTCGGCTACACCGCGCTCGCGGTGGCCGCGGATCGCGCCGGAATCGCCGTGCGCGACCTGCTCTACGCGCGCGCCGACGTGGCCGGGGATCGGCTGGTGCTGCTCGACCTCGTCGCGCCGGCGCTGGGCTGGCGGCACCTGGACGCCGCCACCCGCGAACGCGCCCAGCGCGATTTCGCGCTGTCCGTGGAGTCAGCCTGCGAGCGGCTCGGGCTCGGCCCGTTCTCGCATCGACGCCCATAGCGCGGCGGTCGCCGCCGTGCACGCCGCGGCCCCGGCCACGTGCAGGGCGACCAGCGCGGCGGGCACCCCGGTGAAGTACTGGGCGGTGCCGACCGCGGCCTGCGCGCACACCAGGGCCAACAGTACGAACAGGCGCCGCAGGATGGGCCGGCCGGCGCGCACCGCCAGCAGGCCGAAGCCCAGCCCGACCAGCAGCGCGAGGTAGGCGACCAGCAGCGAGGAGTGCGCGTGGACCAGGGTGTCGACGGCGATCTTGAGGCGCGGCACGGTGCGGGTGGGGCTGCGGTCACCCGCGTGCGGTCCGGCGGCCGTCACCAGCGTGCCGGTGACCAGCACCACGGCCAGGTCCAGGCCGATCAGCGCCGTCAGGGCGCGCAACGGCCGGGGGACGGGCCGGCGCATCACTCCGGTCCGGTCCGCATCGGGCTCGCCGATCTTGACGTAGAGGAGCACCGACAGCCACACCATCGTCATCGAGGTGAGCAGGTGGATGGCCACCGTCCACCACAGCAGCCCGGTACGCACGGTGATGCCGCCGATGACGGCCTGTACCACCGTCGACACCGGCATCAGCCACGCGTACACCAGGACTTCCCGGCGTCGGCGGGCCCGGGTCACGGCCAACACGGCCAGCGCCGCGGCGACGACCACCGCGAAGGTGATCATGCGATTGCCGAACTCGACCGCCTGGTGCACGCGCGGCACCTCGGCGTGCGCGACGGGGACGAAGCTGCCCGGAAAGCACTGCGGCCAGGTGGGACAACCCAGCCCCGACGCGGTGACCCGGACGATCGCCCCGGTGACGGCGATGCCGCCCTGGGTGAGGATGACGGCCGCGGCGACGAGGCGCTGGACACGCACGCTCGGATTGGGCAGGAGGTCCACCAACCGCATCAGCGTTCGTCCCACGGGCATGGCCCGATGGTAGGCCAACGAAAACTACGTCCTGTAGTAAGCCCTTGCGTCGTCGAGACGGCCGTGACGGCTGTTCTGGCGGCGCCGACCACGACCATGGCGGCAATCTCGACGCCCGGTCAGGTGAACCGGAACCAGCGCAGCGCCGCCAGCGCCGCGAGCGTGCCCCACGCCGCCAGGACGAGGACGCCGAACCAGTCCACCGACAGGACCATCGCCCGCGACAGTGCCTCGGTCAGCGCGCCCGACGGGGTGAGCCGGGCCGCCCACTTGACGCCGGTCGGGATCATCCCGGATTCCACCGTCAGCGCGCCGAGCCCGGCGAAGACGAACCACAGCAGGTTGGCGACCGCGAGCACGATCTCGGCCCGCAGCGTCCCGCCCAGCAACAGTCCGAGGGCGGTGAAGCCCGCGGTGCCCAGCGCGATGACCGCCGCACCCAACGCCAACGCGGCCAGGGCGGGCCGCCAGCCCAGCGCAAACCCGATGGCGCCCAACAGAATTGCCTGCAGGAACACCACGGTGACCACGGCCAGCGACTTGCCGGCGATGATGCCCCAGACCGGCAGCGGGGTCGCCCCCAACCGCTTGAGCGCGCCGTAGCGGCGGTCGAAGGCGACCGCGATGGCCTGCCCGGTGAAGGCGGTCGAGATGACCGCTAGGGCCATGATGGCCGGGACGAAGGTGGCGGCGCGGTTGTGCCCGAAGGAGCCGAACGGCAGCAACGTGAGCCCGATCAGGAGCGTGATCGGGATGAACATGGTCAGCAGCAGCTGCTCGCCGTTGCGCAGCAGCAGCTTGAGCTCGAGGCCGAACTGCGCGGCCAGCATCCGCGGAACCGTGCTGGGTCGCGGGTCGGGGGTGAAGGTCCCCGCGGGGAAGACGTTCGATTGAGTCACTGCCGCAACTTCCTGCCGGTGAGGTCGAGGAACACATCCTCGAGGCTGCGCTGCTCGACGCGCATGTCGGTGGCCAGCACGTCGATCCGCGCGCACCACGCCGTCACGGTGGCCAGCACCTGCGGGTCGACCGGGCCCTCGACCAGATACTCGCCGGGCGTCACCTCGCTGGCGCGGTAGTCCTCCGGCAGGGCGGCGGTCAGCAGCGACAGGTCGAGCCGCGGCGGCGCGGTGAACCGCAGCTCGTCCTTCGCGCCGCTGCGCATCAGCTCCGTCGGCGTGCCGGCGGCCACTGTTTTCCCGTGGTCGATGATGACCAGCCGATCGGCGAGCTCCTCGGCCTCCTTGAGCTGATGGGTGGTCAACAGCACCGTCACGCCGTCGCGGCGCAGCGCGTCGATCAGTTCCCACACCAGCAGCCGGGCGTGCGCATCCATGCCCGCGGTCGGTTCGTCGAGGAAGACCAGTTCGGGGCGGCCGACCAGCGCGCACGCGAGCGCGAGCCGCTGTTGCTGCCCGCCGGACAGCCGCCGGTAGGTGGTACGGGCGGCATCGGTGAGGCCCAGGGTGTCCAGCAGCCACGCCGGGTCCAGCGGGTCGGCGGCGTAGGAGGCGACCAGGTTGAGCATTTCGCCCGCCCGTGCGCTGGGGTAGCCGCCACCGCCCTGCAACATCACCCCGATGCGGGTGCGCAGGCGGGTGTTGTCGGCGATCGGGTCCAGCCCGAGCACCTCGATGGTGCCGGCGTCCGGGCGCACGAAGCCTTCGCACATTTCGACCGTCGTGGTCTTGCCGGCGCCGTTGGGGCCCAGCAGCGCGAGCACTTCGGCGGCGTGCACCTCGAGGTCGAGATCGGCGACGGCCGTGGTGGATCCGTAGTGCTTGCTAACCCCGCGCAGTCGCACGACTGTTTCAGGAACGTCCGAGCTCACGTGGAATCAGCGTAGGCGTCGGGCACCGCCTGGGAACGAGGGGTGGCCAGGGGGGCGGCAGCGTTCTCGGGCGCGGGCGCGGTTTCGGCGGCCGTCTCCGGCGCTTCGGCAGCCTCGGTCGGGAGCCGCCGCCACGGCAAGCGGGCGTACGTCAGCGCGATGAGCGCCGCGACGATGACGGTGCTCGCCAAAGTGGCGTCGACGATCTGGAAGAGCGCGAAGCGGTCCCCGTTGGCCGTCGGGCCGAAGATGCCGACGACGAGGGTGATGACGATGACCGCCGCCCGGAATCCGCTGCGGGTCGCCCAGGCGGCCAGCGGAATGATCGCCCACAGCAGGTACCAGGGCTGTACGACGGGAAACAGCAGCACCGTGACGCCCAGCGCCACCCCCAGGCCGCCGATAGGGTGCAACCGGCCGCGGAAGACGGCCACCAGCAGCCAGCCCACCATCACCGTGATGATCAGCACGCCGATGGCGCGGGTGAGCCCCAGCACCGCGGTGGTGTGGTCGCCGAATCCCAGCAGGATCCCGACCTGCCCGGTGCCCAGGGCGAGCAGGGTGGGCGGCGACATCCAGCTGCGGACGACGTTCGCCGTGCCGAGCGTGTTGATCCAGCCGAACCCGAGGCCGCTGGCCCAGCCGACCGCCGCCATCACCGCCAGCGACAGCGTCGTCATCGCGCCGCCCGCCAGCAGCAGCGCCCGCAGGTTGCCCCCGCAGCGGTAGGCCAGCGCCATCGTGACGAACCCGAGCGCCAGCAGCGACGGCAGTTTCACCTGCGACGACAGCGTGATCAAGACGGCGCCGGCCAGCAGCGTGCCCAGCGGCTCCCAGTCGGGACCCGGCCGCCAGGAGGCCGGCAACAGCCGCGGAGAGTCGATGCCCCGCAGCGCGAACTCGGCCCCCGCGAGCATCAGCCCGAGCATCAGCGCCTCGTTGTGCACGCCGGCGACCAGATGCATGATCAGCAGCGGATTGGCCGCGCCCAGCCACAGCGCGCTGACCTCGGCGACGCCGCATCGCCGGGCGAGCCGCGGGGTCGCCCACACGATCAACCCCACCCCGATCAGCTCCACCAACCGGTGACACAGCACGGCGGCGACGATGTTCTCCCCGGTGACCGCCGAGATGCCGCGCCCGATCCATAAGAAGAGGGGGCCGTAGGGCGCCGGCGTCTCCCGCCACAGCGTCGGGACCGACAGCGTGAAGACGTGGGACAGGCCGAGTCCGGATGCCGGCCCCACCCGGTAGGGGTCGAGCCCTTCCAGGGAGATCTGGCTCTGGGCCAGGTAGGAGTAGACGTCCTTGCTGTACATCGGCGGCGCGATCAGCAGCGGCAGCGTCCAGAGCAGCAGGGTGCGGTCCAGGTCGCCCCGGGACATTCGCCTGCTGCCCAACGCGAACCGGCCGAGCATCAGCCACGCCAGCGCCATCATGACCGCGCCGGTCGTCGTCATCGTCAGCGACACCGTCTGGATCCGCGACGGCAGGTTGAGCAACCGCACCCCGAAGGTGGGGTCCTGCACGACGGGCCGGGCGCCGGCGCCCAGCGCGCCGATCGCCATCAGGATGGTGCCGGTGGCCCCGAACAGGCGGGTGCGCTGCAGCGCGGTGAGCTCGGCATCGTTCAGCGGCGTGCCCACCGCCTGCTCGTCGCCATGCAAGCTGGCGATCGACGAGCTCAGCACGTGGTGGCGGCCTGCCATCAGAGCAGCGTAGCCGTCGGGGCGGGCCGGCACCCCGGCCAACCCGGGTGTGACCAGCGCAACGCCCTTCGCGCTAGCCTCGCCTTCGTGGCGATTCGCGACCATGGCGACCCCGGGGACGCACCCTCCGTGCCGCCACCCCTGCGCCCGCCGACTAACGACGCCCGCCCGTCCGCGGCGGAGCAGGCCCGCAGCATCGCCGCCGCCACCAACGCCGCCACGCTGGCCACGTTGACCGCTGACGGCGACCCGTGGGCGTCGTTGGTGGCCTATGGACTGCTGGACGGGATGCCCGTGCTGTGCGTCTCGAGCCTGGCCGAGCACGGCCGCAACCTCGCGCGAGACCCGAGGGCCAGCCTGTCGATCGTGGCGGCGAGCGACGACACCGACCCGCTGGCCGGCAGCCGAATCACGCTGGCCGGGACGGCCGCCGAGCCCACGCGCTCCGAGCGCGGCGACGCCCGGGCGGCATTCCTGACGGCGGTCCCCGCCGCCCGGCGCTACCTGGACTTCAGCGACTTCAGCCTGTGGGTGTTACGGGTTCAGCGGGTGCGCTGGGTAGGTGGATACGGTCGGATGGACTCGGCCACCGGCGATCAGTACGCGGCCGCCTCCCCGGATCCGGTTGCGCCCGTGGCGGCCCGGGCCCTCGCGCATCTCAACGCCGACCACGCCGACTCCCTGGCCGCCATGGCCCGAATCTTCGGCGGCTACCCCGACACCGGGACCGCTTTGTGTACCGGCGTCGACCGCTACGGCCTGGACCTGCGGGTGCACACCCCCCGCGGCGTGGCCTACGCCCGGATCGGGTTTCCCGCAAGGCTGGAATCCGCCAACGAATTGCGTTCGGCCACAGCGGCATTGGCCCGTGCCGCGGATCAGGCTGTCGACGAACACGGCCCGCATGAAGGCGTTTGATCCGCAGCACTGACACGAGCCGGCGAAAGGCCCCCGCCCTGGCTACTTCCGTTCGCCGTCGGCCTTGCTCAGCGCCCGGTCCGCGGTCGAGACCAGCCTGCGGTTGAACTGATACTGGGCGGCGACGAGCTTGTCCGCCAGTTCGATAGCGGCGTCGACAATCTTGGTGCGCAGCGGTTGCACTGCCTCCGGGATTGCCTCGTCAAGGGTCTTGTGGAACGCCCGAAGCGCCTCCGCCGCGGCGTGCTGGCCGGCTTTTGCCGACTCGCGTACCTCGTCGAGCAGGTCGGTCGAATACGATGCGACGGACTTCGATTCAGTCGTCTGAGCCATGTCAATTCCTTCTTTGGGAGTTTTCAATACCACCGCCGACGCTATTCGGCGCGGGGGTTCGGCCACTATGGGCGAAGGTCCCAAAGTGGGCGGGTGTGACCAGCGCAACGGCCGCTCAGGGCACCCTTGGTGGACCGATCCCCGGAATTGCGTCACACTGGTGTTGTGAAAATCCGAACCGACCTCGACGACGCTGCCGTGGGTGCAGCGGCCGCCGCGGTGCGGGACGGTCACACCCGGCGCGCCATCGTGGGCCTGCTGGTGGAGTCTGGATCGATCACCGCCGGCGAGATCGGCGAGCGGCTCGGGTTGACGGCCGCCGGCGTGCGGCGCCATCTCGACGCCCTGATCGAGGCGGGCGACGCCGAGGCGGTGCCCGCCGCGTCCTGGCAGCAGGTGGGGCGCGGGCGCCCCGCCAAGCGTTTCCGGCTCACCGCGGCGGGCCGCGCCAAGCTCGAGCACGCCTACGACGACCTCGCGTCGGCCGCCATGCGGCAGCTGCGCGAGATCGGCGGGGAGGACGCCGTCCGCACCTTCGCCCGGCGCCGCATCGACGCGATCCTGTCCGGCGTGCCCGCGGCGGACAGCGACGACGACGCCGAGGTCGAGGCGGCCGCCGAACGGGTGGCCGGCGCGCTGACCAAGGCCGGCTACGTCGCCACCACGACACGGGTCGGCGGCCCGATCCACGGCGTGCAGATCTGCCAGCACCACTGCCCGGTGTCGCACGTCGCCGAGGAATTCCCGGAGCTGTGCGAGGCCGAGCAGCAGGCCATGGCCGAGGTGCTCGGGACCCACGTGCAGCGGTTGGCGACCATCGTCAACGGGGACTGCGCCTGCACCACCCACGTACCACTGACCCCGGCGCCCAGCCCGCGTCGCGACACCACGAGCATCGAAGGAGCGTCGTTATGACCCTCACGCCAGAGGCCCAAAAGGCCTTTAAAGCGGGAGAAGCTGAGCCGTTGACCCAGGAGCAGGCGATCGCCTCGCTGGGCCGCTACGGCTACGGCTGGGCGGACACCGACGTCGCGGGGTCCAGCGCCCAGCGCGGGCTGTCCGAGGCGGTGGTCCGCGACATCTCGGCGAAGAAGAACGAGCCCGAATGGATGCTGCAGACGCGGCTGAAGGCGTTGCGCATCTTCGAGCGCAAGCCGATGCCGACGTGGGGTTCGGACCTCGGCGGCATCGACTTCGACAACATCAAGTACTTCGTGCGCTCCACCGAGAAGCAGGCCGCCTCTTGGGACGACCTGCCCGAGGACATCCGGAACACCTACGACCGGCTGGGCATCCCGGAGGCCGAGAAGCAGCGCCTGGTCGCCGGTGTGGCCGCCCAGTACGAGTCCGAGGTGGTATATCACCAGATCCGCGAGGACCTGGAGGCCCAGGGCGTCATCTTCCTCGACACCGACACCGGGTTGCGGGAACACCCCGAGCTGTTCCAGCAGTACTTCGGCACCGTGATCCCGGCCGGGGACAACAAGTTCTCCGCGCTCAACACCGCGGTGTGGAGTGGCGGTTCGTTTATCTACGTTCCGCCGGGGGTGCAAGTCGACATTCCGCTGCAGGCCTACTTCCGGATCAACACCGAGAACATGGGCCAGTTCGAGCGGACGCTGATCATCGTCGACGAAAATGCCTATGTCCATTACGTGGAGGGCTGCACCGCCCCCATCTACACGTCGGACTCGCTGCACTCTGCGGTGGTGGAAATCATCGTAAAGCCCGGTGGCCGTTGCCGTTACACGACCATTCAGAACTGGTCGAACAACGTGTACAACCTGGTCACCAAGCGGGCCCGCGCCGAGGCCGGCGCCACCATGGAGTGGGTCGACGGCAACATCGGGTCCAAGGTGACCATGAAGTACCCGGCGGTCTGGATGACCGGGGAGCACGCCAAGGGCGAGGTCTTGTCGGTCGCCTTCGCCGGGGAGGGCCAGCACCAGGACGCCGGCGCCAAGATGCTGCACCTGGCGCCGAACACGTCGAGCAACATCGTGTCCAAGTCGGTCGCCCGCGGCGGTGGCCGCACCTCCTACCGCGGCCTGGTGCAGGTGAACAAGGGCGCGCACGGGTCGCGCTCCAGCGTGAAATGCGATGCGCTGCTGGTCGATACGATCAGCCGAAGCGACACCTACCCCTACGTCGACATCCGCGAGGACGACGTCACGATGGGCCACGAGGCCACCGTGTCCAAGGTCAGCGACAACCAGCTGTTCTACCTGATGAGCCGCGGACTGACCGAGGACGAGGCGATGGCGATGGTGGTTCGCGGCTTCGTCGAGCCGATCGCCAAGGAACTGCCCATGGAGTACGCGCTCGAGCTCAACCGGCTCATCGAGCTGCAGATGGAGGGCGCGGTCGGATGACCGCTTCTGCTGCTGCTGCCCTGAACAAGGGTGAGTTGTTCGCGTCCTTTGACGTGGACGCGTTCGAGGTGCCCGGCGGCCGCGACGAACTCTGGCGGTTCACCCCGCTGCGTCGGCTGCGGGGCCTGCACGACGGCTCGGCTCAGGCGACCGGCAAGGCGCAGATCAGCGTCGGTGAACAGCCGGGCGTGCGGGTCGAGACCGTCCGCCGCGGCGACGAACGGCTAGGCCGTGGCGGTGTGCCCACCGATCGCGTTGCGGCGCAAGCGTTTTCGTCGTTCAACTCCGCGACGCTGGTGAGCATCGGGCGCGACACGCAGATCGCCGAGCCGGTCAACATCACCGTGACGGGCCCCGGCGCCGGCGCGGTGGCGTACGGCCACCTGCAGATCAGCGTCGCCGAACTCGGCGAGGCGGTCGTGGTGATCGACCATCGGGGCAGCGGAACCTACGCCGACAACGTCGAATTCATCGTCGACGACGCCGCCCGGCTCACCGTCGTGTGGATCGCGGACTGGGCCGACGACATGGTTCACGTGTCCGCGCAGCACGCCAGGCTGGGCAAGGACGCGGTGCTGCGGCACGTCGCCGTCACCCTGGGCGGCGAAGTGGTGCGGATGTCGGCCAACGTGCGGTACGCCGCCCCGGGCGGTGACGCGGAACTGCTCGGGTTGTACTTCGCCGACGACGGGCAGCACCTGGAGTCGCGGCTGCTGGTCGACCATGCGCAGCCCAATTGCAAGTCCAACGTGCTCTATAAGGGTGCGCTGCAAGGGGATCCGGCATCGCAGCGGCCAGACGCGCACACGGTCTGGGTGGGCGACGTGCTGATCCGCGCCGAGGCCACCGACACCGACACCTTCGAGGTGAACCGCAACCTGGTGCTCACCGACGGGGCGCGGGCCGACTCGGTGCCCAACCTGGAGATCGAGACGGGCGAAATCGTCGGCGCCGGGCACGCCAGTGCCACCGGGCGATTCGACGATGAGCAACTGTTCTACCTGCGTGCCCGCGGCATCCCCGAAGATCAGGCGCGCCGGCTGGTGGTGCGCGGCTTCTTCGGCGAGATCATCTCGAAGATCGCCGTACCCGAGATCCGCGAGCGCCTGACCGCCGCCATCGAACACGAACTGGAAATCACGGAGAAGACAACAGCGTCATGACGACATTGGAAATCAAAGACCTGCACGTCAGCGTCGAAGACCCGAACGCGCCCGAGGGAAGCCGCGAGATCCCCATCCTCAACGGCGTCAACCTGACCGTGAATTCAGGTGAGACGCACGCGGTGATGGGGCCCAACGGCTCGGGCAAGTCCACGCTGTCCTACGCGATCGCCGGTCACCCGAAGTACCGGGTGACGTCCGGGTCGATCACGCTGGACGGCCAGAACGTCCTCGACATGAGCGTCGACGAGCGCGCCCGCGCCGGACTGTTCCTGGCCATGCAGTACCCGGTCGAGGTGCCGGGCGTGTCGATGTCGAACTTCCTGCGCAGCGCCGCGACCGCCGTCCGCGGCGAGCCGCCGAAACTGCGGCACTGGGTCAAGGAGGTCAAGGCCGCCATGGGTGACCTCGACATCGACCCGGCGTTCGCCGAACGCAGCGTCAACGAGGGGTTTTCCGGCGGCGAGAAGAAGCGCCACGAGATCCTGCAGCTGGGCTTGCTCAAGCCCAAGATCGCCATCCTCGACGAGACCGACTCCGGCCTGGACGTGGACGCGCTGCGGGTGGTCAGTGAGGGCGTGAATCGCTACGCCGAGGCGGAGCACGGCGGCATCCTGCTCATTACCCACTACACCCGGATCCTGCGTTACATCCGGCCGCAGTTCGTGCACGTGTTCGTCGGCGGCCGGATCGTCGAATCCGGCGGCCCGGAGCTGGCCGACGAGCTCGAGGAGAGCGGGTACGTGCGCTTCACCGAAGCGGCGGCCGCGGGGGCTTAACCATGACGGGGACAGCACTGGACGTCGACGCGATCCGCGCCGACTTCCCCATCTTGAAGCGCGTGATGCGCGGCGGGAAGCAGTTGGCGTACCTGGATTCCGGCGCGACGTCCCAGCGCCCGCTGCAGGTGCTCGACGCCGAGCGCGAGTTTCTGATCACCTCCAACGGCGCGGTGCATCGTGGTGCGCACCAGCTGATGGAGGAGGCGACCGACGCCTACGAGCAGGGTCGCGCGGACATCGCCGCGTTCGTCGGCGCCGACGCCGACGAACTGGTGTTCACCCGCAACGCCACCGAGGCGCTCAACCTGTCGTCATACGTGTTGGGCGACAGGCGGTTCGACCGTGCCGTGGGCTCCGGTGACGTCATCGTCACCACCGAGCTGGAGCACCACGCCAACATTGTCCCGTGGCAGGAGCTGGCCCGCCGCAGCGGCGCCACGCTGCGCTGGTACGGCGTTACCGACGACGGGCGCATCGACCTGGATTCGCTGGAGCTCGACGAACGCGTGAAAGTCGTTGCTTTCAGCCATCATTCGAACGTTACGGGCACTGTGGCGCCGGTGGCCGAACTGGTCCGGCGCGCTCACGCGGTGGGCGCGGTGACGGTGCTGGACGCCTGCCAGTCGGTGCCCCACCAGCCGGTCGACCTGCACGCGCTCGGCGTCGACTTCGCCGCCTTCTCCGGTCATAAGATGTTGGCCCCCAACGGGGTCGGCGTGCTTTACGCCCGTCGCGAGGTGCTGTCGCAGCTGCCGCCGTTTCTCACCGGTGGGTCGATGATCGAGACGGTGACGATGGAGGCGTCGACCTACGCGCCCGCGCCGCAACGGTTCGAGGCCGGCACGCCGATGACCTCCCAGGTCGTCGGGTTGGGCGCGGCCGCAAGATATTTGGGCGCCATCGGCATGGACGCCGTCGAGGCGCACGAGCGCGAGCTGGTCGCCGCGGCACTCGAGGGCCTGTCGGGCATCGACGGAGTGCGGATCGTCGGGCCGACCGTCATGGAAAACCGTGGCTCGCCCGTCTCTTTCGTGGTCGACGGCGTGCACGCGCACGACGTGGGGCAGGTGCTCGACGACGACGGCATCGCGGTTCGCGTGGGGCATCACTGCGCGATGCCGCTGCACCGCCGGTTCGGCGTGGCGGCCACCGCACGGGCGTCGTTCGCCGTCTACAACACCCCCGACGAGGTCGAGCGGCTGGTGGCCGGAGTCCGACGCGCGCTCGAATTCTTTGGGAGACAATGACAGTGCGCCTGGAGCAGATGTATCAGGACGTGATCCTCGACCACTACAAGCATCCGCAGCACCGCGGGCTGCGGGACCCGTTCGGGGCGCAGGTCCACCACGTCAATCCGGTCTGCGGTGACGAGGTGACGCTGCGGGTCGCGCTGTCCGACGACGGCAGACGCGTCGCGGACGTCTCCTATGACGGCCAAGGCTGCTCGATCAGCCAGGCGGCCACCTCGGTGCTCACCCAGCAGGTGATCGGCCAGACCGTGCCCGAGGCGCTGCACACCGTGACCGCATTCACCGAAATGGTGTCCTCGCGCGGCAGCATCGAGGGCGACGAGGACATCCTGGGCGACGGGATCGCCTTTGCCGGGGTGGCCAAATACCCGGCCCGGGTGAAATGCGCACTGCTGGGATGGATGGCGTTCAAGGACGCATTGGCGCAGGCTTGCACTGACAGGGGCGCGGACTTCGAGGAGGAAGAAAATGAGCGAGACCGCCGCACCGGATGACGAATTCCTTGCCGACCTCGAGGAGGCGATGCGCGACGTCGTCGACCCCGAATTGGGCATCAACGTCGTCGATCTCGGACTGGTTTACGGCCTCAACGTGGAAGAGGGCGACGAGGGAACCGTCGCCCTGATCGACATGACGTTGACCTCGGCGGCCTGCCCGCTGACCGACGTCATCGAGGACCAGTCACGCAGCGCGCTCGTCAGCAGCGGGCTGGTCGACGAGCTGCGGATCAACTGGGTGTGGAACCCGCCGTGGGGGCCCGACAAGATCACCGAAGACGGGCGCGAACAGCTGCGTGCCCTCGGGTTCACCGTCTGACGCCGAACCCACGTCCTCGCCGCTAGAGGTGGAAGGGCAGATGCGGCAGGTGCAGGTGATGGTGCGGGTGCCCCATCGGCGGGCAAGTCTGCAGGCTGATGGTCATCGCGTGCAGCACGCCGGCGTCCTGAATTCCCTGAGCCCCCATGCACTTACCGTTCGCGATCGCCTGGGCGTCCGACGGCGTCTGCAGCTGGTATGAGGTCGAGTTGACGACCGTCACGGTGGTCGGTTTCGGCTGCGCACCGATACCGTTGACCGCGATCGTGTCACCCGCGACCGACGTGACCGTGCCGTAGAAGCCCGCCGGCGGCGGGCACTTGCCGTCGACGGCGGAGGCGATGGTCACCGCCTGCGCGGTGATCGCGCCACCGGTCGGCGCGCTCTGGGGGGTGGCCCGCACGTTGACGCAACTGCCGGGGGTGACGTCGGTCAGCTTGGCCGGGGCGACCTGCACGACCCGCGTCGACGGCGCGAATTCCACCGTCGCGCTTCCGGTTCGTGTCCTGAGCGCAATCGTGCCGCCCGATACCGACTCGATCAGCCCTTCCACATAGTCCTTGGGCACGGGCGGGGGGGGGGCCGGT
>NZ_LZII01000003.1:0-1434 GCF_001667425.1 Mycobacterium sp. 852002-51613_SCH5001154 | reverse complement strand
GGTTCGTCGTCGTCACCGTCGCGGAGGATTCTTTCGGGGTGGTGGTAGGTGTTGGTGCGGGGTTGTCCGTGGTCGAGGTGTGGTGGTGGTAGCCATTCGGTTTCGCCGCGGGCGTTGGTGCGGGTGGTCCAGCCTTTTTCGGCGAGCCGGTTGTCGGGGCCGCAGGCCAGGGTGAGGTCGTCGATGTCGGTGCGGCGGGTGGTTTGCCAGCCGGTGATGTGGTGGACCTGGCTGTGGTAGGCGGGGGCATCACATCCTGGTTTGGTGCACCCGCGATCCTTGGCGTACAACATGATTCGCTGTGCGGGGGAGGCGAACCGTTTGGTGTGATGCAGCGCCAGCGATCGGCCGTTGTCGAAGACCGCCAGGTAGTGGTGGGCGTGGCCGGCCCAGCGGATCACATCCGACATGGGCACCAGCGTGCCGCCGGCGGTCAGGGCCTTGCCGGCGGCGGCCTCCAAGTCCTGCAACGTGGTGGTCACCACGATCGACACCGGCAGCCCGTTGTGCCGGCCCAGTTCCCCGCAGGCCAGCAGGGCGCGCAGCCCGGCCAGCAAGGCGTCGTGGTTGCGTTGAGCCGGGCTGCGGGTGTCGCGGCGCACCGCGTCCTCATCGGGTGTCGCATCGATCACCGGAGTCTGGTCCTCGGGGTTGCACGCCCCGGGGGCGGCCAGCTTGGCCAACATGGCCTCGATCGCGGCCCGCAACTCCGGGGTCACCAGCCCGCCGATGCGCGACATCCCGTCGCATTCCTGGGTGCCCAGGGTGATCCCGCGTTTGCGGGCCCGCTCGGCGTCGCTGAAATCCCCGTCGGGGTGCAGCCAATCCATCACCCGTCCGGCGTATTTGGCCAACTCGTCGGGCCGATACCCGCGGGCCTGCTTGGCCAGGTCGGCCTCGGCGGCCTGCCGGGTCAACACGTCCACCGCGGCGGGCAGCTGGGCAAAAAAGCCACGGATCACCTTCACGTGCCCGTCACCGATGAGCCCCTCGCGTTGACCGGCCGCGGTCGCGCTCAGCTGCGGCACCAACGGCTGGCCGGTCAACCCCCGGCGTTCCCCGAGGTCGGCGGCTTCGGCGATACGCCGGGCGGCCTCGCACTTGGTGATACGCAGCCGGTCGGCCAGCCCCACCCGCAGCGAACCGCCCAACTCCTCGGCACTGGCTTGGGCGCCGAGCTGGTTGATCAACGCGTGCTGCGGGGCGCGCAGCCGGCGATACACCCGTTCCACCCGCTCCAAGGCGCGCAGCCGCTCCGGGGTGGTGAGCACGTCAAAAGACAACCCGCACAACCGATCCACGTCGTCGTCGAGCGCGTCGAAAACCTCGACGATCTCCTCACGACTACTGACACCCACCCCTCAAACCCTACGAACACCCACCGACAAAAAAGACCACATTGTGACCTCTGAAGCCAAAGTGACACAAGGGATT
>NZ_LZII01000002.1:0-67696 GCF_001667425.1 Mycobacterium sp. 852002-51613_SCH5001154 | reverse complement strand
GCGGGGCCGATATCGGGCTGGCCTTCGACGGGGACGCCGACCGCTGCTTCGTCGTCGACGAACGCGGCCGGGGCGTGTCGCCCTCGACGGTGACCAGCCTGGTGGCCGCCCGCGAGCTGGGGCGCGAGATCGGCGCCACCATCATCCACAACGTGATCACGTCGCGGGCGGTGCCCGAGCTGGTCACCGTCGAGGGCGACACGCCCCGGCCGCGTTCGTCGACGACGAAGCAGCGGTCGGCGTCCCCGTCGAAGGCCAGCCCGATATCGGCCCCGCTGTCGCGGACGTAGGCCTGCAGGTCGACCAGGTTGGCCGGGTGCAGCGGGTTGGCCTCGTGATTGGGAAACGAGCCGTCAAGCTCGAAGTACAACGGCAACAAGGTGATTGAGCCGATCGCGCCGAGCACCGCGGGCGCGGTGAGGCCGGCCATGCCGTTGCCGGCGTCCACTGCCACTCGCAAGGGACGTAGCCCCGCGGTGTTCACCAGCGAACGCAGGAACGTCGCGTAGTCCTCCAGCACGTCGCGATCGGTGACGGTTCCTGGTGGTCCGTCATAGCGCTCGACCCCGGCGATCACATCCTCGCTGATGATGCGCAGGCCGCTGTCGGCGCCGACCGGCTTGGCTGCCGCGCGGCACAGCTTGATGCCGTTGTAGGCCGCCGGGTTGTGGCTGGCGGTGAACATCGCGCCCGGACAGTCAAGCGACCCGGAGGCGAAGTACAGCTGGTCGGTGGAGGACAAACCGATCCGCACCACGTCCAGGCCCTGGCCCGTCACGCCGGATGCGAATGCCGCGGCCAGCGCGGGCGAGCTGTCGCGCATGTCGTGGCCGATCACCACCTGCCGGGCACCCTCGCCGCGCATCAGCTTGGCGAAGGCCGCCCCCAAAGCGGTGACCAGCGGCTCGTCCAGCTCTTCGCCGACCAGCCCGCGTACGTCATAAGCCTTGACGACGCGGTGCACGGTCGCGGCGAGCCGAGACATGCCGGGGCCTCCTGACGCGTTGAAAGGGTTTGTTCCTTCGCCTGTTGGCCGTCAGCCTATCGGCCCCCGGGAAACACCGACCGTAGCGGTGCGCGGGGAATGCGCGCGACGCCGGAACGGCTAGTCACTGGGGTCGGGCAACACCCGAAGATGCCCGCGGCGCCGGCCGGATCGATGCTCGGGCGGCGCGAGCACACTGCTGCTGGGCGCGGTGGCCTGCGACCCGCCGTGGTGAATGTGTGGGTCGGCGAAACCGTTCACCGGCGTTGCGGCGTACGGCACGCCGCGATCGCCACCCTCGCGCACCGCGTCGGCCAGGGCGACCAGGTCGTCCTCGTCGGGGTGGGTGGGCTCAGAAACGAGGGGGCCGGCGTGGCGCACCAGATCCCACCCGCGGGGCGCGGTGATCCGGCCGGCATGGCCGACGCACAGGTCCCAGGAATGCGGTTCCCGCGCGGTCGCCAACGGGCCGACGACTGCCGTCGAGTCCGAGTAGACGAACGTCAGGGTCGCCACGGCGTAGTGCGGGCACCCGGGCCGGCAACAGCGACGGGGAACGTTCACGCCGAAAGGCTATCGTGCGGAAACGCCGTCGAAGCGCCGGACACGCGCAACCGGCCGACCCCCGATGTGCAACCGTTACCATCGGCGCGTGGGCGATTCGCGCAGCTCCCCGCACAGGGATCGGTCTCAGGGCCGATTCGCTTCCCATCGGTCCTCCCGGCGGGGCCGCGATGTGCGCGGCCCGCTGCTGCCGCCGACGGTGCCCGGGTGGCGCAGCCGGGCCGAGCGATTCGACATGGCGGTGCTGGAGGCCTACGAACCCATCGAGCGGAATTGGCAGGCCCGCCTGGCCGACCTCGACGTGGCGGTCGACGAGATTCCGCGGATCGCGGCCAAGGATCCCGACAGCGTGCAGTGGCCGCCCGAGGTGATCGCCGACGGGCCGATCCCGCTGGCGCGATTGATCCCGGCCGGCGTCGACGTCCGCGGCAACGCCACGCGGGCACGAATTGTCTTGTTCCGCAAGCCAATTGAGCGACGGGCTAAGGACACCGTCGAACTTGGTGATTTACTGCACGAAATCTTGGTGGCCCAGGTGGCCATCTACCTCGATGTAGAGCCGTCGGTCATCGACCCGACGATCGACGACGAATGACGTTGTGGCGCGGCGTCAGATGATGCCGCGCTTGAGGCGACGGCGCTCGCGCTCGGAGAGCCCGCCCCAAATACCGAAGCGCTCGTCATGCTCCAGGGCGTACTCCAGGCACTCGTGGCGTACCTCGCACCCCAGGCAGATCTTCTTCGCCTCGCGGGTGGAGCCGCCCTTCTCCGGGAAGAACGCCTCGGGATCCGTTTGGGCGCAAAGCGCCCGGTCCTGCCATTGGTCAGCGACGGGCGCCAGCATCGGCTCGGGCTCGAATGCGACTGGCGCATCAGGAACCACGGTCAGGTGCGGCCGAACGGTTGGGACCGGCGCTGAGACAATAGGGGTGTGCGGCGTGCTCGCCATGACTCCTCGAAGATGTTCGTAAGACATACGGTCGTCCGCCTCCTCAGTTTGATTGGGAGAGTGAGTGGTTCCCACTTTTCTGATGTGTACCGACAATTCGAACAAGTGATCGAATCTCGGTCTGCGACACCGGAACCGGCCGGCCAACCGGGAAATGACACTGTTGTGATTAGACACGGGTTAATCTGCCGGGTCAAGCATTACGGCGCATTTCCATACCATCTCGTGACCGAATTACGGCGTTTCCGTTGTTTTGCGCATTCGGCGTGTCGATCACACCGCGCGCGACTACGCTTAAGGGCCGCGTAACGGCCCCGCCACCGCACAGTCGTCGGGCAGTACTGTCGTCCACGTGAAGGTCACCGTTCTGGTCGGTGGGGTTGGCGGCGCCCGCTTCCTGCTGGGGATTCAACAGTTGCTCGGGCTGGGACAGTTCGAAACGCAACAGCACCCAGACGCGGGAACCGGCAACCACGAACTTAATGCAATCGTCAACATCGGCGACGACGCCTGGATTCATGGACTGCGGGTCTGCCCGGATCTGGACACCTGCATGTACACCTTAGGTGGAGGGGTAGACCCGGAGCGAGGGTGGGGTCACCGCGACGAAACCTGGCACGCCAAAGAGGAATTGGCGCGCTACGGCGTGCAGCCGGATTGGTTCGGCCTCGGCGACCGGGATATCGCCACCCATCTGGTGCGCACCCAGATGCTGGGCGCCGGCTACCCGCTCTCGCAGATCACCTCGGCGCTGTGCGATCGCTGGCAACCCGGCGCCCGACTGCTGCCGGCGAGCGACGACCGCTGCGAGACGCATGTGGTGATCACCGATCCGGACGACGGCACCCGGCGGGCGATTCACTTCCAGGAGTGGTGGGTGCGCTACCGCGCCGGCGTGCCCACGCACAGCTTCGCGTTCGTCGGCGCCGAAAAGGCCACCGCCACAGGTGATGCTGTCGCGGCCATCGCCGACGCCGACGTCATCCTGCTGGCGCCGTCCAACCCGGTGGTGAGCGTCGGCGCCATCCTGGCCGTCCCCGGCATCCGGGCGGCGTTGCGCTCGGCGACCGCCCCGGTCGTCGGCTACTCGCCCATCATCGGTGGAAAACCATTGCGCGGCATGGCCGATGCGTGCCTGTCGGTGATCGGGGTGGAGTCCACCGCGGAGGCGGTCGGCCAGCACTACGGGGCGCGCGGTGGCACCGGAATCCTGGATTGCTGGCTGGTGCACGAGGGCGACCACGCCGACATTCAGGGTGTGGCGGTGGCCGCCGTGCCGCTTTTGATGACCGACCCGAAGGCGACGGCCGAGATGGTGAGCGCCGGGCTCGACCTCGCGGGCGTGAAGCCGTGACCGAACACGGCACCGGCGCGGCGATCGAGATCCTGCCCGTCGCCGGGCTGCCCGAATTCCGGCCCGGCGACGACCTGAGCGCGGCCCTGGCCGCGGCTGCGCCCTGGCTGCGCGACGGCGACGTCGTGGTGGTGACGAGCAAGGTGGTGTCCAAGTGCGAGGGCCGGCTGGTGCCGGCGCCGCAGGATGCCGAGGAGCGCGACCAACTCCGGCGCAAGCTGGTCGAGGCCGAGGCGGTGCGCGTGCTGGCGCGCAAGGGCCGCACCCTGATCACCGAGAACCGCATCGGCCTGATTCAGGCCGCCGCGGGCGTGGACGGATCCAACGTGGGCCGCGACGAACTGGCGCTGCTGCCGGTCGACCCGGACGGCAGCGCCGCGGCCCTGCGTGCCGGGCTGGCCGACCGGCTCGGCGTCGACGTCGCCGTGGTCATCACCGACACGATGGGCCGCGCGTGGCGCAACGGCCAGATCGACGCGGCGGTGGGGTCGGCCGGTCTGGCTGTGCTGCACGGCTATTCGGGGACCGTCGACCGCCACGGCAACGAGCTGGTGGTGACCGAGATCGCGGTCGCCGACGAGGTCGCCGCGGCGGCCGATCTGGTGAAGGGCAAATTGACCGCCATGCCGGTGGCCGTGGTGCGCGGCCTGGCGGTGGCCGACGACGGCTCGACGGCCCGGCAGCTGTTGCGGCCCGGCGAGGAAGACCTGTTCTGGCTGGGCACCGCCGAGGCGCTCGACATGGGGCGCCGCCAGGCGCAGCTGTTGCGCCGGTCGGTGCGCCGGTTCAGCGCCGAGCCGGTCGCGGCCGAGCTGATCGAGTCCGCCGTCGCCGAGGCGCTCACCGCGCCGGCCCCGCACCACACCCGGCCGGTCCGGTTCGTCTGGCTGCAGAGCCCCGACGTTCGGACGCGGCTGCTGGACCGCATGAAGGACAAGTGGCGGTCGGACCTCGCCGGCGACGGCCGGCCCGCCGACTCGGTGGAGCGGCGGGTGGCGCGCGGCCAGATTCTCTACGACGCACCCGAGGTCGTCGTTCCGATGCTGGTTCCCGACGGTGCGCACACGTATCCCGACGCGGCCCGCACCGACGCCGAGCACACCATGTTCACCGTCGCGGTCGGGGCGGCCGTGCAGGCCCTGCTGGTCGCGTTGGCCGTGCGGGGGGTGGGCAGCTGCTGGATCGGCTCGACGATCTTCGCCGCCGACCTGGTGCGCGCCGAGCTCGACCTGCCGGGTGATTGGGAGCCGTTGGGCGCCATTGCGATCGGCTACCCCGAGGAACCCGCCGGCCCGCGTGACACGGCGGACGCCGGGGATTTGTTGATCCGCAAGTGATACTGGCCCCATGAAAACGTTCGCGGGCAAGGCGGCGGCGTCCGCCGACAAGGCCCGCGGCGGCTACTACACGCCGGCGCCCGTCGCCCGGTTCCTGGCCCGCTGGGTGCGCGACGCCGGACCGCGCGTGCTGGAACCCTCCTGCGGTGACGGTGCGATCCTGCGCGAGCTGGCCGCCCTCGGCGGGCGGGTCCACGGCGTCGAACTCGTCGCCGAAGAGGCGGCCAAGGCACGGGAATTCGCGCCCGTCGACGTCGCGAACCTGTTCGCGTGGCTGGCCAGCGCCGCGCCCGGCGGCTGGGACGGGGTCGCGGGTAACCCGCCCTACATCCGGTTCGGCAACTGGGCGTCCGAGCAGCGCGATCCCGCACTGGAGCTGATGCGGCGCGAGGGATTGCGGCCCACCCGGTTGACCAACGCCTGGGTCCCCTTCGTGGTGGCGAGCTCGATCTTGGTGCGCGACGGCGGCCGGGTGGGCCTGGTGCTGCCCGCCGAGTTACTCCAGGTCACCTACGCCGCACAGCTGCGCGAGTTCCTGTTGAGCCGGTTCAGCGACATCACGCTGGTGACGTTCGAGCGATTGGTGTTCGACGGCGTCCTGCAGGAGGTGGTGTTGTTCTGCGGGGTCGCCGGCCCGGGGCCCGCCCGGATCCGCACGGTCCACCTCACCGACGCCGGTGCCCTCGCGCACGCGGACCTGGACGCCGAATGGGCGCCCGCGCTGTTGCACGAGAACGAGAAGTGGACCCAGTACTTCCTCGACCCGGCCGCCATCCGACTGCTGCGAACCCTCAAGCGGTCGACGATGCTGATCCGGCTCGGGTCGGTCGCCGCCGTGGATGTGGGGATCGTGACGGGCCGCAACAGCTTCTTCACGCTCACCGACGCGCAGGCCCGCGAGCTCGGGCTGCTGCCCCACTGCGTCCCGCTCGTCTCGCGCAGCGCGCAGTTGTCCGGGTTGGTCTACGACACCGACTGCCGGGCAAGCGATGTCGCCGCCGGGCGCCGCGGCTGGCTGCTCAACGCGCCGCGCGAGCCCGTCGACCCCGCCGTGCTCGCGCACATCGCTGCCGGTGCGGCCGCCGGCGTGGATCGCGGCTTCAAGTGCTCGATCCGCAAGCCGTGGTGGAGCACGCCGTCGCTGTGGATCCCGGACCTGTTCATGCTGCGCCAGATCCACCGCGCGCCGCGGCTGACCGTCAACGCCGCCGCGGCCACGAGCACCGACACGGTGCACCGGGTCCGGCTCGCCGGCGGTGTCGACCCGACCGGGCTGGCCGCGGTGTTCCACAACAGCGTGACGTTCGCCTTCGCCGAGGTCATCGGCCGCAGTTACGGCGGGGGGATTTTGGAGCTGGAACCGCGCGAAGCCGAGCAGCTCCCCATTCCCCCGCCGGCGCTCGCCGGCCCCGAGCTCGCGTGCGACGTCGATCTGCTGTTGAAGGCCAACGAGATCGAGAAGGCGCTCGACCTCGTCGACCGCCACGTCCTGATCGACGGCCTGGGGCTCACGCCGGAGGTGGTGACGCACTGCCGCGCGGCCTGGGTCGCGCTGCGGGACCGCCGGAAGCGACGGGGTTCCCGGTGAGCGTCCGGGAGTCGGCGATCTCGCTGCTGTCCGAGTGGGAGGCGCCCGACGCGGCGCAGGACGCGTTGCGGCACGCGGTCCTGGCCTATGTGCACGCCCGGCCCGACGCGTGTCGCCGCGAGTGCGTGCCGGGTCATGTCACGGCCTCGGCGCTGGTGCTCGACGACACCGGCGGCCGGGTGCTGCTGACATTGCATCCCCGCGTTGGCCGGTGGGTGCAGCTGGGCGGCCACTGCGACGAGGACGACGACGACATCGTCGCCGCGGCGCTGCGCGAGGCCACCGAGGAGTCCGGCGTCGACGGCTTGCGCATCGAGCCCCGGCTGGCCGCCATCCACGTCCACCCGGTCACCTGCTCGTTGGGCGTGCCCACCCGCCACCTGGATCTGCAGTTCGTCGCGCACGCGCCGGCCGGCGCACGGATCGCGATCAGCGACGAGTCGGAGGACTTGCGGTGGTGGGCGGCCGACGCGTTGCCCGACGGCACCGACCACGCGCTGGCGTATCTGGTCGGCCGCGCCACCCGCCCCTAGCCGCCGAGTGTGAAGCTAGCTGCACACTCGGGCTCGAGCGTGCGGCTAGCTGCACACTCGCGCACAGGGATGGGGCCTCAGACGTCGGACGAGTAGCGGATGCCGCCGTCGGGAATCGAAACGCCGGGCCAGACCCGGGCGCCGCGCAGCAGCTCGCAGCGCGCACCGATGTCGGCGCCGTCGCCGATCACGCCGTCGCGGATCAGCGCCCGCGGGCCGATGCGCGCGCCGAAGCCGATGATGGATCGCTCGATCACGCTGCCCGCCTCGACCTTGACGCCGTCGAAGATCACGGCGCCGTCCAGCCGGACGCCGGGACCGATCTCGGCGCCGCGCCCGACGACGGTGCCGCCGATCAGCACGGCGCCGGGCGACACCGCCGCGCCGTCGTGCACCAGCTGCTCGCCGCGGTGGCCGTGCAGCGCCGGCGACGGAGCGATCCCGCGCACCAGGTCCGCCGAACCGCGCACGAAGTCTTCCGGTGTGCCCATGTCCCGCCAGTAGGTCGCGTCGACGTAGCCGCACACCTTGACGTCCGGATCGGAGAGCAGGGCGGGAAACACCTCGCGTTCGACCGACACCTCGCGCCCGCGCGGGATGCGGTCGATGATGCCGCGCTCGAAGACGTAGCAGCCGGCGTTGATCTGGTCGGTGGGCGGATCCTGCGTCTTCTCCACGAAGGCGGTGACCCTGCCGTTCTCGTCGGTGGTGACGCAGCCGAAGGCCCGCGGGTCGCCCACCCGCACCAGGTGCAGGGTGACGTCGGCCTGCTGCGCGCGGTGGAAGTCGATCATCTGATTGAGGTCCGAACCCGAGAGCACGTCGCCGTTGAACACCATCACGGTGTCGTGACGCAGGTGGGCGGCCACGTTGGCGATGCCGCCGCCGGTGCCCAGGGGCCGGTCCTCGGTGACGTAGTCGATCTGCAGGCCGAGCTTGGACCCGTCGCCGAACTCCGCCTCGAACACCGCGGCCTGATACGAGGTGCTCAGGATGACGTGCTCGATGCCCGCCGCCGCGATCCTCGACAGCAAGTGGGTCAGGAACGGCAGCCCGGCGGTCGGCAGCATCGGCTTTGGCGCCGACAGCGTCAGCGGCCGCAGCCGGGTGCCCTTGCCGCCGACCAGAATTACCGCATCGACTTGCGGGTTAGCCATCTCAGCGCCGCCCTTCCGCCAGTTTCCGTCTCCGGGTGCGCAGCGCGCCACGCACCATCAGACGGGACCGCAGCGCCAGTGAGGCCCGCAGGGTCCAGCGCAGCGGCGCGCGCCGCCACCCGGAATGCCGGTCGGCCAGGAACATATAGGTGCTCTTGTGATGCGCCGCCAGGTGGCTCGCCGGGTCGTCGCCGGTGGAGTGGCCCTTGTGGTGCAACACCTCGGCCGACGGCACGTAGACGTTCAGCCAGCCGGCCCGGCCGAGCCGGTCCCCGAGGTCGACGTCTTCCATATACATGAAGTAGCGCTCGTCGAACCCGCCGACTTGGCCGAAGGCGGACCGCCGCACCAGCAGGCACGACCCCGACAGCCAGCCCACGGGGCGTTCGGTGGGCTCCAGCCGCTCCTGGCGGTAGGCCGCCGTCCACGGATTGCGCTTCCAGAGCGGGCCGACGACCGCGTGCATGCCGCCGCGGATGAGGCTGGGCAGGTGGCGCGCCGACGGGTACACCGAGCCGTCGGGGTCGCGGATGAGCGGGCCAAGGGCGCCGGCGCGCGGCCAGCGGGTGGCGGCGTCCAGCAGGGCGTCAATGCTGCCCGGGCCCCACTGGACGTCGGGGTTAGCCACGATCACCCAGTCGTCGTCGATGTCCGGCGTCTCGGCGAGCTGCGCGACCGCGCGATTGATCGCGGTGCCGTACCCGAGATTGGCGCCGGTGTGGAACAGTCGCACGTTCGGGTAGCGCTCGACGGCGGCCTGCGGGGTTCCGTCGGTGGAGCCGTTGTCGGCCATCAGCACACACACGGGCCGCTCGGTGGCCAGCGACAGCGAGGCCAGGAATCGCTCGAGGTGTGGGCCCGGTGAGTAGGTCACCGTCACGACCGGCAGGACGTCAGTCACGCGTAGAGGGTAACGGTAGATCGGCGGTGAGCGCCGCGACAAGCGCAGCGCGCCAGGGCCTTAGCGGCCGCAGGCCCGCCGCGGCGGACTCGCGGCCCGACAGCGCGGAGTAGGTCGGGCGCGGGGCGGGGCGCGGAAACTCCGCGGTGCTGACCGGGTGCACGCGCTCGGGGTCTGCGCCGCATTCTTCGAAGATCGCGCGGGTCTGCTCGAAGCGGGACACCGCGCCCTCGTTGGCGGCGTGCAGGATCGGCCCGGGCACGTGGTCGTCGGCGATCTGCAGCAGCGCCTCCGCCAGGTCGCCCACATACGTCGGTGACCCGACCTGGTCGTTTACGACGTTCACCGGGCCGTCCCCCGCGGCCAGCCGGCGCATGACGGCGACGAAGTCCTTGCCGTCGCCGCCGGTGTAGACCCAGGCGGTGCGGACGATGACGGCGTCCGGCAACGCCAAAATGACGGCCTCCTCCCCGGCATGCTTGCTGCGCCCGTACACGCCCGCCGGGGCGGTTTGATCGCTGGGCTCGTATGGCCGCGGGTCGGCGCCGCCGAAGTCCCCGTTGAAGACGTAATCGGTGGAGACGTGGATCAACCGGGCACCGGCGCGCGCGCAGGCCCGGGCGATGTTCTCGGGGCCGGTGGCGTTGACGGCGTAGGCGCCTGCCTCGTCGCTCTCGGCGCCGTCGACGTCGGTGTAGGCCGCGCAATTGACCACCACGTCACCGCGCTCGATGATCCGTTCGGCGGCGGCGGGGTCGGTGATGTCCCACTCCGACGAGGTCAGCCCCACCACGTCGCGGCCCTGACTGGCCGCCAGCGAGCGCAAATAGCCGCCCAGCTGGCCCCCGGCACCGGCGATCACGATCCTGCTCGACATGGTTCGAGTCTGGCATGCCCGGGAAAGCCCGGGCGAACGCCCGGGGCGCGCGGGGGCTCGTTACCCGCGAAGCAGGTGTGCCGCAAGTAACCTAGTGGGATGCCTGTGCAACGTGTGGTTCGTGTGATTGCCATTGCGCTCACCCTTGTGGTGGTCCTGGGCACCGGGCTCGCGTGGAGCAACGTCCGGTCCTTCGAGGACGGCATCTTCCACATGTCCGCGCCCTCGCTCGGCAAGGGCGGCGACGACGGCGCGATCGACATCCTGCTGGTCGGCCTCGACAGCCGCACGGACGCGCACGGCAACCCGCTGTCCCAAGAGGAGCTGGCCGCCCTGCGGGCCGGCGACGAGGAAGCGACCAACACCGACACGATCATCCTGATCCGGATCCCCAACAACGGGAAGTCGGCGACGGCCATCTCGATCCCCCGCGACTCCTACGTCGCGGCCCCCGGCCTGGGCAAGACGAAGATCAACGGCGTCTACGGCCAGACCCGCGAGGCCAAGCGCACCAGCCTGGTCAAGGCCGGCGATTCGGCCGAGGACGCCGCGGCGCAGGGCACCGAGGCCGGGCGCGAGGCCCTGATCAAGACCGTCGCCGACCTCACCGGCGTCACCGTCGACCACTACGCCGAGATCGGGCTGCTCGGCTTCTCGTTGATCACCGACGCGCTCGGTGGCGTGGACGTCTGCCTCAAAGAGCCGGTTTTCGAACCGCTTTCGGGCGCCGACTTCCCGGCCGGCCCGCAACGCCTGGACGGGCCGGAGGCGCTCAGCTTCGTCCGTCAGCGCCACGAGTTGCCGCGCGGCGACCTGGACCGGGTGGTGCGTCAGCAGGTGGTGATGGCCTCACTGGCCCACCGGGTCATCTCCGGCAAGACGCTGTCGAGCCCCACCACCGTGCGACGCCTCGAGGCCGCGGTGCAACGCTCGGTGGTGATCTCTCAGGGTTGGGACGTAATGGATTTCGTCCAGCAGATGCAGAAGCTCGCGGGCGGCAACGTCGCGTTCGCCACCATCCCGGTGCTGGACGGGGCCGGCTGGAGTGACGACGGCATGCAGAGTGTGGTGCGGGTGGACCCGCATCAGGTACAGGACTGGGTCAATGGGCTACTGCACGAGCAGGAGCAGGGCAAGACCGAGGAGATCGCCTACACCCCGGCGAAGACCACCGCCAGCGTGATCAACGACACCGACATCAACGGCCTGGCATCGGCGGTCTCACAGGTGTTGACCGCCAAGGGATTTGGCGCAGGTACCGTCGGCAACAACGACGCCGGCCATGTCAAGGGCAGCCAGGTCCGGGCCGCCAAGACCGACGACCTGGGGGCCCAGGAGGTGGCCAAGGAGCTCGGCGGGCTGCCGGTGGTCGCCGATGCATCCGTCGCGGCGGGCTCGGTCAAGGTGGTGCTGGGCAACGACTACACCGGCCCCGGCTCCGGACTTTCCGGCACCGCGTCGGTGCTGCCCGCCCGGGTGTCCAACGTCGGTGCGGTGGCGGCCGACCCGAACGTCCCGCCGCCCTCGCCGATCCTGACCGCCGGTTCCGACAAGCCCGAGTGCATCAACTGAGCACGCTCGCCGGCGCCATCCTCGACCCGATGCTGCGGACCGACCCGGTCGGCCCGCGCATCACCTACTACGACGACGCGACCGGCGAGCGCATCGAGCTGTCGGCGGCGACGCTGGCCAACTGGGCGGCCAAGACCGGCAACCTGTTACGCGACGAGCTCGGCGCCGGACCGGGCAGCCGGGTCGCGATCCTGCTGCCCGCGCACTGGCAGACCGCGGCCGTGCTGTTCGGGGTGTGGTGGATCGGCGCCGAGGCCGTGCTCGCATCGGGCCCGGCCGACATCGCCATGTGCACCGCCGAGCGGCTGGACGAGGCGGACGAGACCGGGGCCGGCGAGGTGGCGGTGCTGTCGCTGGACCCGTTCGGCCGCTCGGCGCCCGACCTGCCGATCGGAGTCACCGACTACGCGACCGCCGTACGGGTGCACGGCGACCAGATCGTCGCCGAACCCCATCCCGGTCCGGCGCTGACCGGCCGATCGGTCGACGAGGTCCTGGCCGACTGCCAAAGGGCCGCCGCCGCAAAGGAATTGACGGCCGCCGACCGGGTGCTGTCCACCGCCGCGTGGTCGAAACCCGGCGAGCTGGTAACCGGCCTGCTGGCGGTCCTGGCCGTCGGCGGCTCGCTGGTGCAGGTGGCCAATCCCGACCCGTCGGCGTTGCAGCGCAGGATCGAGACCGAAAAGGTCACCCGGGTGCTCTAGACGCGGCGGATACATATTGATATCGCAATATTTCAATGTTAACGTCGAGCGAGCATCAGCTGACGCCACGACGACAGGGAGGTCCGGGCAATGGCGGGGTACGCGCTCTTGGCAAAGGCGGCATCGACGGTGGTCACCGGCCTGGTCGGCGTGACGGCCTACGAGGTGGTGCGCAAGGCCGTGGCCAAGGCGCCGCTGCACGAGACCGCGGTGTCGGCTGCCGAGCTGGGGCTGCGCGGGACGCGCAAGGCCGAGGAAGCCGCCGAGTCCGCCCGCCTGAAGATCGCCGACGTCATGGCCGAAGCCCGCGAACGCATCGGCGAGGAAGCGCCCACGCCGGCCGTCGCCGACGTCCACCAGCACGACCACTGATCCCCGCGCAGATGGCGCTCGCCACCGCCCTGGACCCGGTCCGCTCGAAAGACCCCGCGCTGCAAATCGTTTCGGATGCGGCCGGGCGCATGCGGGTTTCCGTCGACTGGCTGCGGTGCGACTCCCGGCGCGCGGTGGCGATCGAGGAGGCCGTCGCCAACGAGGATGGCGTGCGCGTGGTGCACGCCTACCCGCGCACCGGATCCGTCGTCGTCTGGTATTCGCCCCGGCGTTGTGACCGCGCCGCGGTGCTGGGCGCGATCAGCTCCGCCGCACACGTCGCCGCCGAGCTGATTCCCGCACGCGCGCCGCATTCGGAGGAGATCCGCAACACCGACGTGTTGCGGATGGTCGTCGGCGGTGCCGCGCTGGCCCTGCTCGGCGTGCGCCGCTACGTGTTCGCCCGGCCGCCGCTGCTCGGCCCGAACGGCCGGGTTCTGGCCACCGGCGTCACCATCCTCACCGGCTACCCGTTCCTGCGCGGCGCGCTGCGCTCGTTGCGCTCCGGCCGGGCCGGCACCGACGCCCTGGTGTCGGCGGCGACGGTGGCGAGCCTGGTGCTGCGCGAGAACGTGGTGGCGCTGACGGTGCTGTGGCTGCTCAACATCGGCGAGTACCTGCAAGACCTCACCCTGCGCCGGACCCGCCGGGCGATTTCCGAACTGCTGCGCGGCAGCCAGGACACGGCGTGGATCCGGCTGACCGATGGGGCCGAAGTCCAGGTCCCCATCGACGGCGTCCAGATCGGCGACGAGGTGATCATCCACGACCACGTCGCGATACCGGTGGACGGTGAGGTGGCCGACGGCGAGGCGATCGTCAACCAGTCCGCGATCACCGGCGAGAACCTGCCCGTCTCGGTCCTGGTCGGCGCGCACGTGCACGCCGGGTCGGTCGTGGTGCGCGGGCGCCTGGTGGTGCGCGCGCAGGCCGTCGGCAACCAGACGGCGATCGGGCGCATCATTACCCGGGTCGAGGAGGCCCAACACGACCGCGCGCCCATCCAGACCGTGGGCGAAAACTTCTCCCGCCGTTTCGTTCCCACCTCGTTCATCGTGTCGGCCCTCACCCTGGCGGTCACCGGTGATGTGCGCCGCGCGATGACCATGCTGTTGATCGCGTGCCCCTGCGCGGTGGGCCTGTCCACCCCGACCGCGATCAGTGCCGCGATCGGCAACGGCGCCCGCCGCGGCATCCTGATCAAGGGCGGCTCCCACCTCGAGCAGGCCGGCCGGGTCGACGCGATCGTGTTCGACAAGACCGGGACGCTCACCGTCGGCCGCCCCGTCGTCACCAATATCATTGCCCTGCACAAGGATTGGGAACCCGAGCAGGTATTGGCCTACGCGGCCAGCTCGGAGATCCACTCCCGCCATCCGCTGGCCGAGGCGGTGATCCGCTCCACCGAGGAACGCCACATCACCATCCCGCCGCACGAGGAGTGCGAGGTCCTGGTGGGTTTGGGCATGCGCACCTGGGCCGACGGCCGCACCCTGCTGCTGGGCAGCCCCGGGCTGCTGCGCGCCGAAAAGGTGCGGGTCTCGAAGAAGGCGTCGGAGTGGGTGGACCGGCTGCGCCGCCAGGCCGAGACCCCGCTGCTGCTCGCGGTCGACGGCAAGCTGGTGGGACTGATCAGCCTGCGCGACGAGGTGCGCACCGAGGCGGTCGAGGTGCTGAAGCAGCTGCGGGACAACGGTATCCGCCGCATCGTCATGCTCACCGGCGACCATCCCGACATCGCCCGGGTGGTCGCCGAGGAGCTGGGCCTCGACGAGTGGCGCGCCGAGGTGATGCCGGAGGACAAGCTCGAGGTGGTGCGCGGGCTGCAGAACGACGGCTACGTGGTTGGCATGGTCGGCGACGGCATCAACGACGCCCCGGCGCTGGCGGCCGCCGACATCGGGATCGCCATGGGCCTGGCCGGAACCGACGTCGCCGTCGAGACCGCCGACGTGGCACTGGCCAACGACGACCTGCACCGGCTGCTCGACGTGCGCGACCTGGGCGCCCGGGCCGTCGACGTCATCCGGGAGAACTACGGCATGTCCATCGCCGTGAACGCCGCCGGGCTGATCATCGGCGCGGGCGGTGCGCTATCCCCCGTGCTGGCCGCGATCCTGCACAACGCGTCGTCAGTCGCGGTGGTGGCCAACAGCTCCCGGCTGATCCGCTACCGGCTGGACTAGCACCCGCTTGAGCACCTTGCCGCCCGCGTTGCGCGGCAGCTCGTCGACGAACAGCACGTCACGCGGGATCTTGAAGCGCGCCAGCCGGTTTCGCACATATTCCCGGACCTCGTGCTCGGTCAGCATCGCGCCCGGCCGGAGCACGAGGTAGGCGCGCAACCGCTGCCCGAACTCCTCGTCGTCGACGCCGACGACGGCGGCGTCGAGGATGCCGGGATGCTGCGTGAGCGCCTCTTCGACCTCGCCGGGGTAGACGTTCTCACCGCCAGAGACGATCATCTCGTCGTCGCGCCCGTCGATGAATAGCCTGCCGTCGGAATCGAAATGGCCCATGTCGCCGGTGGACATCAGGCCCTGAACCGACTCCTTGGTGCCGCCATCGGTATATCCCTCGAAGGTCAGCACGTTGCCGACGAAGATCCGCCCCGGCGTCCCCGGCGGCACCTCGCGGCCGTCGTCGCCGAAGATCTTGACGACCGAGCCCGGGACCACCGCACCCACGCAGCCGGGCGCGGCGGTCAGGTCGGCCGGCGTGGCGATGGTGGCGTAGGCGACCTCGGTGGATCCATACATGTTGTAGACCACGGGGCCGAGCGCCTCGAGCGCCCGGGTGGCCAGCGCGCCACCGAGCTGGGAACCGCCGATGAACACGATGCGCAGCGACGACAGGTCGTGCTCGGCTAGGGCGGCCGGCCCCAGATCAAGGATGCGCCGCAACATGATCGGCACGACGATCATGGCGCTGGCCCGATGCGCGGCCACGCTGGCCAGCGTCTCTCGGGCATCGAAGTGGCGGCGCAGCACCAGGGTCGAGCCCAGCACCATCGCATACATCGCGTGGCTGAAACCCATCGAATGAAGAAGCGGCACACAGCATTCCGTGACTTCCCGGCCGCGGAACGGCACCTTGCCGAGCAGACCGCCCACCGGTATCAGCGAGTGGGGCTCGGAGCGCGCGGCGCCCTTCGGCGTTCCCGTCGTCCCACTGGTCGAGATGACAATCTTGGGCCGCCCACCCGACGAGGGCGGCGGGCGGGGATCCCCGCGTTCGATCAGCGCGTCCAGGGAGTCGGGAGCGGGCGTATCCGTCCAGGCCCGGATCCGGCCCAGCCTCGGGCGGACGTCCCCGACGACGGCGCTGTACTCCTCGTCGTAGACCAGCAGGTCCGCGCCTTCGCGGGCCAGCGTTTCGGCGAACTGCGTGCGCCCGAAGCCGGTGTTGAGCAGCAGGACGAATGCGCCGCACTTGCCGGCGGCGAAGACGGCCTCCAGGAACCCCCGGTGGTTGCCGGCCAGGATGGCCACACCGGCGCCCGGGCCGAGCCCGCGCCGCCGCCACTCGTTGGCCAACGCGTTGGTCCGCTCGTCCAGCTCACCGAACGTCAGGGGCCCGCGCTCGTCGATCAGCGCCACCCCGTCACGGTCTCGCCCGGCGGCGATCGCCGGCGCCGCCCCCAGCAGGCCGTAGCGTTTGAGGGCGCGCAGCGCCGGCACGATCCGCCCGGGCGGTAGCCACCCCAATCCCCCGGACCGAACATAGAGAAAGAGCGACCGGGCTTCCAAGCCCGCGCGCCGAAGAGGTTCCACACGTCGATGCTGCCGCCGGGCCCCGCCCGGGAATAAGGGCGCAACGCCACTGCGACAGGGGTCTTTCGTCACCATCGTTACTCTGGTTAACGACTAGACGGAAAGGGCATTGCCGATGACGCGCACCGACAACGACAGCTGGGACCTGGCCACGAGCGTGGGGGCCACCGCCACCATGGTGGCAGCCGGACGGGCCCGGGCCACCCGCGACGGCCTGATCGACGACTCGTTCGCCGAGCCCCTGGTGCGCGCCGTCGGCGTCGATTTCATGACGCGGTGGGCCGCCGGCGAATTGAGCTCGGCCGACGTCGACGAGCCCGGCGCCCCGTGGGGCATGCAACGCATGACCGACATGCTGGCCGCCCGCACGCGCTACATCGACGCGTTCTTCGCCGAGGCGGGTGCGACGGGCATCCGCCAGGTCGTCATCCTGGCCTCGGGCCTGGACGCGCGCGCCTACCGGCTGCCGTGGGCGGCGGGCACCACGGTGTTCGAGATCGACCAACCGCAAGTCATCGAATTCAAGACGGCGACCATCGCCGAGCTGGGCGCCCGGCCCACCGCCGAGGTTCGGGCCGTGCCCATCGACCTGCGCCACGATTGGCCGTCGGCGCTGCGCGAGGCCGGCTTCGACACCGGGCGGCCGGCCGCCTGGGCCGCCGAGGGCCTGCTCGGCTTCCTGCCGCCCGAGGCACAGGACCGGTTGCTCGACGACATCACCGCGCTCAGCGCCGACGGGAGCCGGCTGGTGGCCGAGATCTTCAGCAACTCCGGCGACAACGGGGACGCCCTGAACGCCGCCAGCGAGAAGTGGCGGGAGAACGGCCTGGACATTGCGCTCGGCGACCTGGGGTTCCCCGGCGAGCGCAACGACGCGGCGACGTATCTGGAGCGGCGGGGCTGGCGCCCGGTTCGCACACCCCTGAATCAGTTGTTGGCCGACAACGGGTTACCTTTGCAGCGCACCGAAGCCGGTGCGCCGTTCGCCGAGAACTACTACTGCATCGCGGAGTTGCACACGGCCCGTTGACGGAAGGCCACCCATGGCAGACAGCACGCCCGCCAAGCCGCTTGACGGGTTCCGGGTACTCGATTTCACCCAGAACATCGCCGGGCCGCTGGCCGGCCAGGTGCTGGCCGACCTGGGCGCCGAGGTGATCAAGGTCGAGGCGCCCCTGGGTGAGGCGGCCCGGCAGATCACCGCGGTCCTGCCCGGGCGTCCGCCGCTGCCCACGCTGTTTCTGCCGCACAACCGGGGCAAGAAGTCGGTGGCCGTCGACCTCACGAACGACGAAGCCAAGCAACAGATCCTGCGGCTGGTCGATGACGCCGACGTCGTGCTGGAAGGGTTCCGCCCCGGCGTGATGGAACGGATGGGCCTGGGCCCCGACGAGTTGCGCGCCCGCAACCCCCGGCTGGTCTACGCGCGGCTGTCGGCCTATGGCGGCAACGGCCCGCACGGCAGCAGGCCGGGCGTCGATCTGATGGTCGCAGCCGAGTCGGGCATGACCACCGGGATGCCGACACCGACCGGCAAACCGCAGATCATCCCCTTCCAGCTCGTCGACGCCGCCAGCGGTCACGTGCTGGCCCAGGCGGTGCTGGCCGCGCTGCTCAACCGGGAGCGCCACGGCGTGGCCGACGTGGTGAGCGTCGCCATGTACGACGTGGCGGTCAACTTGCAGGCCAGTCAGCTCACGATTCATCTGAACAAACCCAGCGAGGCTGCCAAGCCCGACGCCACACCGAAGCCGAAGAAGCGCAAGGGAGTTGGCTTCGCGACCCAACCCTCCGACGCGTTCAAGGCCGCCGACGGGTACCTGGTGATCAGCGCGTATGTGCCAAAGCATTGGGCGAAGCTGTGCCAGATCATCGGGCGGCCGGACCTGCTGACCGACGAGCGGTTCATCGATCAGCGTTCGCGGGCAATGAATTACCACGAGTTGACCGAAGAACTCGAGTCGGCGCTGGCCGCCAAGACGGCGGCCGAATGGGTTGAGCTGCTTCAGGAAGGTGGCCTGATGGCCTGCCTGGCCTACACCTGGAAGCAGGTGGTGGACACCCCGCTGTTCGGGGAGAACGAGCTCGCCTTGCGGGTGGGCACCGGCGGCGACGCGGTCACGGTGGTCCGCATGCCGGCGCGCTACGCGGGCTTCGACGCGGTGGTCACCGATCCCCCGCCCGCGCCCGGGCAGCACAATGACGAGTTCCTCACGGCGCCATAGCCTTACAGGCTGGGCAGGCGCACCACCTGGACGAAGAACTCGTCGATCTGCCGGACCGCCTTCATGAACTGGTCCAGGTCGACCGGCTTGGTGACGTAGGCGTTGGCGTGCAGCTTGTAGCTGCGCAGGACGTCCTCCTCGGCCGAGGAGGTGGTGAGCACGACGACCGGGATGCGGGCCAGGTCCGGGTCGGACTTGACCTTCTCCAGCAGCTGGCGGCCGTCGTACTTGGGCAGGTTCAGGTCCAGCAGGATGAGGTCGGGCCGCGGCGCATCCTCGAACTTGCCGCGGCGGTAGAGGTAGTCGAGGCCTTCCTCTCCGTCGTGCGCCACGTGGAGCCGGTTCTTGAGTTTGTTGTGCTCGAAGGCTTCTCGCGTGATGAGCTCGTCCCCCGGGTCGTCCTCGACGAGCAGAATGTCGATCGCTCTGCCTTCTGATGTCATTGATGCGCTCCTTCCAAAGCGTCTGAGTCTGCTTCACCGGCGGGCTGGGGCATGGGCAGCGTGAACTCGAACCGCGTCCCGTCGGTGCGGGTCGGGTCGATCCGGATGGTGCCGCCATGATGCTCGACGATCTTCTTGACCAACGCGAGGCCGACGCCGGTCCCGGCGTACACGTCGCGGCCGTGCAGGCGTTGGAAAATGACGAAGACCTTGTCGGCGAACTCGACCGGGATACCGATGCCGTTGTCCGACACGGTGATCACCCATTCGCCGTCGTGGACGCCGGTGCCCGGCGCGCACTCGATGACGACGCGGGGCCGGCGGTCTTTGTGCCGGAACTTCACCGCGTTGCCGATCAGGTTCTGCCATAGCATCGTCAGCAGCATGGGGTCGCCCTTGATCCGCGGGAGCGCGTCGGGGCGCACGATTTCGGCGTCCGACTCTTCGACCGCGGTGGACAGGTTGGCCAGGCCGGAGTCCAGCGCCGTGTCGAGGTCGACGTCGGTCTCGGTGGCGCCCAGCCGGCCGACGCGCGAGAAGGTGAGCAGGTCGTTGATCAGGGCCTGCATCCGTTTGGCGCCGTCGACCGCGAATCCGATGTATTCGATCCCGCGCTCGTCGAGCTTGTCGCCGTATCGCCGCTCCAGTAGCTGGCAGAACGAGGCGACCTTGCGCAGCGGCTCCTGCAGGTCGTGCGATGCGACGTAGGCGAACTGCTCGAGTTCGGTGTTGGACCGGCGCAATTCGGCGGCCTGCTCGTCCAGCTGCGCCTGGGCCGCACGCGTTGTCTCGAGCTCGTCGACCATGCGCTTGCGCATGTTCTCCATGTTGATCGCCATGTCGCGGATGTCTTTGGGCCGCTTCGGCGGTGAGATGCTTTCCTCGAAGTTGCCCTCGGTGATCCGCCGGCACGCGGTGGCCAGCGCGGCGAGCGGGCGCGCGACCGTATCTCGGATCAGGAACCCCAGCAGCCCGGCCGTGACGAAGAACAGCAACACCATGGCACCGAACGCCCTGTCGCGCCAGGCATCGACGCGTTTGAGTTCGTCCGCGGCGGCCGTCCGCGCGGCGGACAGGTTCGCGTTCTGGCTATCGAAAAGCGTTCGCAAATGGTCGAATTCGGCTTTGCCGCGCTCCGCCGACGGTTTGCTCGTGACGTTCTTGCCGTTCGGCATGACGGTGCCGATGACCGGTTCGGCATAGCTCGCCCGCCACTTGGCCGCGGCGTTCTCGATCGCGTCCAGGTCGCCGATGAGGTCCGGGCGCTCGCTCAGGCGGCGCCGGATCTCTTCCACCGCAGCGTGTTCGGCGTGCTGCCCGTCGTAGTACGGCGTGAGGAATTGCCGGTCCCCGGCGATCAGGTAGCCCCGCATGCCCGTCTCCTGGTCGCGCAGCGCGGCCTGCAGCTGGAAGGCCGCCACGCGCGCCGGCTGGATGTTGTCGAGGAGGTCGCGCGTCATCTGATCGGTGCGGTCCAGCAACAGCGCGCCGACGAGTGCGCCGGCGAGCACCATCACGCCCATGCTGACCAGGACGAGGGCCTGCCAGCCACGCACGGTGAGCTGCGACAGGGGCAGGCGGCGCGACCTCGGGGTCACGGGGTGGTCCGTTCGACCCGCAGCACGGCGATGTCGTCGGTGAGCCCGCCGTGCGACTGGGCGAGTTCCTGGGCGCCGTCGATGAGCGCATCGACGAACTCCGGGCCCGGCCGGTTCGCGTGCGACCGGGCCAGCTCGAGCAGACCGTCCTCGCCGAGGCGCTGGGTGCCTTGTCCCGAATATCCCTCGAACAGACCGTCGGTCAGCAGCAGCAGGCCGTGGCCCGCGGGAAACTCCATCTCATAGCGGGGCCAGTCGTCGTCGGCGCGCAGGCCCAGTGCCGGACCTCCCGGCGGCTCCACCCACTCGACCGTTCCGCCGCGCTGCAACAGCATCCCGGGGTGACCGGCGCGGATGACGGTGATGCGCGAGCTATCGGCCGGGATCTCCAGGCTGAGCACGGTCGCGAAAACGCCTGTGCCCGTTCGCTCGGAGTGCAGCACCCGCTCGAGCTGCCGCATCAGCTCGACTCCGTGCACGCCGGCGAACGTGAGCGCGCGGAAGGCGATGCGCAGCGCCGCGCCCAGGGCGGCCTCGTGCGGCCCGTGCCCCGCGACGTCGCCGATCAGGACGTGAACGACCCGGTCGGGCGTCTGGACCACGTCGTAGAAGTCGCCGCACAGCAGCGCGTCCTCGCGGCTCGGCCGGTACCGCGCGACGATGTCGACGCCCGGGTTGTCCAGCAGCAGCGGGGAGGGCAGCAGGCCGCGCTCCAGCAGGGCGTTCTCCCGGGCCCGCAGCTGGGTCGCGTGCAGGTCGGCGGCGATCAGCTCGGCGCGCTTGCGCTCGATCGCGTACAGCAGCGCGCGCCGCAGCATCTCGGGCTCGACCCGGCCCTTCACCAGGTAGTCCTGGGCACCGGCGGCGACCGCCGAGGCGCCGAAGTACTCGTCGTTCAGCCCGGTCAGCACGACGATGGGAACGGTGGCGTCGTGCTTGGCGATGCGGTCCAGCGCGTCCATGCCGTTGGCGTCGGGCAGGTGTAGGTCCAGCAGCACGCAGTCGGGCCGGGCGGAGGCGAGTTCGCGCTCGGCGTGGGCCATCGACTGCGCCCACACCACCCGGATATCGGCGACCGCATCGGCGATCAGGTCTTCCACCAGCACCGCATCGGCGCGGTCGTCCTCGACCAATAGCAACGAGAACGACTGCCAGTTCGCCGGCGGGGTCACTGGAGCGCGCACGGGCATCATTTCCCGGTCATCCGGGCGCGCGCAGACGGCGCCAGGCCGTTCACTGAGACCCCCACGGTCAGACCCATTCGCACGACTCTACGTGTGGCCCCACCACCCCGAATGGCTGCCCTGAGTGATGCTAGTGTCGCGTTCAGCGCAGCAGCGCCCGCGACATGACAACGCGCTGAATCTGATTCGTGCCCTCGTAGATCTGGGTGATCTTGGCGTCGCGCATCATCCGCTCGACCGGGAAGTCGACGGTGTAGCCGGCGCCGCCGAAGAGTTGCACCGCGTCGGTGGTCACCTCCATCGCGACGTCCGACGCCCAGCACTTGGACGCCGCGGAGATGAAGCCCAGGTTGGATTCACCGCGTTCTGCGCGGGCGGCCGCGTGGTAGACCATCAGCCGGGCCGACTCCAGCTTCATGGCCATGTCGGCGAGCATGAACTGCACACCCTGGTTGTCGCTGACCGGGTTGCCGAACTGCTTGCGGTCCTTGGTGTAAGCGATGGCGGCGTCCAGCGCGCCCTGCGCGATGCCGACCGCCTGGGCGCCGATGGTGGGGCGGGTGTGGTCCAGCGTCGCCAGCGCGGTCTTGAAGCCGGTGCCCGGCTCACCGATGATCCGGTCGCCGGGGATGCGGCAGTTCTCGAAGTACAGCTCGGTGGTCGGGGAGCCCTTGATGCCGAGCTTCTTCTCTTTGGGCCCGACGGTGAACCCCTCGTCGTCGGCGTGCACCATGAACGAGGAGATGCCATTGGCGCCCTTGTTCGGGTCGGTGACCGCCATGACGGTGTACCAGCTCGACTTGCCGCCGTTGGTGATCCAGCACTTGGCGCCGTTGAGAATCCAGTCGTCGCCGTCGGCCTTGGCCCGCGTGCGCATCGAGGCCGCATCGCTGCCGGCTTCCCGCTCGGAAAGTGCGTAGGACGCCATCGCGGTGCCGTCGGCGATGGACGGCAGCACCTGCTTCTTCAGCTCGTCGGAGCCCCGCAGGATCAGCCCCATGGTGCCCAGCTTGTTCACCGCGGGGATCAGCGAGGCCGAGGCGTCGACGCGGGCGACCTCCTCGATCACGATGCACGCCGCGACGGAATCCGCACCCTGGCCGCCGTACTCCTCGGGGACGTGGACCGCGTTGAAGCCGGACGCGTTGAGCGCCTGAAGCGCCTCGTCCGGGAAGCGCGAATTCTCGTCCACGTCGGCGGCGTGCGGCGCGATCTCCTTCTCCGCCAGCGCGCGGATCGCCGCCCTCAGCTCCTGGTGCTCCTCGGGCAACTGGAACAAATCGAACGACGGGTCTCCGGCCCAACCAGCCATCTCAAGCCTCCTTGCTACTCGCCGGTAACTTTACCGTGCAGCTGCTGCAGCGCCTCATCCTTGGCGCGCACGCTGTCGGCCAGCTGGCCTTGGAACTCGACGAGGCGGGCCCGCAGCGCCGGGTCGGACGAGCCGAGGATGCGCACCGCGAGCAGGCCCGCGTTGCGCGCGCCGCCGATCGAGACCGTGGCCACCGGGACGCCGGCAGGCATCTGCACGATCGACAGCAACGAGTCGAGGCCGTCCAGGCGCGCCAGCGGAACCGGCACCCCGATCACCGGCAGCGGCGTCGCGGACGCGACCATCCCGGGCAGGTGGGCGGCGCCGCCGGCGCCCGCGATGATCACCTCGATGCCGCGGTCGGCCGCGCCGCGCGCGTAGTCGAACATCGCCTGGGGCGTGCGATGCGCCGAGACCACCCGAACCTCGGCCGGCACGTCGAACTCGGCCAGCGCCGCCGCGGCGTCGGACATCACCGACCAGTCGCTGTCGCTGCCCATGATCACGCCAACGCGAGGCTCACTCATGCGGATCCCATCCGTCCGTCCACTGCCCGTGCGACAACCAGTGTGCCGCCAACTCGGCGCGCGTCCGCAGCGCGGCCACCTCCGCCATGTCGGTACCCAGAAAATTGACGTGGCCGACCTTGCGACCGGGCCGTTCCTCCTTGCCGTAGAGGTGCACCCGGGCGTCGGGCATCCGCGCGAACAGGTGGTGCAACCGCTCGTCGATCGTCATCGCGGGCCGCTCCGCGGCGCCGAGCACGTTGGCCATCACCGTCACCGGCGCGATGGCGTCGGTGTCGCCCAGCGGATAGTCCAGCACCGCGCGGACGTGCTGTTCGAATTGACTGGTGCGCGCCCCGTCCATGGTCCAGTGCCCGGAGTTGTGCGGTCGCATCGCCAGCTCGTTGACGAGCAGCTCCCCGTCGGTGGTCTCGAACAGCTCGACCGCGAACACCCCGACCACACCCAGCTCGGCGGCCAGGCGCAACGCCAGCTGCTGGGCGGCGGCCGCGACGCTATCGGGCAGCCCGGGGGCGGGCGCGATCACCTGCACGCAGATCCCGTCCTGTTGCACCGTCTCGACGACCGGCCACGCCGCGCCCTGGCCGAACGGTGAGCGCGCCACCAGCGCCGAAAGCTCGCGGCGCAGACTCACCTGCTCCTCGGCCATCACCGGCACCTCAGCCGCCAGGAAGTCGGCCGCGATCTCTCGGGCGTGCAGCGGGTCGCGTGCCATCCGCACCCCGCGCCCGTCGTAGCCACCGCGCACCGCTTTCACGACCACGGGGCCGGCGATGCGCCGCGCGAAGGCATCGAGTTCGTCGACGCTCCGGATTTCGGCGTAGCTGGGCACGGGAACGCCCAGCGACTCCAGCTTCCGGCGCATGACCAGCTTGTCCTGGGCGTGCACCAGCGCCTGCGGCGGCGGGGCGACGTTGACGCCCTCGGCGACCAGCTTGTCCAGCAGCTCGCCCGGCACATGCTCGTGATCGAACGTCAGGACGTGGGCCCCGGCGGCGACCCGGCGCAGGTCTTCCAGCTCGGTGTGCGAACCGATCACGACGTCGGGGGTGACCTGCGCGGCCGGCTCGTCGGCGGCGGTCGCCAGCACCCGCAGCGTCTGCCCCAGGGCGATCGCGGCCTGATGGGTCATCCGGGCAAGCTGGCCGCCGCCGACCATGGCGACCAACGGCGCTACTGCGGGGGCGACCCTGGGCGGGCGTGTACTCGGCACGGCCATCATGGTGTCACGGCGCGGGCGGCGTGTTGACCGGCGGTGACACCGAATCGTTATGTACGATTTTGCGTCGATTTTGTGTCCGTCCGTACACTGACCACTTGTGCCCTTCGCCGACGCCGCAATCGAGCGCATGCCCGGGTTTATTCAGCCCTATTTGCTGCGCCACCACGAGCTGATCAAATTCGCCATCGTCGGCGGCACCACGTTCGTGATCGACTCGGCGATTTTCTACACCCTGAAGCTGACAATTCTGGACTCCAAGCCGGTCACCGCGAAGGTCATCGCCGGCATCGTCGCGGTGATCGCCTCCTACGTGTTGAACCGCGAGTGGAGCTTCCGCGATCGCGGCGGCCGGGAACGGCACCACGAGGCGCTGCTGTTCTTCGCCTTCAGCGGCGTGGGGGTGCTGCTGTCCATGGCGCCGCTGTGGTTCTCCAGCTACGTCCTGCAGCTGCGGGAGCCGATGGTCTCGCTGACCGTGGAAAACATCGCCGACTTCATCTCGGCCTACATCATCGGCAACCTGCTGCAGATGGCCTTCCGCTTCTGGGCGTTCCGGCGCTGGGTGTTTCCCGACGAGTTCGCGCGCAATCCCGACAAGGCACTGGAATCCGCCCTCACCGCCGGCGGCATCGCCGAGATGCTCGAGGACGAGATCGAGGGCGGGAACGTCACTCCGCTGCGCACCTGGCGCAACCGGGCCGGCCGGTGGGGTCAGCTGGGCGATTCCTCCGAACCCAAAGTGTCGAAGACTTCGTGATACAGCAGCGCGTGCACCTCGCGCAGGCGCGGAATGTCATAGAACTCCAACGGATCCTGTGACGCCGATTCGATAATCAGCGTCCCGGTGCGAAACATTCGCTCGGTGATCCGATCGCGGAATTCCACGCTGTTGATCCGTGCCAGGGGGATATCGATTCCGGTGCGGGTGAGCACCCCGTGCCGAAACATCACCCGCCGGTTCGTCACGACGAAATGAGTGGTCAGCCAGCTCAGGAACGGCCACAGCGTCAGCCAGCCGACGATCACCAGCCAGATGCCCCAGATGACGCCATAGATGATGTTCTTGGCCAGCTGACCCCAATGCGTCGAGTTCAGGTATCCCGATCCGAACGCCGCCAGGGCGGTCGCCAACAGCAGGGCCACGACGGGCCAGATCAACCGCTTCCAGTGCGGGTGGCGGTGGACGATAACCTGCTCGCCCGCGGCCAGGACGTTATCCGGGTAGCTCATGCCCGCCGACATTAGCCGCGCGGGGCCGGACAACTAGCGCAAATGCACCACGTCGCCCGCCGAGACGACGACGGTCTCTCCCCCGGTGTCGATGCACAGCCTGCCCTGGTCGTCGACGGCGGTCGCGTCCCCGACCACTTCCTTGCCGCCGGGCAGGTGGGCCCGCACCCGGTGGCCGATGGTCAGGCTGCGCGCCCGGTAGTCGGCCGCCAGCGCCCAGTCCGCCCCGCGCGCGGCGCGCCACGCCACGATCCGCCGGCCGAGCTCGGACAACAGCCCGCACACCAGCAGGGTGCGGTCGGGAGCCTGCACACCGAGGTCGAGCATCGAGGTGGCCCCCTCGATGCCGTCGGGCGCCTGAAACACGTTGAGTCCCAGACCGATCACCACCACCGGACGGGCCACCTCGGCGAGGATGCCGGCGAGCTTGCCCGGGGATTCGGGGGCGCCCGCCAGCACGTCGTTGGGCCACTTGAGCCCCACCGGAACCCCGCCGAGCAGCGGGGCCACCGTGTCGACCACCGCCACCCCGGTGGCCAGGGGCAACCAGCCCCAGCCGGCGGTCGGCACGTCGACGATGCTGACGCCGACCGACATCGTGATCTGGGTCCGCGGGGTGGCCGACCAGCTGCGGCCGTGTCGCCCGCGGCCCGCCGTCTGGTGCTCGGCGATCAGCACCGCCCCGGCCACGTCGGTCCCTGACGCCGCTCGCTCGAGCAGGTCGGCGTTCGTGGAGCCGGTCTGTTCGACGACGTCGAGTCGCCGCCAGCCCAGTCCGGTGCCGATCAGTTCGGCGCGCAGCGCGGCCTGGTCCAGCGGTGCCCTGAGCTGGTCTCGGTCTGTCACCGGACCCAGCGTAGAACTCAGCGGCGCCGGTGGCTCATGTCCAGGACAGCCAGGTGGCTGAACAGCATGCTGGTTCCGATCGGGTTGCCGCCGCCGGGATAGGCGGTGCCGCTGGGCGCGGCCATCGTGTTGCCGGCGGCGTACAAGCCGGGGATGGGCTTGCCGGAAGTGTCGAGCACGCGGGCGGCGGTGTCGGTGCGCAGGCCGCCCTTGGTGCCCAGATCCGAAATGCCGAAAGCCGCGGCGTGATATGGCGGGCGATCGATGGGCACCAGGGGCGAGGCGCCCCCCGAGAACGCACGGTCGAAAGCCTCGTCGCCCCTGCCGAAGTCCTCGTCGACGCCGGACGCGGCAAAACCGTTGAACCGGGCCACAGTTGCCGCCAGCTGCCGGCCCGGAACACCGATCTTGTCGGCCAGTTCCTCCAGGGTGTCCGCGGAGTGCCACAGGCCGGCGGCGACGTAGCGCTCCGTCTCGACGATGGAGACGTTGGCCGCCTTCACCGGCGGCACCTCGCCGTCGGCGTCGTCGTAGATCATCCAGTACGGCAACGTGATTGACCCGTCCTGCAGCTGCGCGATGATCTCGCGGCCGGCCCGGTCGTATGCGCGGGACTCGTTGACGAACCGGTTGCCGTCCTGGTTCACGAAGATGCCACCGGTGAACCACAGCGCGAAGGCGGACCGGCCGTCCGGGTGGGTCATGCCCGGCGACCACCACGCCTGATCCAGCAGGTCGGTGTCAGCGCCCGCGGCGATGCCGGCCTGCAGCGCCAGCCCCCGGCTCCCCGGGCCGCCCATGGTGTCTCGGGCCGCGCCCGGTACCCCGTATCTGCGCCGCAGCTCCTCGCTGTTCTCGAAGCCGCCGGCGGCCAGCAGCACCCCCAGCCGGCTCCGGATCGCGCGGCGCTCACCGTCGCTCTCGACGATCGCGCCCGTCACCGCCCCTCCGGACATCACCAACTCGACCAGTGCGGTGTCACGCCGCAGCGAGGCCGTCGGATACTGCTCGATCGCCTTGAGGAACCGCGCGATCAGCGCGCGACCCCCGAGGTAGTAGTCGGCGGGCGGTTCCGCCCCGAGCCGGTCGGTGTCCAGCGGCCCGCGGATGACCTCCCGCAGTTCGGGGGCGGCGGCCACCTTCCAGGGCTTCGCGGCGATGTGGCGCTGGCCGTCCAGCCGCGCCTTCGGCGCTTTGCCGTAGTAGTCCGGCCAGGGCAACGGCACGAACTTCAGCAGGGGGTCGGCTTCCAGGTACTCGATCAGCCGGGCGCCGCCGCGGACATAGGTTTCCTGCAGTTCACGGGGGGTGCGGTCACCGACGACGGCGTGGTAGTAGGTGAGCGCGTCCTCGATGGTGTCGTCAACTCCGGCTCGCACCAGCACCGGGTTGCACGGGAACCAGACGCCGCCCCCACCGGAGTAGGCGGTGGTCCCGCCGAATTTCGACGTCGCCTCCACCAGCAACACGTCCAGGCCTTCGCGCGCCGCGGTGTAGGCACCGGTGACCCCGCCACCGCCCGATCCCGCGACCAGCAGATCGCATTCGGTCGCCCAGTCCATCAGCGGAGACTAGCCCGCCGCTAAGCTCGGATCCCATGACAAGCGTTACCGACCACACCGCGGAGCCGGCCGCTGAGCACACCATCGACATCCACACCACCGCAGGCAAGCTGGCCGAACTGCATAAGCGCCGGGAAGAGTCGCTGCACCCGGTGGGCGAAGAGGCCGTCGAGAAGGTGCACGCCAAGGGCAAGCTGACCGCCCGCGAGCGCATCCTCGCCCTGCTTGACGAGGACTCGTTCGTCGAACTCGACGCGCTGGCGCGCCACCGCAGCAAGAACTTCGGCCTGGACAACAACCGCCCGCTCGGCGACGGCGTGATCACCGGCTACGGCACCATCGACGGTCGCGAAGTGTGCATCTTCAGCCAGGACGCCACGGTGTTCGGCGGCAGCCTCGGCGAGGTGTACGGCGAGAAGATCGTCAAGGTCCAGGAACTGGCGATCAAGACCGGCCGCCCGCTGATCGGCATCAACGACGGCGCCGGCGCGCGCATCCAGGAGGGCGTCGTCTCCCTCGGCCTGTACAGCAAGATCTTCCGGAACAACATCCTGGCCTCCGGCGTGATCCCGCAGATCTCGCTGATCATGGGCGCCGCCGCCGGTGGGCACGTGTACTCCCCCGCCCTGACCGACTTCGTGGTGATGGTCGACCAGACCAGCCAGATGTTCATCACCGGGCCGGACGTCATCAAGACAGTCACGGGCGAGGACGTCACGATGGAGGAGCTCGGCGGCGCCCACACCCACATGGCCAAGTCGGGCACCCTGCACTACGTCGCCTCGGGCGAGCAGGACGCCTTCGACTGGGTGCGCGACCTGCTGAGCTACCTGCCGCCCAACAACGCCACCGACGCGCCGCGCTACGCCGAGCCCGTCCCCGAGGGCGCCATCGAGGACAACCTCACCGAGGAGGACCTCGAGCTGGACACGCTGATCCCGGACTCGGCCAACCAGCCGTACGACATGCACGAGGTGATCACCCGCATCCTCGACGACGACGAGTTCCTGGAAATCCAGAACGGCTACGCCACCAACATCGTCGTCGGCTTCGGCCGCATCGAGGGCCGGCCGGTCGGGATCGTGGCCAACCAGCCCACCCAGTTCGCCGGCTGCCTGGACATCAACGCCTCGGAGAAGGCGGCCCGGTTCGTCCGGACCTGCGACTGCTTCAACATCCCGATCATCATGCTGGTGGACGTCCCGGGCTTCCTGCCGGGCACCGGCCAGGAATACAACGGCATCATCCGGCGTGGCGCCAAGCTGCTGTTCGCCTACGGTGAGGCCACCGTCCCGAAGATCACCGTCATCACCCGCAAGGCCTACGGCGGCGCGTACTGCGTCATGGGCTCCAAGGACATGGGCTGCGACGTCAACATTGCCTGGCCGACCGCGCAGATCGCGGTGATGGGCGCCTCCGGGGCGGTCGGCTTCGTCTACCGCAAGCAGCTGGCCGAGGCGGCCAAGGAGGGCAAGGACGTCGACGCCCTGCGGCTGGAGCTGCAGCAGGAGTACGAGGACACGTTGGTCAACCCGTACGTCGCCGCCGAGCGGGGCTACGTCGACGCGGTGATCCCGCCGTCGCACACCCGCGGCTACATCGGCACGGCGCTGCGGCTGCTGGAACGCAAGATCGCGCACCTGCCCCCCAAGAAGCACGGGAACATTCCGCTGTGAGCCGGACGAACGGTGCGAACGCAGTGAGCGACGGGAGTGGGGCGAACGATTCGGCCATGAGCGACGAAAACGGTTCCGAGACAACCGAAGCCGCGCACCAGCCGCACGAGCCGCACATCCACGTCCTCAAGGGTCGCCCCACCGACGAGGAGGTGGCCGCGCTGGTCACCGCGCTCGGTGTCGTCGGTGGCGGCGTCCCCGAGCCCACCGAACCCGAGCCCACCCGCTGGGGCCTGCCGGTGGACCGGCTGCGATTCGCGATGTCCAACTACCAGCGGCTCACCATGCAGCAAATGACGCACATGAAGCATTGACCCGGCTGGTCCTCGGGTCGGCCTCGTCGGGCCGCCTGCAGGTGCTGCGCCAGGCCGGCATCGATCCGCTGGTCGTGGTCTCCGGCGTGGACGAAGACGCCGTCGTCGCGGAGCTGGGGCCCGAAGCCGCGCCCGCTGAGGTGGTGTGCGCGCTGGCGGAGGCCAAGGCCGAGCGCGTCGCGGGCGAGCTGGCCGGCACCGTCACCGCCGATTGCGTTGTCGTCGGCTGTGATTCGATGCTCTACCTCGACGGCGAACTGTGCGGCAAGCCGGGGTCGGCCGACGAAGCGATGACCCAGTGGCGCCGCATGGCTGGCCGGTCGGGCCGGCTGCACACCGGGCACTGCCTGCTGCGGCTGGAGGGCGGCGCGATCATCCATCGCGAAGTCGAATCCGCTTGCACCACGGTGCGTTTCGCCGCACCCACGGAGGCGGACCTGCGGGCCTACGTCGCCAGCGGCGAGCCACTGCACGTGGCCGGCGGGTTCACCCTCGACGGGCTGGGCGGCTGGTTCGTCGACGGGATCGACGGGGACCCGTCGAACGTGATCGGTGTGAGCCTGCCGCTGCTGCGGTCCATGTTGCAGCGGGCCGGGTTGTCGATAGCCGAGCTGTGGGCGGCAACGCCGAGCAACCCAAGGGTCAAGCCATGACCACGTGGACCGAGTTCACCGCCCAAGCGCCGCGCATCGCCGGCATCTTCACCCGTCGACATAGCGCCAACGGCAACCTGTGCATGTTGGCCACCCTGCGCTCCGACGGGTTCCCCCGGATCAGCCCGATGGAGCCGCGGATCTTCGAGGAAGAGTTATGGCTGCCCGGGATGCCGGCCACCACCAAGTTCCTCGATCTGGCGCGCGACCCGAGGTTCTGTCTGCACACCGCGACGGTCGACACCGAGGTGATCGACGGCGACGCGAAGCTGTGGGGCCTGGCCCGCGTCGTTCCCTACGGCGCGGTGCACCGGCGCTTGGCCGAGACGCTGTTCTCCGAGACCGGATTGGACCTGCGCGAGCAGCGATTCGACCTGCTCGGCGCCGAGATCACCGGGGCATCGGCGGTCGAGGTCCGCGACGGCCACCTTGACGTCACCATCTGGAACCCCGGCGTGCCCGAGCGGGTGGTCCGCAAGCACTGACCCGATGGCCAATTGAGCCCTGACGGTAGGCTCGAAGGCGTGGCATTACCCCCGGATCCAAGCCCGACTCTGACGGCCTACGCCCACCCCGAACGGCTGGTCACCGCCGACTGGCTATCCGCCCACCAGGGCACCCCCGGCCTGGTGATCGTCGAATCCGACGAGGACGTCTTGCTCTACGACGTCGGCCATATCCCCGGCGCGGTCAAGATCGACTGGCACACCGACCTCAACGACCCGAGGGTCCGCGACTACATCAACGGCGAGCAGTTCGCCGAATTGATGGACCGCAAAGGCATCTCGCGCGACGACACCGTGGTGATCTACGGCGACAAGAGCAACTGGTGGGCCGCCTACGCGCTGTGGGTCTTCACCTTGTTCGGCCACCCCGATGTGCGCCTGCTCAACGGCGGGCGCGACCTGTGGCTGGCCGAGCGCCGGGAGACCACCCTGGACGTCCCCACCAAGACCTCCACCGGCTATCCCGACGTCGCGCGCAACGACGAACCCATCCGGGCCTTCAAGGACGACGTCCTGGCCATCCTGGGCAGCCAGCCGCTGATCGACGTGCGCTCGCCCGACGAGTACACCGGCAAGCGCACGCACATGCCCGACTACCCGGAGGAGGGCGTGCTGCGCGGCGGCCACATCCCCACGGCCCGGTCCATCCCGTGGGCCCAGGCGGTCGATGAGAGCGGGCGATTCCGCAGCCGCGAGGAGCTCGAGGAGCTCTACGCCTTCATCGATCCCGAGGACAAGACCGTCGTGTACTGCCGCATCGGCGAGCGGTCCAGCCACACCTGGTTCGTGCTCACGTACCTGCTGGGCAAGCCCGGGGTGCGCAACTACGACGGATCCTGGACGGAGTGGGGCAACACCGTGCGCACGCCGATCGTCGCCGGCGAAGAGCCGGGGGCCGTTCCGGTCCGATGACGCTGCCCGCCCCGTTAGCCGAGGTGGTCTCCGACTTCGCCGAAGTCCAGGGCCAGGACAAGCTGACGCTGCTGCTGGAATTCGCCAACGACCTCCCGGCACTGCCCCCCGAGCTGGAAGAGCAGGCCATGGAGCCGGTGCCCGAATGCCAGACCCCGCTCTTCCTCCACGTCGATGCCAGCGACCCGAACCGGGTGCGGTTGCACTTCAGCGCGCCCGCCGAGGCGCCGACCACCCGGGGGTTCGCGTCGATCCTGGCCGCCGGTCTTGACGAGCAGCCCGCGGCCGACATTCTGGCGGTGCCCGAGGATTTTTACACCGACCTGGGCTTGGCCGCGCTGATCAGCCCGCTGCGGCTGCGCGGCATGTCGGCGATGCTCGCTCGCATCAAGCGGCGGGTGCGCGAGTCGGCTCCGAATTCCGGCACCGCCTGATCGGCCTCACGGCGCGGCGCTTAGACTTCCCGGGAGTTGTAAGAAACTCTCTTAAAGAAGCCCACGGCGGAAACACGTCCGCTTCAGATCTGCCAAACAGGAGGCGCAGTGGCTAGTCACGCCAGCTCGAGGATCTCCAAAGTGCTTGTCGCCAACCGCGGCGAGATCGCTGTCCGGGTGATCCGCGCGGCCCGCGATGCGGGGCTGCCCAGCGTGGCGGTGTACGCCGAGCCCGACGCCGACGCCCCGCACGTGCGCCTCGCCGACGAGGCGTTCGCCTTGGGTGGCCAGACCTCCGCGGAGTCCTACCTGGACTTCGGCAAGCTCCTCGACGCGGCGGCCAAGTCGGGCGCCAACGCCGTCCACCCCGGCTACGGCTTCCTCTCGGAGAACGCCGATTTCGCGCAGGCCGTCCTCGACGCCGGCCTGATCTGGATCGGCCCGAGCCCCCAGTCGATCCGCGACCTCGGTGACAAGGTCACCGCCCGCCACATCGCCGCACGCGCCCAGGCCCCCCTGGTGCCCGGCACGCCCGACCCCGTCAAGGACGCCGACGAGGTGGTGGCCTTCGCCGAGGAGTACGGCGTCCCGATCGCCATCAAGGCGGCCTTCGGTGGCGGCGGCCGCGGCATGAAGGTCGCGCGCACCATCGAAGAGATCCCGCACCTGTACGAGTCGGCGGTACGCGAAGCCGTCGCCGCCTTCGGCCGCGGCGAGTGCTTCGTCGAGCGCTACCTGGACAAGCCCCGCCACGTCGAGGCGCAGGTGATCGCCGACCAGCACGGCAACGTCATCGTCGCGGGCACCCGCGACTGCTCCCTGCAGCGCCGCTTCCAGAAGCTGGTGGAGGAGGCGCCCGCGCCGTTCCTGACCGACGCGCAGCGCAAGGAGATCCACGAGTCGGCGAAGCGCATCTGCAAGGAGGCGCACTACTACGGCGCCGGCACCGTGGAATACCTGGTCGGCCAGGACGGCCTGATCTCGTTCCTGGAGGTCAACACCCGGCTGCAGGTCGAGCACCCGGTCACCGAGGAGACCGCGGGCATCGACCTGGTGCTGCAGCAGTTCAAGATCGCCAACGGCGAAAAGCTGGATCTCACCGAGGATCCGACGCCACGCGGCCACGCCATCGAATTCCGGATCAACGGCGAGGACGCCGGACGTGGGTTCCTGCCGGCGCCCGGCCCGGTCACCCGCTACGACACTCCCAGCGGGCCCGGCGTTCGCCTGGACTCCGGCGTCGAGGCCGGTTCGGTGATCGGCGGCCAGTTCGACTCGATGCTGGCCAAGCTGATCGTGTACGGCGCGACCCGGGAAGAAGCCCTCGCCCGCTCCCGCCGTGCTCTTTCTGAATTCCACGTGGAGGGGCTGGCCACCGTCATCCCGTTCCACCGCGCCGTGGTGTCCGATCCCGCCTTCATCGGTGACGGCGACAGCTTCTCGGTGCACACCCGCTGGATCGAGACCGAGTGGAACAACACCATCGAGCCCTTCACCGCCGGCGAGCCCCTCGACGAGGAGGACGCCCGGCCCCGCCAGACGGTGGTCGTTGAGGTCGGTGGCCGGCGGCTCGAGGTGTCGCTGCCCGGCGATCTGGCGCTTTCCAACGGTGCCGCGGACCCGGCCGGCGTCATCCGCAAGAAGCCCAAGCCGCGCAAGCGCGGGGCGCACGCCGGGGGCGCCGCCTCTGGCGACGCGGTGACCGCGCCCATGCAGGGCACCGTAGTCAAGGTCGCGGTCGAGGAGGGACAGGAGGTTGCCACCGGCGACCTGGTCGTGGTCCTCGAGGCGATGAAGATGGAGAACCCGGTCACCGCGCACAAGGACGGTGTCATCACCGGACTTGCGGTCGAGGCCGGCGCCGCCATCACCCAGGGCACGGTGCTCGCCGAGATCAAATAGCCCGTCGGACGATAATCCTGGGAAACAGTTGTCGACTAGGTCTGACGCGGGTAGCGTTCGGGTCAGGTTGAGTTCACAGCCGTCCGGATTACGTCAAAGGGCGTGGGGAAGACGAACTCCCTGTTTTTTCGCTTCAATTCACGCTTGACGTTTTCCGCAGCACAACTGCTCTACGGATGGAGTCAGTAATGTCTGTGGCCCAATCTTGGCAGCACAGCCGGGCGGCGCAGTTCACCGCGCGCTGGGACCCAGCGGGAACCCTGGTCACCGTGGACGGTGAGCTCGACGCCGCCAACGCCGATCAGCTCGCCGCCTACGTCCGACACGTCGTCGCTCGTTCCCGGCGTGTGATCCTGGACCTGCGCGGCCTGAAATTCATTGGCACAGCAGGCTTTTCAGCGCTACACCGCATCAACGTCGTCTGCTCGGGCGCCCAGTTGGATTGGGCGATGGCGCCGAGCCCGGCGGTGGCGAGGTTGCTGCGCATCTGCGACCCCGACGGCACCCTCCCGGTGACGACGCACGCGGCCGAGCCGCTGCTGGAACCGCTGCGAGCCGAGGGCGAAGAGCCGCCGTTCCTATTGCAATTGGTCGCGCAGCCGCGTTAGCGACTTCGCCAGCAACCGGGACACGTGCATCTGAGAGATGCCGACCCGCTCGGCGATCTGGGTCTGCGTCATCGACTCGAAGAATCTGAGCACCAACACCGTCCGCTCCCGCTCGGGCAGGGCCTCCAGCAGTGGGCGAAGCGACTCCTGATCCTCGATCCGGTCCAGGCCGGTATCCACGTCGCCCAGGGTGTCGGCGATCGCGCGGGCTTCGTCCTCCTCGCTGCCGCCGCCGCTGTCGATGGACAAAGTGTTGTACGAGCTGCCCGCCACCAGGCCCTCGACGACCTCCTCGCGGTCCATGTCGAGTTCGGCGGCCAGTTCGGTCGCGGTGGGCGCCCGGCCGAGTCGTTGCGAGAGATCCGCGGTGGCGGTGCCGAGGCGCAGGTGCAGCTCCTTCAGGCGCCGCGGCACCTTGACCGACCAGCTGTTGTCGCGAAAGTGCCTGCGGACCTCGCCCATGATCGTGGGCACCGCGAAGGACACGAAGTCGGAGCCGGTCTCGACGTCGAACCGCACCACCGCGTTGACCAGCCCCACGCGCGCCACCTGGACGAGATCGTCGCGGGGCTCGCCGCGGCCCTCGAACCGGCGGGCGATGTGATCGGCCAGGGGCAGGCAGCGCTCGACGATCTTGTCCCGTTGACGCTGGAATTCCATCGAGTCGCCGTCCACAGTGGCCAACTCTCGGAACATCTCCGGGACATCGGCGTACTCGTTCGGGCGCGAGACCGAACCGCCGGCAGCTGGTGGTGTCACCTGCTGGAGGCCGCCCGTCGCGCCGTCAGCGTGATACCGAAAACGCTGCCGGTTTGGTTGGGCTCGCGACCATCGTGGAATGTCTGGACGTCATCGGCCAAGGACGTCAGCACGTGCCAGCTGAAGCTGCCGGGAGCGACCACGTCGTGGGTGTCACACGCCGCCGACGCCTCGACCACCAACTGGTCGTCCTGCGGGTCCACCACCACGACGAGGGTTGCGTCGGGCGTCGCGCAGCGGATCAGCCGGGTGCACACTTCGTCGACCGCAAGCCGCAGATCCGCTACGGCGTCGAAGTCCAGGTCCTCGAAGGTGCCGATCGCACCAACCAGCGTCCGCAGCATCGCCAAGTTCTCCAGACGTGCCGCGACGTGCAATTCGACGGCACGATGGCCACGCTGACGTTTGTTAGTGCGCAATCCCGCATCGTTCATCTGGTCTCCCGGCAATGTTTGACTGACACTACTACCGCCCCGCAGCCCGCCGTGGACCGTGCGTTCGAGCCGGTTAGTCATGGTTTCCGCCGGGTGTGCGGCCCGATATGGACGGGCCGGAAACCACCGAAACGGCTCGGACACGGCGGCTCAAGCGCATGGCGACGATCGCCGGGATCGCGCTGGTCGTATTGGTATTTCTCGCTGTAGGCATCTATGTCGGTGTCTTCGTGTTCCTGCCCCCCATGGGGTGACCACGCTGACGCAACCCTTCCGGCACTCATCATGGTGCACACCTGATACCCACTCGACGAGGCGGGTAACCACCCGCGTTTACTTCCCGGCAAAAATGGGTTCGGCGCTCAGCGGCGCCGCGGCGCAAGCGCTCCTAGCTGGCCGGCCACTGCCTGTGGACCTCGGGGTGCTCGGCGTACCAGCGATCCGCGATCCGCCGGATCCGCCGGTGCTCGAGCGTCACCCACACCAACCCGAGAACCGTGGCGATGATCGCCACCACCCCGGCGGTCATGCCCTCGTGCTGATGTCCGGAGCCGAACGCCGACAGGCTTCCGGATCCGCCGATCACACCCGCCACCACCAACAGGTAGCCGGGCCAGTGCAGTACGTCGATCAGCGACTCCCCGGCGAGTGGCCGCGTTGTCCTGAGATGGTCGACGGGGTCGTGAAATGTGTCTCCCATGGCTGCTCCTAGGGGAGGTTGGTAAAACCATTCGCAGCTCAATACGGGTTGCACCATCAACGGTAGATCGCCCGGGAGGCCTTTGGCGAGACCCCAGTCAGAGGACCAGCGCCGGGCCTGCGATGGGGGCCACGCCCATGGCGACCATCAACACCATCAGCGTGAACAGGAACCAGCCCGCGCCGTGCCATCCCCACCAGGTGCCCTGCGCCTTCCATATCTGATAGGTCCGCAGGAATGCCCAGAGGCCGGCCGCCAGCAGGATCAGCGGTCCGCCCAGCGCCAGCAATGTCCGCTGTGGCGCGCCGCACGCCGCGGTGTCCACACCGGTACCAGGACAAGTGCTCACCCAGAGCGCGGCCATCACCAGGAAGCCGACCGCCACGGCCGCGGCCAATGCTGCGAACCGGATGGCGGCACGCACCTCGCCGTCTTCCTGTCCCAAGCGATCACCACCCGATCGCTCATCCGCCTTGTGCATCCGTGCCCCTCATATCCCGGGTAATCAATGTTTTGTTCATCGTTTGCTGCGCCGCAATGGTTACCGCGCGATGACAAGCGGAAATCGCATGGGGACAAATACCCGTCGGCAAACCCCGTAAAACGGCTCAGTCCCGGGTATTGCCGGCCAAATTCCCGCCGGCGCGCGAATAGCCCGCACCGTCAATTATTCGGAGGGATTACCGCTGGCCCGGGGCGTGGAGCCGGGAAAGACGCAATGTGGTCGGCGACTCAGGACCGGTGAGTACTATCTCTCACATGCCGACAGGCCGAAGGCGGTTATCCCCCGAGGATCGACGCGCTGAGCTGCTCGCTTTGGGGGCCGATGTCTTCGGAAAGCGACCCTACGACGAGGTGCGGATCGACGAGATCGCCGAACGCGCCGGCGTGTCCCGGGCGCTGATGTATCACTACTTCCCCGACAAGCGCGCCTTCTTCGCCGCCGTGGTCAAGGACGAGGCCGACCGGCTGTACGAGACCACCAATATGGACGACGCCACCGGCCTCACCATGTACGAAGAGGTGCGGATGGGGGTCATGGCGTACATGGCCTACCACGAGCAGAATCCGGAGGCCGCCTGGGCCGCCTACGTCGGGCTGGGCCGGTCCGACCCGGTTCTGCTGGGCGTTGACGACGAAGCCAAGAACCGCCAGCTCGAACACATCATGAGTCGCATCCACGACCTGGTGGCCAACATCTCCGGGGCGAAGCTGGAAGGCGACGTCGAGCGCGACCTGCGGGTGATCTGTCACGGCTGGCTGGCGTTCACGTTCGAGCTGTGTCGCCAGCGCATCATCGATCCCACGATCAACGCCGACCGCCTCGCCGACGCCTGCGCGCACTCACTGTTCGACGCCATCGCCCGGGTGCCCGAGATACCCGAGGAGTTGTCCCACGCGATGGCGACGGCCCGAATCCAGCCGCGCTAGCCCGCGCTCTTGTCGGTACGCCTTGGCACCATGGTGAGGTGACCACCCGTGACCCGTTAGGCCGGTTCAGCGCGACCACGCGCGAATGGTTCACCAGCACATTCGCCGGTCCCACCACCGCGCAGGCCGAAGCCTGGGACGCCATCGCCGACGGCGACAACACGCTGGTGATCGCGCCGACCGGATCCGGCAAGACGCTCGCGGCGTTCCTGTGGGCCTTAGACTCCCTCGCCACGCGCGGCGGTCTTGACGGCTCGGCCGCGAGGCCGGCCGGCACCCGCGTGCTCTACGTGTCCCCGCTCAAGGCGCTGGCGGTCGACATCGAGCGCAACCTGCGCACCCCGCTGGCGGGCCTCACCCGCATCGCCGAGCGCCACGGACTCCCCCCGCCCGACATCAGCGTCGGCGTCCGCTCCGGGGACACCCCGCCCGCCGAACGCCGGCAGCTCATCGCCCGTCCCCCCGACGTGCTGATCACCACGCCGGAGTCGCTGTTCCTGATGCTCACCTCGGCCGCGCGCGAAACGCTGGCCGGCGTGCAGACGGTGATCGTCGACGAAATCCACGCGATCGCCGCCGGCAAGCGCGGCGCGCACCTGGCGCTGTCGCTGGAGCGGCTCCAGGACTTGTCACAAGAGCTGCGGGAGGGGCTGCCCGCACAGCGCATCGGGTTGTCCGCGACGGTGCGCCCACCCGAAGAGCTCGCCCGGTTCCTGTCCGGTCAGCAACCGACCACCATCGTCGCGCCCCGGGCGGCCAAGACCGTCGAGCTGGCGGTGCAGGTGCCGGTGCCAGACATGGCCAACCTGGCCAACAACAGCATCTGGCCCGACGTCGAGGAGCGGCTGGTCGACCTGATCGAGGCGCACAACTCGACCATCGTGTTCGCCAACTCGCGGCGCCTGGCCGAGCGGCTCACCGCCCGGCTCAACGAGATCCACGCCGAACGCTGTGGTGTGGGGCTGTCGGGCGAGACCAACCCGAAGGTGGCGGGCGGGGCGCCCGCGCACATCATGGGCAGCGGCCAGACCTACGGCGCCGAGCCGCTGTTGGCCCGCGCCCACCACGGCTCGGTCAGCAAGGAGCAGCGCGCCCTGGTCGAGGAGGACCTCAAGCGCGGGATCCTCAAGGCGGTGGTGGCGACGTCGAGCCTGGAGCTGGGCATCGACATGGGCGCGGTCGACCTGGTGATCCAGGTGGAGGCGCCGCCGTCGGTGGCCAGCGGCCTGCAACGCATCGGGCGGGCCGGCCACCAGGTCGGCGAGGTATCCCAGGGCGTGCTGTTCCCGAAGCACCGCACCGACCTGATCGGCTGCGCGGTGACCGTGCAGCGGATGCTCGCCGGCGAAATCGAGACGATGCGGGTGCCCGCCAACCCGCTGGACATCCTGGCGCAGCAGACCGTGGCGGCCGCCGCGCTGGAGCCGCTGGACGCCGACCGGTGGTTCGACACGGTGCGCCGCAGCGCCCCCTTCGCGACGCTGCCGCGCAGCGTGTACGAGGCCACCCTCGACCTGTTGTCGGGCAAGTACCCCTCCACCGAGTTCGCCGAGCTGCGTCCCCGCTTGGTCTACGACCGCGACACCGGCACGCTGACGGCGCGGCCCGGCGCGCAGCGGCTGGCCGTCACCTCCGGCGGCGCCATCCCGGACCGCGGCATGTTCACCGTCTACCTCGCCAGCGAGTCGGAAAAGCCGTCGCGCGTGGGCGAACTGGACGAGGAGATGGTGTACGAGTCCCGGCCCGGTGACGTCATCTCGCTGGGCGCCACCAGCTGGCGAATCACCGAGATCACCCACGACCGCGTTTTGGTGATCCCCGCGCCCGGCCAGCCGGCCCGGCTGCCATTCTGGCGCGGCGACGACGCGGGCCGGCCCGCCGAGCTTGGCGCCGCGCTGGGCGCGTTCACCGGCGAGCTGGCCGGACTCGACCGCGCCGCCTTCGACGCCCGGTGCGCGGGCCTGGGTTTCGACGCCTACGCCACCGACAACCTGTGGGCGCTGCTGGACGAGCAGCGGACCGCCGCCGGCGTGGTCCCCACCGACACCACCCTGCTGGTCGAGCGGTTCCGCGATGAACTGGGCGACTGGCGGGTGATCCTGCACTCGCCTTACGGGCTGCGGGTGAACGGGCCGCTGGCGCTGGCGGTGGGCCGGCGGCTGCGCGAACGCTACGGCCTCGACGAAAAACCGACCGCCTCTGATGACGGCATCGTGGTGCGCTTGCCGGACATGCTGTCCGACAACGGCGAGACCCCGCCCGGCGCCGAGTTGTTCGTCTTCGACGCCGACGAGATCGATCCGATCGTCACCGACGAGGTGGGCGGTTCGGCGCTGTTCGCGTCGCGGTTCCGGGAGTGCGCCGCCCGCGCGCTGCTGCTGCCCCGCCGGCACCCGGGTAAGCGATCGCCGCTGTGGCACCAGCGCCAGCGGGCCGCCCAGCTGCTGGACGTGGCCCGCAAATACCCCGACTTCCCGGTGGTGCTGGAAACCATCCGCGAATGCCTGCAGGACGTGTACGACGTGCCCGCCCTGGTCGCCCTGATGGCCGGCATCGCCCAGCGCAAGGTGCGGGTGCTCGAAACGGAGACGGCGCGGCCGTCGCCCTTCGCGGCGTCCCTGCTGTTCGGCTACGTCGGCGCCTTCATGTACGAGGGCGACACCCCGCTGGCCGAGCGCCGGGCCGCGGCACTGTCGCTGGACAGCACGCTGCTGGCCGAGCTGCTCGGCCGGGTCGAGCTGCGCGAGCTGCTCGACCCGGACGTCATCGCCGCGACCGCCCGCCAGCTGCAGCACCTGTCGGCGGACCGGGCCGCGCGCGACGCCGACGGCGTCGCGGACCTGCTGCGGCTGCTGGGGCCGATGACCGAGGACGAGGTCGCCGCCCGGGCCGGCGGCGCCGAGGTGGGCGGCTGGCTCGAAGGCCTGCTCGCGGCGCGGCGGGTGCTGCCCGTGTCGTTCGCCGGCCGCAGCTGGTGGGTGGCCATCGAGGACATCGGCCGGCTGCGCGACGGCGTCGGGGCGCCGGTTCCGCTGGGCGTGCCGGCGGCCTTCACCGAGGCGGTGGCCGACCCGCTGGGCGAGCTGCTGGGCCGCTACGCGCGCACCCACACCCCGTTCACCACCGCCGCGGCCGCGGGCCGGTTCGGGCTGGGGCTGCGGGTGACGGCCGACGTGCTGGGCCGGCTGGCCGCCGACGGCCGGCTGGTGCGCGGCGACTTCGTCGCCGCCACGGAAACCTCCGCGGCGCCCGGCGGCGAACAGTGGTGCGACGCCGAGGTGTTGCGAGTGTTGCGGCGGCGTTCGCTGGCCGCGCTGCGCGCGCAGGTCGAACCGGTGAGCACCGCCGCGTACGGAAGGTTCCTGCCGGCCTGGCACCGGGTGGCCTCCCCCGGTTCGTCGGGCCACTCGGGGCTGGACGGGCTGATGTCCGTGGTCGACCAGCTGGCCGGGGTCCGGATGCCGGCCTCGGCGATCGAGCCCCTGGTGCTGGGCCCGCGGGTCCGGGGCTACTCCCCCGCCATGCTCGACGAGCTGCTCGCCACCGGGGAGGTGACCTGGTCGGGCGCAGGGTCGATCTCGGCCAGCGACGGCTGGGTCGCCTTGCACGTGGGCGACTCCGCGCCCTTGACGCTGGCCGGGCCCGCCGAAATCGACTTCACCGAGGCCCACCGGGCGATCCTGGACACGCTGGCCGGCGGCGGCGCGTACTTCTTCCGTCATCTGACCCAGAGCGGCATCACCGACGCCGAGCTCAAAGCCGCGCTGTGGGAGCTGATCTGGGCCGGGTGGGTCACGGGTGACACCTTCGCGCCGGTGCGCGCGATGCTCGGCGGCGTGGGCAACCGCAAACGCTCGGCCCCGGCGCACCGCTCACATCGGCCACCGCGGCTGAGCCGGTACAGCGTGGCGCACGCGCAGTCCCGCCCCGCCGACCCGACGGTGGCGGGCCGGTGGTCGGCCCTGCCGCCGCCCGAGCCCGATTCCACGGTGCGCGCCCACTACCAGGCGGAGTTGCTGCTGGGCCGCCACGGCGTGCTGACCCGGGGCGCGGTCGCGGCCGAGGGCGTCACCGGCGGGTTCGCGACGCTCTACAAGGTGCTGAGCACCTTCGAGGAAGCCGGCCGGTGCCAGCGCGGCTATTTCGTCGAGTCGCTGGGCGGTGCCCAGTTCGCCGTCGCCTCGACCGTCGACCGGCTGCGCAGCTACAGCGATGGGATCGACCCCGAGCGGCCGGAATACCGCGCTGTCGTGCTGGCCGCCGCCGACCCGGCCAATCCCTACGGCGCCGCGCTGCCGTGGCCGGCGTCCGGCGCGGAGAGCGCGCGGCCGGGCCGCAAGGCCGGCGCGCTCGTCGTGCTGGTCGACGGCCACCTGGCCTGGTTCCTGGAGCGCGGCGGGCGCTCACTGCTCACCTTCACCGACGACCCGGCGGCCCACCATGCGGCGGCCACGGCGCTGGCCGAGCTGGTCGCCTCCCGGCGCGTCGCGTCGATCCTGGTCGAACGCATCGACGGCGCACCGGCGCTGCAGCCCCAAAACGGGCCCAGCCGCGTGGCGGACGGCTTGCAGGAGGCGGGGTTCGCCCGCACACCGCGCGGACTTCGGCTCCGGTAAGGCCCCGATAGCGATGCCCGAAGGAGACACCGTCTGGCACACCGCGGCCGTCCTGCGCGAGCACCTGGTCGGGCGCACCCTCACGCGCTGCGACGTCCGCGTCCCCCGGTACGCGACGGTCGACCTCACCGGGCAGACGGTCGACGAGGTGCTCAGCCGGGGCAAGCACCTGTTCATCCGGGTGGGCCGGGCGAGCATCCACTCGCACCTGAAGATGGACGGCAGCTGGCGGGTCGCCGACCGGCCGGTGCGGGTCGACCACCGGGCGCGGATCGTCCTGGAAGCCGGCGCCGTCCGCGCCGTCGGCGTGGACCTCGGCGTCCTGGAGATCCTGGAGCGCGACCGCGATGGGGACGCCGTCGCGCACCTGGGGCCAGATCTGCTGGGCGAGGACTGGGACGCCACCACCGCCGCCGCCAACCTGGCGGCCCAACCGGACCGGCCGCTCGCCCAGGCGCTGCTCGACCAGCGGGTGCTGGCGGGCATCGGCAACGTCTACTGCAACGAGCTGTGTTTCGTCAGCGGACACCTGCCCACCGCACCGGTGAGCGCGGTCGCCGACCCGCGCCGGCTGGTCCTCCGTGCCCGGGACATGTTGTGGCTGAACCGGTCCCGCTGGAACCGCTGCACCACCGGCGATACCAGGGCCGGGCGGCAGCTGTGGGTCTACGGGCGCGCGGGGCAGGGTTGCCGTCGCTGCGGCACCCCCATCAACTACGACGACTCCGGGGAGCGGGTCACGTACTGGTGCCCGTCCTGCCAGCGCTGACGCTCCTAGCCCTCCGCGCTCGCGATCGCCACTAGTCCTGCGGTGGCGACCCGCAGCGCCCGGCTACGCCGCGCTTGCGATCGCCACTGGTCCTGCGGTGGCAACCCGCAGCGCCCGGCTACGCCGCGCTTGCGATCGCCACTAGTCCTGCGGTGGCGACCCGCAGCGCCCGGCTACGCCGCGCTTGCGATCGCCACTAGTCCCGGGCGTGCGCCAGGAAGAACTCCGCGATGGCCTCCGACCCGTCGAGCGCGCGGGTGGTGGGCCCGATGATCGCCTTGGGCAGGTATTGCCTGCCGCCCGGCCAGGTGTGCCCGCCGCTGTCGATCTGGTAGAAGGTCACCTCGGTGGATGCCGCACACCCGGCGGAGTCGAAGCGATGCACGACGGTGCCGTCCCCGACGCTGGGCAGCGCCTGCACCGAGGGGTCGCCCTGGCATCCGTCGGCCGAACGCCACTTGTTCACCATGGTGGTGGCGGAGATGGAGTGGCTCAGCCCGCCTCGGCCGCGCACGGCCCCACCGTTGAACGGCACCAGCGGGTCGGCGGTGCCGTGGGCCTCCCAGACCGACACCGGCCGCGACGGATTGCACGCCACGCCGACGCCCAAAGTGCCCGCCACGGGCGCGACCGCGGCGAACACATCGGCGCGGTCACAGGCCAGCCGGTTGGACATGAAGGCCCCGTTCGACATCCCGGTGACGAAAACGTGCCCGGGGGCGATGCCGTAGTCGTTTTGCACCTTGTTCACCAGGCCCACCAGGAAGCCGACGTCGTCGATATGCCGGCGATCCGCCGGCGACGCCCCGCGCCCGTCGGCCCAGCTCTTGTCGTAACCGTCGGGATAGACCACGAGCAGGTTATGGGCGTCGGCAACGGCATCGAAGCCGGTCAGCCCCCGCTGACCGTTCCCGGTGCCACCGCCGCCGTGCAGGCTCAACACCAGACCGACCGGGCTACCCGGCGGCACGTGCAGCAGGTAAGTTCGATCCATGCCGCCGGAACGGAACGTCCCGGAAGCATCCCGAGCGGTGGCCGCCGAGACATTCCGCACACCACATCCCACCAAGCACACGGCTACGACGGCCACTGACAACCAACGCACGTACGGCATACCGTCAATACACCGACGGAGCCGATGCCGGAGCAAACCTGGGTGTGGCGATGATCGCAATATCAGTGATCCTGCACCGTGCGACGCAACAACGTGCGAATAATATTCGGGCAGCCCCCGCGGTCAACGAGCAACGGCACTTCGATGTCACGGGAGTATCAGAAATGACGAGGACCCAGATTCGCAACCCCAGCCTGCTGCTGTTGCTGTTGGCTGCTGGGGTTGTCCCGGCGACCGGACTGCTGGGCGCCCTGGGAGCGGCCCCGGCTGCCCACGCCAGCGCGGCCGACGACGCTTTCCTCGCGGCGCTGACGGCCAAGGGCATCAACTACGAGTCGCCCGAAACCGCCATCCGGTCCGGCCATTTGGTGTGCCAGGAACTCGAATCCGGCGAATCGGCGCAACAGGTGGCCAACGACGTCATGACCAACAGCCACCTCGATGGCTACCACGCCGGCTACTTCGTGGGCGTGAGCATCCGGGCGTATTGCCCCAAGTATCAGGCCTGAAATTAACAGGCAGTTGACAGGCTCGTGACAAGCGCGCCGGTAAAATTGGCGCTGAACCTATCTCGAGAACTCGAAGGCCAAATGATTCCTAAACTTTTGGTCGGCGTTGCACTCATCCTCGGCGCTGCAGGTTGGACGGCAGCATCGGCAAACGCCGACCCAAGCCCGTTTAGCACGCTGAGCTGCAGTTGCCAGGAGACTGCTCCGGCGGGCAGCACCACCCTCACGGACAAGGTCGATCGCGGAATCCAGCAAGGCCTTTCGGATCTGCCGGCCATCGCCGTCGAGCACTGACGATCACTTCCGCCTCCGCCGCTCGATGTAGTGATAGCGCGCGGCCCGTCGCCGGATGCGATACGCGCTTCCGCGGGTGCGGTGCGGCTGCCCGACGATGTGCATCGGCTCGCTGTAGAAGAGCAGCTTGCCCAGCTCCACCAACACCAGGTAACAGACGACAAAGGTGCCCAGCGCGGCGAAGAACTGCCACGGCAGCGGCGTAAAGCCCAGGGTGCGGGCCAGCGGTGAAATCGTCAGGCCGGCACCGACGGCGACCACGGTGAGGCTGGTGACGGTCAGCAGCGCGCTGGGTCGGCTGCGAAAGAACGGCACCATGCGGGTGCGAATGACGAAGATGATCAGCGTCTGCGTCGCGAGGGATTCCACGAACCAGCCCGTCCGGAACTCGATGGCACCGGCGTGCAGCACGCCCAGCATCAACCCGAACGTCAGGAAGTCGAACAGCGAACTGATCGGGCCGAAGATCAGCATGAAGCGCCGGATGAACGCGACGTTCCAGTGCGACGGCGCGTGCAGCTGCGCCGCGTCGACCCGGTCGGTCGGGATCGCCAGCTGCGAGGTGTCGTAAAGCAGGTTGTTGAGCAGGATTTGGCTGGGCAGCATCGGCAGGAACGGCAACAGAGCCGACGCGGCCGCGGCGCTGAACATGTTCCCGAAATTGCTCGACGTGCCCATCAGCACGTACTTGATGGTGTTGGCGAAGATGCGCCGGCCCTCGGCCACCCCGGTGGCCAGCACACTGAGGTCCTTTTCCAGCAGCACGACGTCGGCCGCATCCTTGGCCACGTCGGTGGCGCTGTCGACCGAGATCCCCACATCGGCGGCGTGCAAGGCCAGCGCGTCGTTGACACCGTCGCCCAGGAAGCCCACCGATCGCCCCTCGCTCCGCAGCGCGACGATCAACTTCGCCTTCTGCTCGGGGGAGATGCGCGCGAAGATCGTGTTCTTCTGCGCGATGCGTATGAACGCGTGGTCGTCCAAACCGTCGAGCTCCCCGCCGGTGACGGTGCCCTTCGACGCCAAACCCAGTTCGGCGCATACCTTTTCGGCGACCCGTGGGTTGTCCCCGGTGGCGATCTTCAGCTCGATGCCCAGCTCGGCCAGCTCGGAGAGCGATTGCCGCGCAGCGGATTTGGGCTCGTCGGCAAACACCAGGAACCCAGCGAGCGTCAGATCGCTTTCGTCCGCCCGGGTGAGCGTCGTCATCGCGGGCGCCGGTTTGGTGGCCACGGCCACCACCCGTCGCCCGGCGGCGAACAACTCCGCGAGAGTCTCCTCCGCCGCCGGCGGGACGGCTCGGCACTGGGCCAGCACCTGCTCGGGCGCCCCCTTGACCACCAGCACGCGGGCTCCGTCGTCGTCGACCAGCGCCGACGTTGCCCGGCGTTGGTGGTCGAACGGCAGCATCGCGACCCGGTGCGCCGCACCGGCCACCAACTGGTGCGCCTGCGGGGACTCCCAGAGCGCGGCATCGAGCGAATTGGCACTCGCACCACCGGTTTCCGGGTCCACATCGGTGGATAGCAGCCCCAGCCGGCAGACCGCGTCGCTGTGCGCACCGGCGTGATCGACCGAGCCCACCAGACGGATCCGCCCTTCCGTCAGGGTGCCGGTCTTGTCGGTGATCAGGATGTCGATGTCGCCGAGGTCTTCGATGCACACCAACCGCTTGACGAGCACCTTCGCTTTGGCCAGCTGCCGTGATCCGGTCGCCAGGCCGGTGCTGACGACAGCGGGCAGCAGCTGCGGCGTGATCCCGACCGCGATCGCGAGCGAGAACAGCACCGAGTCGATGATGGGCTTCTGCAGCAGCAGGTTGCTGATCAAAATGACCACCATCAGCGCGACGGCGACCTGTAGCAACAGGTAGGAGAACCGGCGCAGCCCGACCTGGAAGGCGGTCTCGGGCTGGCGATCGTCCAAACCCGATGCGATTTGCCCGAATTCGGCGTCTCGACCGGTGGCGTACACCACCCCGGTCCCCTCCCCGGCACTGACGATGGTGCCCATGAAGGCCAGGTCGGTCGCGTCAGCCAGACCGGTTCCGGCAGGCACCGGTTCCGTCGATTTCTCCGATCCCGTCGATTCCCCGGTCAGGATGCTTTCGTTGCATTCCAGGCCGCTGACCTCGATCAGCCGAACATCGGCCGGTATCGCCTCCCCCAGCGACAGCCGAATCACGTCGCCCGGGACGAGCGCGGTCACGGCGAGCGAGACGAACTTCCCGTCACGGCGCACCACGGCGTTGTGGCGCACGCTGTCATGCAGGTCGGCGGCGGCCCGCTCGGCGCGGTATTCGTTGATGAAGCCCAGCCCGATGCTGGCCGCCAGGATGATGCCGATGATGACGGCCTGCATGCTGTCGCCCAGGAAATACGAGGCGACTGCGGTGCCGGCCAGCAGGATGAGCACCGCGTTGCGCAGCTGACGGCCCAGCACCGCAAGGACATTCACGCGATGGGTGCGCACCGCGTTGGGCCCGTAGCGCGTGAGCCGGGCGGCGGCCTCCGCGCCGGACAACCCGGCCGGCGAGCTGTCCAACCGGCGCAGCACCTCGTCGACCGTGGCGGCCGCGACCAGCGTCGTGGTCGAGCCGGCGGTCTCCTGTCGGGGGTCGGCGATCATAGCCAGTCGCGACGTTTGAACATCACGTAGATGACCACCATCAGGACGAAGATCAGGCCGGTGCTGGCCAGAAAGCCGGCGAGGTGGCCGAAGCCCGGGTAGGGCACGTTCTGACCGTAAAAGCCGGTGATCGCGGTGGGAACGGCGATGATGGCCGCCCACCCGGTCAGCTTCTTCATGATGGTGTTCAGCCGGGCGTCTTGCAGCGACAGGTTGGTTTCGAAAATCGTTGTGACCATGTCGCGCAACGACTCCGTCCATTCCGACACGCGAAGCACGTGGTCGTACAGGTCGGCGTACAGCGGGTCCAGTTCCGGGGCAGTGCCCAGCTCGTGGCGGTGGTGCTGAATCGAGTTGACGACCTCCCGCATCGGGAGCGCCACCCGCCGCAGGGCGACCAGGTCGCGTCTCATCTGAAACGTTCTGCGCTGAAAGCTCGCCTGGCGCGGCTTGCCGTCGAACAGCTCGTCTTCGATGTCTTCGATGCAGTCGTCCAGGGCCTCGACCGCCGCGAAGTGACTGTCCACCACGACGTCGAGCAACCCGTGCACCAGCGCGCCCACCCCGTACTGCTGGGCGCCGATCTCCTCCCAGCGCCGGGTGACCGCGGCGATGTCGAAGTCGGGCGTCAAGCGCACGGTGATCAAACCGCGGGGAAGCACGAACGCCGAGATCCGCTGCGTGGACAGCATCCGCCGCGGCTCGTCGGTGCCTTCGCCCGCGACGTGGACGGCATAGACGGTGAAGAACGTGTGGGTTTCGTACGCGGTGGCCTTGACACGCTCGGCCGCCGCCACAGCGTCCTCGACGGCCCACGTGTTGAGGCCGAGTTCGGCAGCCAGGTCGCACAGCGCATCGTGGTCCGGCTCGCACAAATCCACCCAGACCAGGGCGTCGGGTTCGCGAAGGTACTCGGAGATGTCATCGAATGCGAACTCGTCCTGCGGCTTACCGTGGCGCCACAGGCGTCCGTGGATGTTGGGCGCGACCTGCACGAGGCCATCCTCTCAGCCCAGCCCCTCCAGCGCCTGTCAGTAGGTGGAGATTTCGTCCGGCGCGGGCAGGTCGCCGCTGACCATGAAGACGACCCGGCGGCCGACTTCCACGGCATGGTCGGCGAAGCGCTCGTAGAAACGGCCGAGCAACGCCGCGTCCACGGCGACGGGAATGTTGTCGGTCCAGTCGTCATCCAACAGCACGCTGAACAACTGCCGGTAGAGCTCGTCCATCGCGTCGTCCTGTTCGCGAAGCCGGGCGGCCTGCTGCGGATCGTGGGAAATCAGCACCTGTGTTGCGCTGTCCCCCAACGCGATTGCCACCTTGGCCATCTCGGCGAAACACGCGCGGACATTTTCTGGAAGTACCTGATTCGGGTGCTCCCGCCGGGCGATCTTGGCGACGTGCACGGCCAGTGCGCCCATGCGTTCGATGTCGGCGATGAGCTGTATGGCGCTGAAAACCGCCCGTAACTCCCCGGCAACCGGTTGTTGCAGCGCCAGCAACGCGAAGGCTTCCCGCTCCGCGCCCGCCCGCATCACCACCATTCGGTCGTGCTCCCGGATGACCTGTTCCGCGGCGTCGAGGTCGGCCTCCAGCAGGGCCTCGGTCGCTCGCCGCATGGCGTCGTTGGCCAGGCCGCACATCTGGCTGAGTTCAACGGTCAACTCGGCCAGCTGGTGGTGATACGCGGTTCGCATAGCGCAACGGTGGCGCAAGGCGAGCCGATTTCACAAGGGACGAAAGCCACCCGAAAAGGTCCTGAACGACTCCTCCCCCGCGCGCCACCGCCCGTTAATCTGCCGCTATTACCATGCCGAGAACACTCGAACGATCGACGTGAGCCGGGAGAGCACGGTGACCACACGACGCGGCCTGCCCGGCTTGGGCATGCTGTTGGCGCCGCTGCGCGTCGCGGCCGTGGGAACCGAAATCGCCGCCGGCACCGCCCTGTTGGGCGGCAATGTCGCGATGAGCGTGGGCAGGTCCCTGGTGCGCGCCACGCCGGACGTTCCGGCGCTGACCCGCGCGGCGGCGGGCGCGGTGCTCGAGGCGGCGGGCGGACCACCGGCGCGGCGCACCAGCAGCAACGGCGCGCGGCACTGGGTCGAGGTGCGGGGGCTCGAAAGCCAGCACGCCGCGGCGATCACGACCGATGTTTTGGCGGCCGTCCGCGCGACCCCCGGCGTGCGGCAGGCCTACGTCAACCGCACCCTCGCGCGGGTGGTGGTAACCGTGGCCGACGGCGGACCGTCGGCCTCAGCGCTGAGCCGCGCCGTCGCCGGCGCCGAACGACGGCGCGCGGGCAGGCAGCTGCCGGCCAGCCTGCCGGGCGACGACGCGCTGCTGATGGGCCGGATGGTCGCGGCCACGGCCGCCTCTGTGGGCCTTGGCCTCTCACTGACCGGCAGTCTGCTGCGGCTGCCCCGGTTGCCGGACTTGGTGGCCGTACCGCCGACGATCGCCGACCACCTGCCGCGGCTGCGCAGGGAGCTGGAGCGGCGTCTCGGGCCCGACGGCACCGACGTGTTGTTCGGCATCGTGAACGCCACCACCGCCGCCCTGACGGTGTCGCCGACGGCGGCGGCCGCCGAGGCCGCCACCCGCACCATGCTGGCGGCCGAGGCGTGGAACGGCAGGCTGGCGTGGTCCCGGCATGAGCCCGGGTTGGCCGGCCGGCCGGTGGCCGACGACGCCGGCGCGGCGCCGATCGCCAACCCAGCGCCCCCCGACGGGCCCGCGGAACGCTACGCCAACCGCATCGGCATGGCGGGCCTCGGAGCCGCCGCCGCGGTCGGCTTGCTCACTCGCAACCCCGACGCGGCCGGCGCCGCCGCGCTGGCAGCCATGCCCAAGCCGTTGCGCACCGTGCGGGAGGCGTTCGGTTGCACGATGAACCGCGGCCTTTCCACCCGCCACGACGCGCTGGTGCTGCGCCCCCGGGTGTTGCGGACACTCGACCGGATCGACGCGATCATGGTCGACCCGCGCGCGCTGTACACCGACGAATTGACGGTCAGTCGGGTACTCGGAGTGGACAATTCGGCCCGCGCCCACGCTTGGGAGGCGGTTCGGGCCGCGCTCGACAACGACGGCCTGAAACCGGGATGGCACCCGCTGACCGACATACCCGGGGCCGGCAGCGTCGGCGAGGCACTCATCAGCCCCGTCCGCAATCCGTTCGCCGCCGCGGTGCTGACCGAGGCGCGGCGGTCACAGCCACGCGTCTATTCCCTCGACGACGACGGATTACGTTCCCTGGCACAAGGTTTCGACCAGCTCTACCCCGCGGACGGGTCGATCGACCACGCGGTGGCGGCGGCCGTCGCGGAACTGAAGGCCGCCGGGAACACCGTGGCGCTGTTGACCACGTCGGACATGCATGCCGCGCACCGCTCCGACGTGACGATCGGCCTGCTGCGGCCCGGGCATTCCCCGCCCTGGGGCGCCGACGTGATCGCGCAAGATCTGACCGGCGCCTGGCGGCTGTTGCACGCGCTGCCCGCCGCGCGCGCCGCCACCGACAACGCCGTCCGGTTGTCCGCGTCGGCTTCGGCGATCGGCGCGTTGATGCTGATTCCCGGTGTGCCCGGGCGAAGTTCGGCATCGGTCAACGTCGGCATGTTCGCCAGCCTGTGGTTCGGCTACCGGGCGGCCGTGAAGACGCTGCGCGATCCGCTGCCGGAGCCCGAAACCAGCCACGACTGGCACGCGTTGCCGGTTGCCGAGGTGCAGCGGCTGCTGCCCCGCCCGACGGAGGAGGACCGCGAGGAGACGGCCGCCTGGTGGCAGCAGGTGCCACCGGTTCGCGCGCTGCACGACGCCAGCGTGGCGTCGTGGGGAGTCGTCCGCGATTTTGCCGAGGAGATGCGCGGTGACCTGGCGGACCCCATCACCCCGCTGCTGGCCACCGGCGCAGCGGCCAGCGCGCTGCTCGGCTCGCCGCTGGATGCGGTGCTGGTGGGCAGCGTGCTGTTGGTCAACGCCGCCTTGTCGGCCGAGCAGCAGCTGCACGCGGAGAGCACCCTGAATCGCCTGCTGGCGGTGCAGGATCCGCCGGCGAGGCGGCGGGTGGGTCCGCTGGACGCGCAACGCCGCGAGAAGGTGCCGACGAAGCGGCTGCGGCTGGGCGACATCATCGAGGTCCATGCCGACGAGGTGGTGCCCGCGGACGCGCGGCTGCTGCACGCCTCGAACGTGGAAGTCGACGAGTCGACGCTGACCGGCGAATCGCTGCCGGTGGCCAAGCACACCGATCCCACGCCGGGGGCCCCGCTGGCCGAACGGACCTGCATGCTCTACGCCGGCACCACGGTGGTTGCGGGCACCGCGGTCGCCGTGGTCACCGCCGTCGGGTCGCGGTCGGAGATGCGCAGGGCGCTGGCGATGGCTCCGAGGAAGATGCAGGAGATCGGGCTGCAGCGGCAGTTGCGGCACATCACCCGCCGGGCGCTGCCGTTCAGCGTGGCCAGCGGCGGCCTGGTCGGGCTGCTCAGCGTGGCGCGGGGCACCGGGTTGCGCGAGGCGGTGTCCAGCGCGGTCACGCTGATCGTCGCCGCCATACCGGAGGGTCTGCCGCTGGTGGCGACGCTGGCCCAGCTGGCCGCCGCACGCCGGCTCACCGGTGAATCGGTGCTGATCCGCAACCCGCACTCGGTGGAGGCCTTGGCCCGGCTGGACGTGGTGTGCTTCGACAAGACCGGGACGCTGAGCGAGAACCGGCTGAAGGTCAAGGCGGTGCGGCCGATGGCGGGCTACACCCCCGGTGCGCTGCTGGATGCGGCTTTGAGCACCAGCTACGCCAGACACACCCACCGCGTCGACCACGCCACCGACGATGCGATCCACCGCGCCGCCGACGATCCCGGCCTACGCGGCGACGGCTCCGGGCCGCAGCGGCTGACCCGGGACGCCTTCCTGCCCTTCCAGTCCGGCCGCCCGTTCGCGGCCGCGCTCGTCGGCACCCGGTTGACCATCAAGGGCTCGCCCGAGGTGCTCGCGTCGGCGTTGCTGCACGACGGCCACCCGTTGACCCGACAGGTCGACGAGATGGCCGCCAACGGATTGCGGGTCCTCGCGGTGGCCGAGCGTCAACTCAGCGCGAGTGAAGCCGCCTCCGCGGCAAAGGATCCGGACCACCTCGAGGCCCTGTGCGGCTCCGGGCTCACCCCGATCGGGTTGCTCGGCCTGGCCGACACCCCGCGGCCCGCGGCCCCCGGGCTGCTGAAGGAACTCGCCGCGCGCGGCATCGGCGTCCGGCTGATCACCGGCGATCACCCGGCGACCGCGGCCGTGATCGCCCAGGAGATGGGCCTCGACGTCACGGCCGACCAGGTGATGACCGGCAGCGACTGGGAGGCGCTTTCCGCCGACCAACGCGCCGCCGCGGCGGCGTCGCGGGTGGTCTTCGCGCGGATGACGCCGGAAAACAAGATCGACGTGGTGCAGACCCTCGAGCGGTCCGGGCTGGTGACGGCGATGGTCGGCGACGGCGTCAACGACGCCGCCGCGATCCGGGCGGCCAGCGTGGGCATCGGCGTGGCGGCGCGCGGCAGCGATGCGGCCCGCACCGCGGCGGACGTGGTGCTGCTCGATGAACGGATCGAGGCGCTGCTCGACGCGCTGGACGAGGGCGAGCAGCTGTGGCGGCGGGTGCAGTCGGCGGTGTCGATGCTGTTGGGCGGCAACCTCGGTGAGGTGTGCTTCGCCCTGCTCACCACCGTCCTGACCGGGCGTTCGGTGCTCAACGCCCGCCAGATGCTCCTGGTCAACATGCTGACCGACGCGCTGCCCGCCGCCGCCCTGGCCGTCAGCCCCCAGACGGGCACCGCCGACGTCGACCGCGACGAGGCGGCGATGTGGCGGGCGATCGGAATCCGCGGTGCGGCCACCACGATCGGAGCCACGGCGGGCTGGGCGATGGCCAGCGTGACCGGTCCGCCGCGCCGCGCGGCGACGGTCGCCCTGATCGCGTTGGTCGGTGCGCAACTCACCCAGACGCTGGTCGATTCTCGCGCCCCGCTGGTGGTGTTGACGTCGGTCGGCTCGCTGGGCGCGCTCGCGGTGGTGGTCAGCACCCCGGGGCTCAGCCAGGTATTCGGCTGCACGCCCGTGGACCCGCTCGCCTGGGGTCAGGGATTGCTGGCCGCGGCTGCCGCCAGTGGCCTGTCGGCGGTCGCCCCCGACTTGCTATGGCGGGCGTCACAGGGCGCGCGGCGGCGGTGGCTCGGCGCCGAGCCGGCGAGCGATCCCGAAAGGGCACAAAGTCCCACCCCTTCGGTGCGGCCGACCCTGCCGGGTCCCGGGCGCGCCGACCACGATTGAGGCGTGCATATGCAAAATCGATTACAGCTCAAGCCCTATCGGTCCGTATCGGAGCACATCGACGGTGCCTGGTGGCCGCGAACGTCAAACCTGGTCGACGAGTTGCCGGGCCTGCTGACCGCGGTGTCCGGGCGGCTGGGCGCGGTCGTGATGGTGGGCTACCGCCGCAACGGCTGGCAGGACACCCCCGCGCTGGTGCAGATCGGCGGCCACACGGTCGAACTGCTGGCCTTCACCAGCGACGAGCCGTCCAGCGTCATCCTGATCGGGGAGAACGGCCACCACCTCACACTGCACGTCATCCGCCCGGACGCCGGCGAAGAGGTGGCCCGTCAGGCGCTGGAGCAGGCCCGGGTGCCCGCCGACGACGGGGCGCCGTCGCGCAGCCGGTCAACCGTGGCGCGATCGGTGGCCGACGTCGCCGACAAGCTGGCCCGCCATGAGGGGCTGGGCGACGAGCAACGGACCGCGCAGATCAAACGCTGGTCCGAGGAGGCCGCCGAGCAGTTCGTCGACGCACCCGTCCAGACCTTCGTGCCGATCCTCGTCGAACACATCGTTCGCAACCGCATGGTGGAGTCCCGCAGAGAAGCCCCGTCGGTGCTGCCGGCGAGCCACCCCTGAGCGGCTGAGCGCGTTCGGTGGACGCCGCGCTGATCGACCCCGACCCCGCGCTCCTCGATGCCGCCGCCGTCGTCGAAAAGCTGCGCACCGACGCCGAACTCGGCCTGACCGCCGAGGAGGCCGCCCGCCGGCTCGCCGTCGTCGGCGCGAACGATATCGCGAGCGTTCCGCCGCCGCCGGCCTACCGGAAGCTGCTGGCGCAGTTTCGCAGCCCCCTGATCTACCTGCTGTTCGCCGCGCTGGTCGCCTCGCTCGCCGTCTGGGTTGTCGAGGGGGCCGGCGGCTGGCCGGTCGACGCGGTGGTGATCGCGGTGATCGTCATCCTGAACGCGCTCCTCGGTTACGCGCAGGAAACCCGCGCGGAGCGCGCGGTCAGCGCGTTGGCGCGGATGGCCGCTACCTCGGCGACCGTCCTCCGCGGCGGCGCGCGGCGCACCGTTCCCGCGAGCGAGGTGGTGCCCGGCGACGTGCTGCTGCTCGCCGAGGGCGATGCCGTGGCCGCCGACGCGCGGCTGCTCTCGACCGCGGGGCTGGAGGTGTCGGAGGCCGCGTTGACCGGCTTGAGTGAGCCGGTGCTCAAGGACGCCCGGACGCTGGCGGAGCCTTCGGCGCTCGGGGACAGAGCGGACATGGTGTTCAAGGGCACCGCGGTCAGCACGGGCGTCGGGCGGGCGGTGGTGACCGCCACGGGCATGGCGACCCAGACCGGTCAGATCGCCGGCCTGGTACGCCTCGCCGACCATGAGCCGACACCGTTGCAACGTGAGGTCGCCCGGGCCAGCCGGCTGCTGGGGATCGCGGTGCTGGTGATCGCCGTCGTGGTGATCGCGACCATTCTCCTGGTCTTCGGCATTCACAGCGCCCACGACGTGGTGACGGCGGCGCTCCTGGGCGTATCGCTGGCCGTGGCGGCCGTGCCGGAAGGCTTGCCCGCCATCATGTCGGTCGTACTCGCGCTGGGCATGCGGCGAATGGCGGGCCAGAACGCCGTCGTCAAGGAGCTGGCGTCCGCCGAAACCCTGGGGTCGGCGTCGGTGGTGTGCTCGGGCAAGACGGGCACGCTCACCACCGGGGAGATGACGATCGTGCGGGTCGTCACCCCACTCGGCGAGGTGAAAGTCACCGGCGCCGGGTACCTGCCCGAGGGTCGCCTCGAGCGGGGCGGGTCGGCGCTGCCCGAGGGCGACGACCTGCGGCGCCAGGCCGCCCTGGTGCTCGACGGGGGCGCCGCCGCCGCCTGTAATGCCACCCTCGACGCGCACGACGGTCGGTGGACGATCCGCGGCGATCCCCTCGCCGCGGCCTTCCTGGTGGCCCGACGGAAGCTCGGCGACGGACCCCGCCCGACTCCGGCCGACGTGACGACGGGCGAGCCCGACGAGGTGCTCGGCCACTGCACGCACCTAAAGGCCGGCGATCGGCTGGCTCGGCTCGACGACGCGACAAGGGCCGCGATCCGAAGCGATGCCGAGCGGCTGGCGCTCGACGCCCTGCACACCGTCGCGGTCGCCTGCCGGTCCGGAGGGCACCTGGTGTACCTGGGCATGGTGGGGATCACGGATCCACCCCGACCGGAGGCGGCGGCGGCGATCGCCGAGGCGCGCCGCGCCGGGGTGAGGGTCGTGATGATCACCGGCGACCATCCCCGGGTGGCGGCGCGCATCGCCCGGAAGCTGGGTATCGAAGACGGCGAGTCGGCTGTGTCCGGCGCTGAACTCGCCACGCTGGATGACGAGCAGCTGCGGGAAACGGTGCGCCTGCACTCGCAGTACACCCAGGTCGATCCGGCGGACAAACAGCGCATCATCGACGCGCTGCAGGCCGACCACGAGATCGTCGCCGTGACCGGGGAGGGTATCAACGACGCGCCCGCGCTGAAGGCGGCCGACATCGGTATCGCCATGGGCCGCACCGGTACCGAGGTTGCCAGAGAAGCAGCGAACATGATCCTCGCCGACGACAACTTCGCGACCATCGTCCAGGCCATTCGCGAGGGCCGGGGCATCTTCTCGAACATCAAGAAGACCCTGCGCTACCTGCTGTCCTCCAACATGGGTGAAATCTTCACGGTCTTCTTCGGCGTCGTGCTGGCCGGGGCGATCGGCCTGTCGCAGGGCCACACCGTCGCGCTGCCGCTACTGGCCACGCAGATCCTGTGGATCAACCTGCTGACCGACGGCGCGCCTGCCCTGGCGCTGGGCGTGGACCCGCACACCGAAGACGTCATGAGCCGGCCGCCGCGCACGGCCTCGGATCGGGTCATCGACGCCCGGATGTGGAACAACATCGTCGTGATCGGCGCGGCGGTGGCGGCCGCGACGCTCGTCACGATCCACCTCTACGCGCCCGGCGGACCCCTGCCGTCGTCCCTGGACACCGCCCGCACCGCGGGCTTCACCGTGCTGGTGATCGCCCAGCTGATCAACACCATCAACGCCCGTTCCGAGACCCGGACCGCCTTCCACCGGTTTTTCGCCAACGGCTGGTTGTGGGCGGCGATCGGGTTATCGGCGCTGCTGCAGGTGGCCGTTGTTCAGCTGCCGGTTCTCAACACCGCCTTCACCACCACGCCGCTGTCCCCGAGCCAGTGGCTGGTGTGCGGGGCCATGGCCAGCACGGTCCTGTGGGTCAGCGAGATCCGCAAGCTCATCTTGCGCCACCGGGCATCACGGCCGTGATCGCCTCGATGTCCGCCCGGCTCGGCAGTCCCCAGTCGGGCTGGTAGCCCAACAATTCGTTGACCCGCACCGTCTTCATGTCGATGTCGAGAAGTTCGATGGCTTCCAGCGGCACCAGCGCCGGGTGGACGTAGCCGCAGGTGCGGGCCAGCTGCAGCAACTCGAAGCGCAGGGTGGCGAGGTAGTTGGCGCAGCGCACCGACTTCAGGTCCGGGTCGAGGCCGTGCTGCAGCCACGGCGACTGCGTGGCCACGCCCGACGGGCAGCGGCCGGTGTGGCAGCGCTGGGCCTGAATGCAGCCGATGGAGAACATGGCCGTTCGGCCGACGTTGATCATGTCGCAGCCGGTGGCCAGCGCCAGCAGCGCGTTCTCCGGGATGCCCAGCTTGCCCGACCCGACGAACACCACATCGTGGTGCAGCCCGTGCTCGGCGAAGGCCCGGTAGACCCGGGGCTGCGCCCATTTGAAGGGCAGGGCGACGTGGTCGCTGAAGACCAGCGGGGCGGCGCCGGTGCCGCCCTCCCCGCCGTCGACGGTCACGAAGTCGACGCCCGTCCCGGTGCGGGCCATGCGCGCGGCCAGGTCACACCAGAACCGTTCCTCCCCGACCGCCGATTTGATGCCGACCGGCAGGCCCGTCTCGGCGGCGATGGTCTCCACCAGCTCCAACAGCCCGTCGACGTCACGGAACGCGGAATGGCCGGCCGGGCTCCTGCAGTCCACCCCGACCGGAACGCCGCGGATGGCGGCGATCTCGGGGGTGACCTTGGCGCCCGGCAACACGCCGCCCAGGCCCGGCTTGGCGCCTTGGCTGAGCTTGATCTCGATGGCGCGGATCGCCGGCGTGGCCGCCACCCGATCGATCAGCCGGGGCAGGCTGAAGCGGCCGTCGTCGTCGCGGCAACCGAAGTAGCCGGTGCCGATCTGCCAGACCAGGTCGCCGCCACCCAGGTGATACGGCGACACCCCGCCCTCGCCGGTGGTGTGCAGGGCGCCGGCGAGGGCCGCGCCCTTGTTCAGGGCGGTGATGGCCGCGCCGCCGAGCGCGCCGAAGCTCATCCCGGAGATGTTGACCACCGACGACGGGCGGAAGGCTTTGGCGCGCCCCCGCGCGCCGCCGAGCACCTTTGCCGCCGGCAACGGCACCGCCGGGTCGGGGTGCTCGGGTTCGCCCGCCGGCGCCGCGACGGGGAACGCCGCGTGCTTGATGATCGGATAGTTGTGCACCCGTTCCAGATCGTTGTCGGTGCCGAAGCCGAAGTACCGGTTGGCCAGCTTCGAGGACGTGTACACCCAGCGGCGCTGGTCGCGGCTGAACGGCCGCTCCGCGTCGTTGTCCGTCACGATGTACTGGCGCAGTTCCGGGCCGACGGCTTCCAGCAGGAACCGCAGGTGCCCGATGATCGGGAAGTTGCGCAGGATGGTGTGCCGGCGCTGCAGCAGATCCCACCCCGTCAGTCCGGCCAGGCTCCCGCCGACCAACGCGGCCACCGCCCGGTATTTCAAGAATCGAAATCCGTGTAGACGCCCAGCAGGTCGCGCGCCGACACGATGCCGACCAGCGCACCGTCGCGCTCCACCAGCACGTGGCGGATGTAGCGGTCCATCATCCGGGCGGCGACCTGGTCGACCGACACTTCGGCGTCACACCACACCAGTTTGGTGCTGGCCACGTCGGAGACCGGTGCGGTGGCGAGGTTTCGCCCGGCGGCTACGGCCCGCACGATGTCGCGCTCGCTCACCAGCGCGACCGGCCGTGCCTCGTCGCCGATCACGACGGCTCCCACGTCGCAGGTCACCATGGCCCTGGCGGCGTCGGCGATCGTGGCGTCGGCGGGGACGCGGGCCACGGGGTCACCGGTGATGGTGGAGATCGGGATGGATCCCGGCGTTGATATCTCAGTCACGCCTCCATGCTCGCCAGCGGGCGGCCGGCCTTCTAGTGACCTGAGTCCTCAATCCGCGTCCATCCGGCCCTAGCCCATTCGGGAATGCGGGACCACGCTGGCAGGCATGGGCGCTATGGGACGCCGGGGCTGGTTGCGGCCCGCTCAGTGGGTCGAGCCGATCCTTGCCGTGGTCACCGTCGTCGCGTTGGCGGCCGGGGGGATCGCCTGGCTTGCCGGGGCGCCGCGGGTGGCCGACGGCTGCTGGATCGCGGGCACGGTGGTGGCGTTGCTCCCCGCGGTGGTGTGGGTGCTGGCCGCACTGCGCCGGGGTCGATTCGGGGTCGATCTGATCGCCGTTTTGTCGCTGGTAGGCACGCTGCTGGTGGGTGAGTATCTCGCGGGCGCGCTGATCGCGGTCATGCTGTCCGGTGGGCGGGCGCTGGAGGCGGCGGCCGAGCGCCGCGCGTCCCACGATCTGCGGGCGCTGCTGGAACACGCGCCGCGATTCGCGCGCCGTCGCGTCGGGTCGGCGGTGGACGTGATCGCGCTGGACGAGGTGGCGGTCGACGATCTGCTCGTGGTGGGCCCGGGTGAAGTGGTGCCCGTCGACGGGCACATTTCCGGCCCTGTCGCGGTGCTGGACGAATCGGTCCTGACCGGCGAACCCCTGCAGGTGGAGCGCGGCGTGGGCGAGCCGGTGCGCAGCGGGGTTGTCAACGCGGGCAGCGCCTTTGAGATTCACGCCACCGCCACCGCCGCCGCCAGCACCTACGCGCAGATCGTCCGCCTGGCCGCGGAGGCCGGGGCGGAGAACGCGCCGGTGGTACGGCTGGCCGACCGGTACGCGGCGTGGTTCTTGCCGTTGACGCTGTTGGTGGCCGGGGCGGCCTGGTTCGCCAGCGGGTCACCGGTGCGGGCGGTGGCGGTGCTGGTGGTGGCGACGCCATGCCCGCTGTTGCTCGCGGCGCCGGTCGCGATCGTGTCCGGGCTGTCGCGGGCGTCGCGGCGCGGCGTGGTCATCCGCAGCGGTGGCGCTCTGGAAAACCTGGGCCACGCAACGACTTTGGTGATGGACAAAACCGGCACCCTGACCATGGGGCAGCCCGTCGTCATCGACGTCGCGGCCGCGCCCGGCCGCGATGCGCTCGAGATCCTGCGCCTGGCCGCCTCGGTCGATCAGATGTCTCCGCACGTGCTGGCCGAGGCGATCGTCACCGCGGCGCGGGCCCGCGGTCTGCGGCTGTCGCTGCCCACCGAGGTGGTCGAGGAACCGGGCCGGGGTGTCACCGCAACCCTGGACGGCCGGCGGGTCCACGTCGGCAAACTCTCGCACGACACCGCGACCGCGGAATGGGCCCGCGCGGTGGTCAATCGCGCCCTGCTCGACGGCGCCGCGATCGCCTGGGTCTGCGCCGACGGGCGGCCCACGGGCGCGGTGTTGCTGCGCGACCCGCTGCGTCGCCATGCGCCGCGAACGCTGCGCCGGTTACGCGAAGCCGGGCTGAACCGATTGGTCATGCTGACCGGAGACCGCGCCGAACCCGCCCGCGAGGTCGCCGCCGTCCTGGGTTTGGACGAGGTGTACGCGGAACAAAGCCCGGCCGACAAGGTGGCGGCCGTGCGCGCGGAACGGGACCGTGCGGTGACCGTGATGGTCGGCGACGGGGTCAACGACGCACCGGCGTTGGCTGCGGCCACGGTCGGCGTCGCGATGGGCGCCCGCGGTGCCACCGCGTCCTCGGAGGCCGCCGGCATCGTGTTGACCACCGATCGGCTGGAGCGGCTCGCCGACGCGATGGACATCGCCCGCTGGTCGCGACGCATCGCCGTGCAGAGCGCGGTCACCGGCATGGTCCTGTCGCTGGCGGCGATGGCCGTCGCCGCCATCGGTTGGCTCCCACCGGCCGTCGGCGCGCTGGTGCAGGAGGGCATCGACGTCGCCGTGATTCTCAACGCGCTGCGCGCCCTGCGCGGCGACCCGGACATCGAGGTCGATCTCCCCGCGTCGACCGAGCAGCTGTTGCGGCGCTTCGACGCCGAGCATGACGAGCTGCGCGACGCCGTGGATCTGTTGCGCGACGCCGCCGACCGGTTGGCCGCCGCGCCCGACCAGTCGGCGCTGGAGGCGATCGGCCGCGCGCACGCCGTGCTCACCGAGCGCATCATCCCGCACGAGCAAGCCGAGGAGACGCAGCTTTATCCCGCGCTGGCCCACCCGCTGGGCACCAGCGAAGCGACCGCCCCGATGAGCCGCACCCACGCGGAGATCCAGCGGCTCTCCGACCGGATCGGCGCCCATCTGGCCTTGGCCCAGAGCAGGGGGGCGATCGGCCCCGACCAGCTCGACGACCTGCTCGCCTGCCTCTACGGGTTGCATGCCCTGCTACGCCTGCATTTCCTTCAGGAGGAGGAAAGCTATTTCACCCTCGCCGAGGACGAACCCGGCCCGCGAAAACCGGATGGCCGGGATGCCTTGGCGGACAAGCTATCCCGCTGACGGCGGTCGTTTCATAACGGTGCCGGGCAGCTCCGCGCCGATTTCGATGTCCTCGTAGTCGCGCCCGTCGCCCCGGCCACCCTTGCCGCCCACCGGCGGCCGCATCGGCGCCACCGGCATGGCGGGGGTCTGCCCCGCCCCCGGCGGAAGCGCGGACACCGCCGAGGCGAGCTGCACCGGCGGCTGCGCGCCGGGCAGCATCCCCACCGTCGCCGGCGGCATGCTCAGCTTGCCCACCAGCACGGAAACGCCCAGCGCGCCCCGGGGCGCCAGCGCCCCCGAACCCAGGGCGTTCACCAGGCTTGCATCCGCCGACGCCAGGGCGGCCCCGCCCTCCGCCAGGCCCTGTCCGATGTCGGCGCTGACACCTGAAAGCGCTTGGGCCGCATTGAGCTGCGCCAGGTAGCTGAGCAGGTTGACGGGGAATCCGCCGGCGATGAACTGCCAACCCCAGATGCTGGTGTACCCGAACCAGCCCTTGTTGGGGTCGAAGGGGGTGACGCCGAGCGCGTCGATGATCGACCCCGTGGACGTCTGAGAGCTTGCCAGCGCGTTGGCGGCCGGCACCAGCGAGGCCTGGGTGGAGACGCCCGAGGGGTTGGCGACGGGCGGCGGGGACGAGAGTGGGGAGAGCTTGACGGCGTTCAGCGAGGTTGCGCCGTAGCGATACATCGCCGCCGAGTTGTTGACCCACATGGCGTTGTACTCGGCTTCGGTCTCGGCGATGGCCGGAGCGTTGATGCCGAAGAAGTTGGTGGCCAGCAACAACGCCAGCCGCGCCCGGTTGGCTGCGACGACGGAGGGATGCACCACCGTCCAATGCGTCAATTCGAATGCGGCCGTGACGGTCTCCACCGATGCGGCGATTTCCTGGCATTGCGCCGCGGTGGTCCGCAACCAGGCCAGGTAGGGCTCGAAGGCCTGGGCCATCGCCACCGAGGACGGGCCCTGCCACGTCCCCGCCAGCGACGCCAGCTCTTCGGTATAGCTGCTTGCGGCCGCCTCCAGTTCGGCGCTGAGCTCCTGCCAGGCGCCGGCCGCTTCGATCATTGACCAGGCGCCGGGTCCGGAGTGGATCAGCGCCGAAGTGATCTCGGGCGGCAGCAGCCCGAAATCAATCATGTCTCGTCCAACGCAATAGGGTGCGCGGGACTACTTTGCTTGCGCAACAGGGATTTTGGGCCGCGATTAACCTATCCGGCGGCGAGAATCGACTTCCGGAGTGGGGAGGCGTCATTGGCTCTCATCCCCCGCTTGGCGGTCGGTGAATCACCTTCTTCGGGAGTTCCGCCCCGTATTCAAGGTCCTCAAACTTCTGTTGCTTGCGCTTGCGCCAACCACTGCCCGCGGAGTTGGTTGCCGGCGCCATCATGGGCATGAGCGGCATGCCGGTGAGCCCGGCGTCGGCCGACAGTGGCGACACCGACGATGCGAGTTGCACCGGCGTCTGCGTCGCCGGTAGCAGGCCCACCACCGCGGGCGGCGCGGTCAGCTTGCCCAGCGAAACACCGACCCCCATCGCACCCGCGGCCGCGCCCCCGGGTGCGGCTTGCAACGCACTGGCCAGCCTGGTCACCGACGACGCCAGCGCCCCCTCGCCCTCCGAGAGCCCCAGGCCGATGTCGCTGCCCACACCCTGCAGCGCCTGGGCCGAGGTGTTCTGCGCCAGGTAGCTGAGCAGGTTGATCGGGAACCCGGACGAGATGAACTGGTTGCCCCAGGTGCTGAAGTAGCTGAACCAACCGGCGTTGGGGTCGAAGGGGGTGACGCCGAGCGAGTCGATGATGTTCCCCGTGCTGGAGGCCGAGCTGAGCAAGGAAGCATTAGACACCGCGGCGTTTTGGTTGAGCGTGCCCGTCGGGTTCGTGATGGCGAGCGGCGAATTGAATTGCGACAACGACGTGGTCGCTTGCGACGACGCCGCCTGGTATCGGGTCATCGCCGCGGAATTGTTCGCCCACATGGTCTGGTATTCGTCCTGGGTCGCGGCGATCGCGGCGGTGTTCTGCCCGAACCGGTTGGTGGCCAGCAACTGCGCCAGCCGGGTCCGGTTGGCGGCGACGACCGAGGGGTGCACCACCGCCGAGCGCACGGTGGTGAATGCCACCGCGGCGGACTCTGCCGAGGTGGCCATTTGCTGGGCTTGTTGCGCGGTGGTGCGCAGCCAGATGAGATAGGGCTGTACGGCCTGCAGCATCGCCATCGAGGACGGGCCGTCCCACGAATCGATCAACGACGACAATGCGGACGCGTACACGGCAACCGAGTTTTCCAACTCGACGCCCAAATTCTGCCACGCGCCAGCGGCCTCGATCAGCGAACCCGCCCCGGGACCGGAATGGATTAGCGTCGAGGTGACCTCGGGTGGCGCGAATAAGTCCATCACATCTCACATTGTCTATGCCGGGTACGCGGCCGGAAAATTTCGATTACCAAGTTGCAAAGAGACCGGAAACATTAGGCATTCACCCCCCCAAGGTGCTGCGCGCATCCTTCCCGTCGAGTTCCGGACCGTGAGAACGATATACCGGCGACCTTAGGGTAGCCAAAGTATTAGTCGGCTTCGGCACCTCGAAAACCGGCGCCGACGGACCCTCTAGACGGTCACCGACGCGCCGCGGGGCACCTCGATGATCCGATCGGCCATGTCGCGGCGCTGCATCTCCCGCGTGAATTCGGCCAGCGGCGAAGCGAAGACGCCGTAGTCGTCGAAATGCACCGGAATGGCCTTCGGCAGGTCCAGCATCGACACCAATCCCGCGCCCTGGCGGCCGTCCATGGTTACGGTCAGCCCGAAGGGAAGCCGCGGGCCGGCCGGCAGCCGGGTGCCGCCGAGGTGCAACACGCCGACCTCGATGGAGTCGAACCGCGCCGGGATCTCTTTGAGGTCCTCGATGAGCAGGGTGTCGCCGGAGATGTAGAGCCGGCGCCGGAGTGATCCGTCGGCGGCGGCGAATTCCAGCATGGTGCCCATCACCGGCGGCAACAGCCGCTGGCTCCACCCCGGGGCGTGTCGGCCCGGCAGCGACGTCATGGTGACGGTGGTGGCGCCCTTGGTGATCTTGTGCTGTTCCCACGTCGACAGCCCACTCGCGTTCGCGAAGCCCCGGTGCTGCAGCCGTTTGGCGGCGTGCGGGGTGGTGACCACCGGGAGGTCGTGGTCGAGGCCTTTCTGCGACACGCGGTCCCAGTGATCGCCGTGCATGTGGGAGAGCACGACGGCGTCGATCGGCGGTAGTTCGTCGATACGCAACGCCGGTTCCCTGAGTCGCTTGGATACCAGCCCGTGACCGAGGTAGGCGAGTTGCCCCCGGTGCAGGAAGTTGGGATCGGTCAGCAGCGTCAGCCCGCCCGCCGCGATCAAGGTGGTCGCGTTGCCCACGAACGTCACGGTGATGTCCATAGCCGCGGGCTACCCGATCGCGGGCTGCTCACGCGGCCCGGAAGTTTCCGCTACAGGCCGGGCAAGCAGATGGGTGCTCCGTAGCAAGGTGGCGGACCCAGCGGCCGGCGGGGAGCGTCGCCCTCCCACACGAACTGGCCGACGTTGCCCATCCCCCCGACGGGGACCCAGTACCAGTGATGGCAGACGCCCATATCCCATCGGACATCGGGCATCGGCAACGGCTGCCCCGGGCACCAGTCGTGCGGGACCGTGAAGTTGTCCAGGGGCAGGGGGCCGATCACTTGCGGCGCAATACCGCGCTCCGCCTGGGCCGTACCGGCGGACAGGCCCAGACCCGCCAGCGCCACGCCGCCGGACAGCAGCGTCCCGGTAATGACCTTCCTGAGCTTTTGATTGTTCGACATTGCCTCGCGCCTTTCCTCGACGCTCTGCGATCAGTATCCGCTCGCGCCGACCCCGTCACGGGGGAAGTGGACTACGCGAATCAGCAGATACCGGCCTGTTCGCTACCGATCCCAGAAAAGGGCGTCGCGGAGCAAAGCCGCCCGTGTGGCGCAGGGGTGTTCTACAGTGACGCCCTACCGGGGGATTCGTCGAGGCATCGAGGAGGCCCCGTAATGACAGCGGTCGACGACATCACCAGCCTTCGCCAGCGCCGCGAGGCAATCGTCAATCAGCATGCCGAGGCGGAAAACCGCCACGACGTCGAGGCGACAATCGCCACCTTCGCGCAGCCACGCTACGAGGTGAACGGCGTTCCGAGCGACGGTGAGGATGCCGTCCGGGAGCTGCTGCAAGGCCTCATGGTTGGCCTCCCAGACCTGCACGCCGAGTTCGGCAGGATGCGCCATACCGACGACGCGATATTCGGCGAAGGGCTGATCACGGGAACCCATGACGGCGAATGGGCGGGCATCCCACCAACCGGTCGCCGCATCGAGATTCCGATAGTCGGCATCTTCGAATTCGACGGCGATCGACTGCTATGCGAGAAGGTCTATTTCGACATGGCGAACGTGCTGATTCAGATGGGTGTGCTTCCTCCTATCAGCTAGAAGGGTGGCGGATCGTCATCGCTGGCGGGTGGGGCCGGCCCGCTGGAGCTCACCGATTCGGCTCGCCGGGCCATGCGGGCTTGGTGGTTGTTGCGGCGTTCGGTGGCTACCCGGGAGGCGCGGTCTTGGGCGCGGGTGCGGCGGCGTTTGG
>NZ_LZII01000001.1:0-1530 GCF_001667425.1 Mycobacterium sp. 852002-51613_SCH5001154 | reverse complement strand
CGGTGGCGCAAAGGGTGGTGCGGGCGGAAAGGGCGGCGGGACCACGGGCCCGGCGACGGTGTCGGGACTGATGCCGCGATCGCCGTAGGTGGCGCCGTCGGCGGTGACCAGCAGCGCGCGCACGCCGCCGCCGTTCAGTTCGGCGGCCAACAGCTCGGGCGAGGTGCGCGCGGCGTCCAGCGTCTCGGCGCGCGACGCCGCCGCGAGCAGCCGATCGTGCAGGTTCCTGCGGGCGAGGACGCCCAGGCTGACGTCGACGGTGACACCGAGCACCACCAATAGCAGGGTCAGCAACGCCACCACCACCAGCGCCACCCGGCGCTGCAGGGAGGGAGTCCGAGTCGTCATGATCGCTGGGGTTGCAGCCGGTAGCCGATGCCGCGCACGGTGTGCAGTATCCGCGGCCCGTGGGCTTCGAGCTTGCGCCGCAAACCGCTCACGTGCACCTGGACCAGGTTGGGGTCGTAGGCGTCGTACCCCCACACGGCGTTCAGGATTTGGCCGGCACTGACGATGCGCCCGCGCTGCTCCACGAGAAAGGCCAGCAGCCGCAACTCGGTTGCCGTCAGGTCGAGGCGACGACCAGCGCGCGCGGCCACGCCGGCGTCGGCGTCGAGCATCAGGTCGCCGATCTGAACGATTTGCGGCAGCCGTCCGCGCCGGCGCAACACCGCGCCGACCCGTGACACCAGTTCGGCCAGCTCGAACGGTTTGATCACGTAGTCATCGGCCCCGCCGTCCAGGCCGCGCAGCCGATCTTCCAGGCCGTCGCGGGCCGTGATCAGGACGATCCCGACATCGCCCCAGTCGCGAATGACGCCGATGAGGTCGAATCCATCGCGCCCCGGCAGCATGACGTCGAGGACCACCAGGTCCGGCCGCAGCCCGTCCAGCGCCTCCTCGAGCCCGTCGCCGTCACAACGCCCGACGGTGTGGTAGCCGACGTCGGTGAGCGCCTCGCTGACCATTTCGCGAATCGTCTCGGAGTCTTCGACCACCAGGACCCGGGGCGCGCCGACGCTGAACCGGCCGGCGGCGACCCGGGAGCTGTTCGTCATGCCTCCCATTGTCGGCGCCGGTTCTGAAACCAAGCTGAAGCGGTCCCCCGGACCCTTCCGTCACCGGAGCCCCATCAATCGCAGAACCCAGGGATGCGACGAAGTGCCCACCTCAGAGCGACAAGCCCGCTCCGCGGGGCGGAGTCCTAGCGATGTCGCTGTGAGGCGGGCACAACGTCGCTCACCTTCGCTGGTGACAGAAGTGACTCACGGGACACCAGTTTCTTCAGGTCTACTTCAGTTCCGACTCCTACCGTCCGGTGCCATGACCACAAACGACGACATCGACGCCCAAACACCCGTGCCGCCGGCCGCCCGTCCCCCAAGTGAGCCTCGCCGCCACTCCACCGGCGTGGTGGTCGGCGTCGGGGTGGCGGGCGCGCTGATCGGCGCGGCGGGCACCATCGCGGCGATCGCCTTCGCCTGGATCATCAGCGCCGGACCGCCCGGGCCGCCGCTGCCGCCCGGGCCA